>CAKRCD010000008.1 GCA_934307065.1 uncultured Bariatricus sp. | reverse complement strand
TGAAAGCCAGATGGCACTGGAAAACTATGGAAAAGGAGGAGTGGCATAATGAGTGAAAATACGAATACAACAAAACGAAGAAGTGCCATTCAGATCATGGGAAGCCTGATCGGGTTAGTAAAACCCCTGCTCCATATCATGCTGGCAGCAATTATCCTTGGAACATTGGGGTATTTGTGTGCAATCTTCCTGACAATACTGGCAGGACAGGTCATCGTGCATGGACTTCTGACAGGGGTAGCCGGAATGATTGTTCCGGTGGACAAGATGTGGCTGGTATTTACATCGGTAAAGACAATTCTTACCGTGATGATTGTCATTGCAGTGTTACGTGGAGTTTTACATTATGTAGAGCAGTACTGCAACCATTTCATTGCGTTTAAGTTATTAGCCATTATCCGTCATAAAGTCTTTGCAGCACTCAGAAAACTATGTCCTGCAAAGTTAGAGGGAAGGGATAAGGGAAACCTGATTTCGATTATTACAACCGATATCGAATTGCTGGAAGTGTTCTATGCACACACCATTTCACCGATTGCCATAGCCACACTGACCTCTCTGATTATGGTGTTTTTCATTGGAAGATACCACTGGATGGCAGGACTTCTGGCATTGGCAGCCTATCTGATTGTCGGTGTTGCCATCCCGATGTGGAATGGAAAACGTGGCAGTCAGAAAGGAATGAAGTTCCGTACAAACTTCGGAGAACTGAACAGTTTTGTTCTGGATTCCTTACGTGGACTGGACGAGACCATCCAGTATGGACAGGGTGAAAAGAGAAAAGAGCAGATGTCTGAGCGTTCCAAAAACCTTGCAGGAATGCAGGAGTCATTAAGCAAAATGGAAGGCTCACAGCGTTCATTTACAAACATGGTTATCCTGCTTGCATCTTTTGGCATGTTGGCACTGACGATCTGGCTGTATGCAAAAGGTAAGATGGGATTCGAGGGAATCTTAACTTGTACCATCGCCATGATGGGTTCCTTTGGCCCGGTGGTTGCCTTATCCAGTCTGTCCAATAACTTGAATCAGACATTAGCCAGTGGGGAACGTGTACTTTCCTTATTAGAAGAAACACCTCTGGTAGAAGAAATACCGGGGGACGTGGAAACTGGCGAAATTTCCAGTGATAAAGACGATAAAAATGATACTAACGAAGATTCCAAAAACAATGCAGATTCCAAAACAGATGCAAGCCATACATTCACCGGAGCAGAAGCAGAGCATGTAACCTTTGCATATGGTAAGGAAACCATTTTTGATGAGTATTCCTTGAAGTTAGAACCTGGCAAGATTACCGGCATTCACGGAGCAAGCGGTTCTGGTAAGTCGACCTTATTAAAACTTTTGATGCGTTTCTGGGATGTGCAGGAAGGAAGTGTATCGGTAGACGGTACAGATGTCAGAAAGATTCCAACGAAGCATCTCCGGGATATGGAAAGCTATGTGACACAGGAAACCCATCTGTTCCATGATTCCATCGCAAACAACATTGCCATTGCGAAACTGGGAGCTTCAAGGAATGAGATTATAGAGGCGGCAAAGAAAGCCTCCATTCATGATTTCATTATGACACTGCCAAATGGCTATGATACGGAAGTCGGAGAACTTGGAGACACCTTATCCGGTGGCGAGAAGCAACGAATCGGTATCGCAAGAGCATTTCTCCATGATGCACCACTGCTTCTGATGGATGAGCCGACCTCCAATTTGGATTCTTTAAATGAGGGTATCATTTTGAAATCCCTGAAAGAATCAGCTGAAAAGAAAACAGTGGTACTGGTATCCCACAGAGTATCCACCATGAATGTGGCAGATGTGGTGTATGAAATGGAAAACGGCAGGATATCATAGAAAAAATACGAACATATTTTTGGAGAGATGAACCGAATGAAATGTGGAGAATCACTGGGAGAGTCCAGAGAGGATTATCTGGAAGCAATCTGACATCGAAAGGGGAAGAATTAAATCATCAAAAATACAGAACTGACAGGAAAGCAGATACGTCGTATTTCCTGTCTGTTTTTGTATAATAGATACGTTTATTTGTCTTGACATTTTTAAAACAGTCATTCACAATAAAAATAGAAAGATAACAAACAGGTTGGAAGAATGGCTGATATTTCTAAATGAAATTTATACATTTGTTTGAATTTTTAAGCAGGAACATAAGTGAAAGGAGTCAATTATATGGGACTTATCAGAGCAGGATTAAATGCAGTCAGAGGCACAGTCTCAGACCAATGGAAGGAATATTTTTATTGTGAGGCAATGAGCCCGGATGTCATGGTAAAAAGAGGACAGAAGAAGACTTCCGGTTTCTTCGCAAATAATAAGGGAAATGACAATATCATTTCTAACGGAAGTGTCATTTCAGTTGCAGACGGGCAGTGTATGATGATTGTGGATCAGGGAAAGATTGTGGAAGCCTGTGCGGAACCGGGCGAATTTACCTATGATACCTCTACCGAACCATCCATTTTTGCCGGGAATTTGGGAGACAGTATTCAGGAAACCTTTCAGACGATTGGAAGACGATTTTCCTTCGGTGGTGACACAGCCAAGGACCAGAGAGTGTATTATTTTAATACGAAAGAACTGACGGACAATAAATTTGGAACACCGAATCCAATCCCATTCCGTGTGGTGGATTCCAAGATTGGACTGGATGTTGATGTGTCGGTACGGTGTTCAGGAGTTTATTCCTATCGTATTGCAGACCCGCTCATTTTCTATACGAATGTATGCGGAAATGTGGCGAACGAATATACAAGAGATGAATTGGATAAGCAGTTGAAAACAGAATTTATCAGTGCACTTCAGCCGGCATTTGGCAGACTTTCCGATATGGAAATGCGTCCAAATCAGATAGTAAGCCACAATACAGAATTGGAAGATGCGATGAATAAAGCACTTTCTGAAAAATGGGGCGCTTCAAGGGGACTTAAGATTGTCAGTATTGCACTTGGTTCCGTGACACTTCCTGAAGAAGATGCTGAGATGATTAAACAGGCACAGCGTACCGCTGTTATGCGAGATCCTTCTATGGCGGCTGCAACTTTAGTGGAAGCACAGGCCGAGGCTATGAAATCAGCAGCTTCCAACAGTGCCGGTGCTATGACCGGATTCATGGGTATGGGAATGGCCATGAATGCAAATGGTGGTGCAAATCCACAGAATTTATTTACCATGGCACAGCAGCAGGCAGCGCAGCAACAGTCAGCACAGCAGGGAATGCAGCAGCAGACAGGACGGCAGGCGGATGCGAATAGCTGGAAATGTTCCTGTGGAGCAGTTTCAACTGGAAAGTTCTGCCCGGAATGTGGAGCACCAAAACCTGCCGGAGCCGAATGGACTTGCTCCTGTGGAGCGATAAATACAGGGAAATTTTGCCAGAATTGTGGAGCAAAAAGACCGGAGTAATCATTAAAGCGGATTTATTTGTTTTACGAACATGACATTCTGCAGATATCTGGTTTATGGGTATCAGAGAAGAAAAAGGAGAGAACGGGATATGGCAGAATTACGAGAATATAAGTGTCCATGCTGTGGCGGTGCGATCACTTTTGACAGTACCGCCCAGAAATTGAAGTGTCCGTATTGTGACACAGAATTTGAGATGGAAACACTGAAGAATTACGATGCCGAATTGCAAAATGAGCAGGACGATACCATGGAATGGCATACGGAAGCAGGAGGACAGTGGCAGGAAGGCGAGACAGACGGACTGCGTACTTTCGTGTGCAAATCCTGTGGCGGAGAGATTGTGGGCGATGCGAATACAGCAGCAACATCCTGCCCATTCTGTGGCAATCCGGTGGTAATGATGGGACAGCTTTCCGGCGTGTTAAAACCGGATGTGGTAATTCCGTTTAAACTGGATAAAAAGGCAGCAAAAGCAGGGCTTGCAAGACATTTATCCGGGAAAAAGCTGCTTCCGAAAGTGTTTAAAGACCAGAATCATATTGACGAAATCAAAGGAATTTACGTTCCGTTCTGGCTGTTTGACACAGATGCGGATGCAAGAGTGAGATACCGGGCAACCAGAGTGAGATTCTGGAGTGACCGGGATTATGACTATACGGATACCAGTTATTATCTGGTATATCGTGGCGGAAATGTGGGATTTGAACATGTTCCGGTAGATGGTTCTTCGAAAATGGCAGATGATTTGATGGAATCTATTGAACCCTACAATTTTGAAGAAGCTGTTGATTTCCAGACCGCATATCTTGCAGGGTATTTTGCAGATAAATATGATGTAAGTGCGGAAGAAAGTATTGAGCGCGCAAATACCCGCGTGAAGGAATCGACAGAAGAAGCATTTGCGGGAACCGTGCGAGGATATGAAACCGTTGTAACAGAGAACAGCAGCATCAGGCTCAAAAACGGAACTGCAAAATATGCACTTTATCCGGTGTGGCTGCTGAATACCACATGGAATGGAAAGCAATATACCTTTGCCATGAACGGACAGACAGGAAAATTCGTTGGGGACTTGCCGGTGGATAAAGCGGCAGCGACGAAATGGACGTTGGGATTATCGGTAGTATTCAGCGTGGGTCTGTATGCCATGGTCTGGATTCTGCATTTCATCGGAATATTGTAAGGGAGGGAAACGGATGAAAAAGAAAGTAATGACAATTCTGTTTGCCCTTTTTCTGTGCCTTGGCATGGCGCTTCCGGTTTATGCGGAGGATGGATTTGCAGATGAATATTACCGGGTCAGTGATTCAGCAGGTCTTCTTTCTTATGAAGAAGTACAGGCTCTGAATGATACGCTGGATGAAATCAGTGTGCGTCAGAAGATGGATGTGACACTGATTACTGTGGATGGATTAAATGGTTATTCTGCCAGTGATTATGCGGAACGGGTTTATGAGAACTGTAATTTTGGATATGGCTCGGATAAGGATGGAGTTCTGTTGCTTATCAGCATGGAAGACCGTGACTGGTATATTGCAACTCACGGATATGGCATCACTGCATTTACCGATGCAGGAATTGCGTACATAGGAGAACAGATAAAGCCGGATTTGGCGGATGGTAATTATAGTGAAGCCTTTCAGACTTATGCGGAACTGTGTGACAAATTTATTACACAGGCGAGAAATGGAGAGCCGTATGATAATGGAAGTCTTCCACAAAAACCACTTTCCGGTCTCTGGATTCCGGCCTGCATAATAATGGGAATTGTGCTGGCACTGATTGTAGTCGGCAGTATGAAGGGACAGCTTCGGACGGTACGTTTCCAACCGGCAGCCAACAGCTATGTGAAGAGAGGCAGTCTGAACGTTACGGAAAACCGTGATATGTATTTGTATCACGTAGTTACAAGGACTCCGAAGCCAAAAGAAAATGAGCACTCATCGGGAAGCAGCACCCATGAATCCTCTTCCGGTTCGACTTATGGTGGTGGCGGAGGCAAATTTTAAGCCGGGATCAGCAGACCTACATATCATTTATGGTATGCCGGCCATCGAAAAAATTAATGAGAAAAACAGAAGCGAAAAAACAGGAGAACATCAAATGGAAACGATAGATGAGGAAACGATGGACAGACTCCGGGAAGAACTGGATGAAATTGATAATCAGATGACTGCACTTTACGAGAAACGGATGAAAGTATGTGAGCAGGTGGCTGATTATAAAATCCAGAACGGACTGCGTGTTTTTGACAAGGCAATCGAAAAAGAAAAATTAGATTCTGTAATAGAAAAGGGGACCACAGAATTTAATAAGAAGGGCATACGTGAGTTGTATGAGCAGCTGATGTCCATGAGCAGGAAAGTGCAGTACCGGAAATTGATGGAAGAAGGAGCGCTTGGACGGCTGCCGTTTATCGGGTTTGATAAGCTGGAAACAGAAGGAGTCCGTGTGGTGTTTCAGGGAGTAGAGGGTGCTTACAGTCAGGCTGCCATGAAGCAATATTTTGGGGAAGATACGAAGAATTTCCATGTGGGAACTTTCCGGGAAGCCATGGAAGCGATTGAAGAAGGTTCGGCTGATTATGCAGTACTTCCGATTGAAAATTCTTCAGCAGGAGCAGTAGACCAGGTATATGATTTGCTGGTGGAATTTGAAAATTATATTGTAGGTGAAGTAATTATCCCGATTGAGCATATGCTGGTCGGTCTGCCGGATGCATCGATTCGTGATATTCAGACTGTTTATTCCCATCCACAGGGTTTAATGCAGACCGCAAAATATCTTGATAAGCATCCGAAGTGGCGACAGATTAGTGTGGCGAATACAGCAGTTGCGGCGAAGAAAGTGCTGGAAGATGAGGATGTGACCCAGGCAGCGGTGTGCAGTGAATACGCAGCCAGACTTTACGGGTTACAGATTCTGGCCAGAAAGATTAATTTTGAGTCAGATAATTCCACCCGCTTTATTGTAATTACCAATCAGAAAATCTTTTTGAAACAGGCAGGAAAGATTAGTATTTGCTTTGAACTTCCTCATGAAAGCGGATCCCTTTACCGTTTGTTGTCTCATTTTATATATAACGATTTGAATATGACAAAGATTGAGTCCCGTCCGGTAGAGGGCAGAAAGTTTGAATATCGTTTCTTTGTGGATTTTGATGGAAATCTTGCCAATCCTGCTGTGAAGAATGCAATTCGGGGATTGCGGGAAGAAGCACTTAACTTAAAAATACTTGGAAATTATTAGAGTGGGAGAGGAAGCTGAAGATGAGGATGAATGAAATGATTTTATATCGCAATATGGAACAGGAAGAATTACTTCAGAACATGGTGTTGCTGATGAAATATGCAGGAAGTGAGGAGTATGACGAGGAAACATTAAGAGAAATCTGGTTTGATACGATTCATGGACTGGTAGAACTGGCAGCAAGCCATGGGTTTGAAGGAAATCTTTGGCATAATTATATTACTTTTTTATTGGCTGACAGTGAAAATGCATACAGTACAGCCTGTGAGATCACAGGATTTGCCGAGGGCAGCATTAATGACGCGGCACTTCACGATTTTGCGATTTTTCGGGAATTTTTTAACTATGATTTAAAGAGCCTGGAAGAACGTCTTGGGGTTTCTAACCTGAAATTCATCGAAAATTATCATCAGGCAGGGGCACATGGCAGTGTGTATAACAAGCGGATTCGCGACCGGATTTGTGAACTGAACCGGCGTCTGGAACAGGCAGAAACCGCAGAAGAATTTAAACAGATTACCACAGAATTTTATGGAGAGTTCGGGGTTGGCAAATTCGGACTCCACAAGGCATTCCGTATTGAAGAAGTGGATGGAAAGACAGAAATTGTGCCGATTACGAAGATTGCCCATGTACATCTGGATGATCTGGTGGGATATGAGCTTGCAAAACAGAAGTTGATTGACAATACAGAGGCATTTGTCAAAGGAAAGCGTGCAAATAACTGTCTGTTGTTCGGTGATGCAGGAACAGGAAAATCTTCCTCTATCAAGGCAATCCTGAATCAGTATTATGACCAGGGGCTTCGTATGATTGAGGTGTATAAGCACCAGTTCCAGAATCTGAATGATGTGATTGCACAGATTAAGAACCGGAATTATAAATTTATCATTTATATGGATGATCTTTCTTTTGAAGAATTTGAAATTGAATATAAATATTTAAAAGCCGTAATTGAAGGCGGTCTGGAGAAGAAGCCGGATAACATTCTGATTTATGCTACTTCCAACAGAAGACATCTGATTCGGGAGACCTTTAAAGATAAGCAGGACCGTGACGAAGAATTGCATACCAATGATACCGTTCAGGAGAAACTGTCCCTGGTGGCAAGATTCGGTGTGACCATTTATTATGGAAAACCGGACAAAAAGCAGTTCCAGAAAATTGTACAGACACTGGCAGAGAGAAATCACATTTCTATACCGGAGGAGGAACTCTTATTAGAAGCAAATAAATGGGAACTGAATCATGGCGGCTTAAGCGGAAGATGTGCACAGCAGTTTGTAGATTATCTGCTTGGAAAAGAGTAGACTGTTTTCACGGAACACTTTGGGAAAAGGCAGGTTTTCATTGCACTTTCAGACAGAAATTGATATACTGAAAAGTAATGATTTGGAGGAATTTAAACATGAAATGGAATAAATTTAGATTAAAAACGACCACAGAGGCAGAAGATATCGTAAGCAGTATGTTGATGGATCTGGGGATTCAGGGGATTGAGATTGAAGACAAGGTTCCCATGACTCAGGCAGAAAAGGAGCAGATGTTTGTAGATATTCTGCCGGAAACCGATGTGGATGACGGAGTGGCTTATATCAGTTTCTATCTGGAAGAAGAGGATGACAAGGAGAAAGTACTGGCAGATGTCCGTGCGGAATTGGAAGATATGCGCACCTATGTAGAAGTGGGAAGTGGTGAAATTGAGGAATCTCAGACCGAGGATGTGGACTGGGTCAATAACTGGAAACAGTATTTCCACCAGTTCTACATTGACGATATTCTGGTAATTCCATCCTGGGAAGAAATCAAGCCGGAAGACGAAGGAAAAATGGTGGTACACATTGACCCGGGCACTGCATTTGGAACCGGAAAGCATGAGACCACACAGCTTTGTATCCGCCAGATTCGCAAGTACGTGAAAGAAGATACCATGATTTTAGATGTGGGCTGCGGAAGCGGTATTCTTGGGATGATTGCGCTGATGATGGGTGCAAAACACAGCGTAGGAACAGATTTGGATCCATGTGCCATTGACGCAACCCGTGAAAATATGGAAGTAAATGGAATTTCGAACGACCGCTATGAAGTGATGATTGGAAATATCATTGATAATAAAGAGGTACAGGATAAGGTTGGATATGAGAAATACGATATTGTCGTAGCAAATATTCTGGCTGAAGTTCTGGTTCCGCTTACACCGGTCATTGTAAATCAGATGAAAAAAGGTGCAGTGTACATTACAAGTGGAATTATTGAAGAAAAAGAGAATACGGTTGTCCAGGCAGTGAAAGCGGCAGGATTGGAAGTGCTGGAGGTAACACATCAGGGCGAATGGGTTTCTGTGACAGCACGGAAGAATTAAGCAGAGGAGTAAGAAGATGCAGCATTTTTTCGTAATTCCGGAACAGGTTGGAGAAACGGAAATTTATGTGACCGGCCAGGATGTGAACCATATGAAAAATGTACTCCGGATGAAAATCGGGGAACAGGTGGAAATCAGTGACGGAAATAATAAAAAATATCTTTGTGAAGTGTCTGCTTATGAAGATGACCAGGCGGTACTTAAGATTCTGGAAACCAGAGAAGCGGATACAGAATTAAAGTCGAAGGTGTATCTGTTTCAGGGGCTTCCGAAGAATGATAAGATGGAATTGATTGTGCAGAAAGCTGTAGAACTTGGTGCTTATGAAGTGATTCCGGTAGCCATGAAGCGGTGCGTAGTCAAACTGGATGCAAAGAAAGCGGCGAAGAAAGTGGAGCGCTGGAACAGCATTTCGGAAAGTGCCGCAAAGCAGGCAGGAAGAAGTCTGATTCCCAAAGTATCCGAAGTGGTTTCCTATCAGGAAGCACTGGAAAGGGCGAAGAAACTGGACGTGGTTCTTCTTCCTTATGAGCTTGCAGAAGGAATGACTGAGACAAAGCAGCTTCTCCATCAGATTCAGCCCGGGCAGTCGGTGGGAATTTTCATAGGACCGGAAGGCGGCTTTGAGCGGGGAGAAGTAGAACAGGCTATGGCAGATGGTGCACATACGGTTACGCTTGGTAGAAGAATTCTTAGAACAGAGACTGCAGGATTTACCATGCTTTCGATATTGATGTTTGAACTGGAGTCATAGAATATGCGCCAGTGCGTCCATGAAAGCATAAGATAGTAAAAAGAAGATTTGGGAGAAGAAAATGGAAGTATATTTGGACAATTCGGCGACAACAAAGGCATATGACTGCGTTCGTGATATAGTTGGAAAGACGTTATGTGAGGATTATGGAAATCCATCCTCCATGCATAGAAAGGGTGTGGAAGCAGAACGCTATGTCAGAGAATCCAGAGAGACTCTGGCACGTCTGCTGAAGGTACAGGAAAAAGAAATTTATTTCACATCCGGTGGAACGGAAAGCGATAACCTGGCACTTATCGGTGGGGCAAGAGCGAACCACCGGGCAGGAAAACATCTGATTACCACTTCGATTGAACATCCTGCAATTTTGAACACCATGCGTTATCTGGAGGAGGAAGAAGGATACCGTGTGACTTATCTTCCGGTAGACGAATACGGCAGAGTAAAGTTAGATGCACTGCAGGCGGCACTTTGTGAAGAAACCATTCTGGTTTCCATTATGTATGTGAATAACGAAGTGGGTTCCGTTCAGCCGATTGCGGAAGCAGCCAGCATGGTAAAAGCCTATAATAAGAATATTCTGTTTCATGTAGATGCGGTACAGGGATTTGGTAAATACCGGATTTACCCGAAGAAAATGGGGATCGATATGTTATCGGTAAGTGGTCATAAGATTCACGGACCGAAAGGGATTGGCTTCCTTTATATTAATGAAAAGGCGAAAGTGAAACCGATTATTTTCGGTGGAGAACAGCAGAAAAATATGCGCTCCGGTACGGAAAATGTACCCGGCATTGCAGGAATCGGTGTGGCTGCGAAAGAAATTTACACAGATTTAGAGGATAAAGTAGCTCACATGAGAGCACTGAAACAGCGTTTCATCGAAGGGGTAAGTAAAATAGAGCATACGACAGTACACGGTCTTACAGATGAGACAAGTGCCCCACACATTATCAGTGTGGGAATTGCAGGAATCCGAAGTGAAGTACTGCTTCACACACTGGAGGATAAAGGAATTTACGTGTCATCCGGTTCAGCCTGTGCTTCCAATCATCCGGCAATCAGCGGGGTGTTAAAGGGCATCGGTGCAGGAAAAGAATATCTGGATGCGACTTTGCGGTTCAGTATGTCAGAATTTACCACCGAAGAAGAGATTGATTATACATTGGAAACATTATACACTTGTGTACCTATGCTGAGAAAGTACACACGTCATTAGGAGGAAAGCATGAAATTTCAAACTTATCTGATAAAATATGGTGAAATAGGAATCAAGGGAAAGAACCGGTATTTATTTGAAGATGCACTGGTAAAACAGGTTCGTTTTGCATTAAAGGATGTGGAAGGAGATTTCCACGTATACAAGTCACAGGCCCGTGTCTATGTGGACTGCGAAGGCATTTATGACAATGACGAAGTGACCGAAGCACTGAAAAAGGTTTTTGGAATTGTGGGAATCTGTCCGGTTGTAAGAGTCGAAGATAAAGGTTTTGAAGAACTGAAAAAGGACGTAGTCGCTTATATGGATGAAATGTATCCGGACAAGGCGATTACATTTAAAGTGGAATCCAGACGTGCCAGAAAGACTTATCCGAAGAAATCTATGGAAATCAACTGCGATTTGGGAGAAGCGATTTTAGATGCATTTCCGGAAATCCGTGTGGATGTACATCACCCGGATGTACTCCTTAACGTGGAAGTCAGGGATGAAATTTATATTTATTCAGAAATTATTCCGGGACCTGGAGGAATGCCGATTGGAACCAATGGCAAAGCCATGCTGTTGTTATCCGGTGGAATTGACAGTCCGGTAGCCGGTTATATGATTGCAAAGCGTGGGGTAGGAATCGAGGCAACTTATTTTCATGCACCACCGTACACCAGTGAACGCGCGAAACAGAAGGTAGTAGACCTGGCAAAACTGGTGTCCAAATATACAGGACCAATCAAGCTTCATGTGGTTAATTTTACAGATATTCAGCTTTATATTTATGAAAAATGCCCGCATGATGAACTGACGATTATTATGCGTCGTTATATGATGCGTATTGCAGAGCATTTTGCAAAAGAAGATGACTGTCTGGGACTGATTACCGGAGAAAGCATTGGACAGGTAGCAAGTCAGACTATGCACAGTCTGGCGGCAACCAATGACGTATGTACCCTTCCGGTTTACCGTCCGCTGATTGGATTTGACAAGCAGGAGATTGTGGAAGTGGCTGAGCGAATCAACACCTATGAGACATCCATTCTGCCATATGAGGATTGCTGTACTATTTTTGTTGCAAAACACCCGGTTACCAAACCAAATATTGGTGTTATCCGCAAATCAGAGGAAAAACTGGCTGAGAATATTGATGAATTATTCCAGAAGGCAATTGATACCGTAGAAACGATTGTAGTCAAATAGGAAAGTACTTTCCTGATAAGAATGTGCCTTGGCATATTCTGGCGCCTGCGGCGGTCGCTTGCGACATCTACCTTGTACGCCGCAGTGCGCATCCTCACGGAGTTTTTTATTTATTAGGAAAGTACTTTCCTAATAAATAAAAAATGGGGAACACAAAGCGTGTCCCCCATTTGAATTACAAATTATAATATCTGTATCTGTTGAAAAGGTATCCATGATACATTCGACAACATTATGTATAGGAAGAATGAAAAGCTGCTGGAACTTAAACCAGATATGGCTGGATTTCCTTCATAACATTGTCAAGTTCGCCTTCTTCAGCATGAATATTTAAATTAATTGGCTTTGATAAATCTAAACTGAAGATACCCATAATGGATTTGGCATCGATGACATATCTTCCAGATACTAAATCAAAATCAAAATCAAATTTTGAAATCTGATTGACAAAAGATTTCACTTTATCGATAGAATTTAAAGAAATTTGTACAGTTTTCATTGGACTGGACCTCCTTGATTATTCGCTACTCTACTATTAATATTAAAGTTTTCAGGATGAAAAGTCAAGGAACAAACAAGAGGAAAAATATATTTAACCATATTTTAACATAGAGGAGACATAATTATGAAACGGGCAGCGTTACACAACCTGGGATGTAAGGTAAATGCATATGAGACAGAGGCAATGCAGGAACTTCTGGAGAAGAACGGATATGAGATAGTTCCCTTCCATGAAGAGGCAGATGTTTATATCATCAACACTTGTTCGGTTACCAATATGGCGGACCGGAAGTCCAGACAGATGCTTCATAAAGCACGAAAACAGAATCCGGATTCAGTTGTTGTAGCAGCGGGCTGCTATGTACAGGCACTTGGAAACGCAGGAAAAAGTGAAGACGGTGTTGACATTATCGTAGGAAATAATAAGAAAAATAACATCGTTGAGATTCTGGATGCATATTTTCAAGAACATCCGGAAAAACAGGTGCAGGAACTGATTGACATTAACCACACAAATGAGTATGAAGACCTTCATTTATCACGGACCGCAGAACACACCAGAGCTTACTTGAAGGTGCAGGACGGATGTAACCAGTTCTGTACTTACTGTATTATTCCATACGCAAGAGGCAGAGTGAGAAGCCGTGCGAAAAAAGATGTGGTAGAAGAAGTAAGAACACTGGCTGCAAACGGATACAAAGAAATTGTACTGACGGGAATCCACTTAAGCTCTTATGGAATTGATTTTGAGAAAGAAAATGGAGAGACAGATGATTTACTATCCCTTATCCGGGCGGTACATGAAGTGGAGGGAATTGAACGAATCCGTCTTGGCTCACTGGAACCGCGTATTATTACGGAAGAATTTGCAGAGGCACTGGCAAATCTGCCTAAGGTATGTCCACATTTTCATTTGTCACTGCAGAGCGGATGTGATGCAACCTTAAAACGGATGAACCGGAGATACGATGCGGCAGAATACGAAGAAAAGTGCCATATCCTTCGGAAATACTTTAAAAATCCGGCACTTACTACGGATGTAATAGTAGGGTTTGCGGGAGAGACAGAAGAAGATTTCCGGGAGTCTAAGGATTTTGTTGACCGGATTGATTTCTATGAGACTCATATTTTTAAATATTCCAAGAGAGAAGGTACCCGTGCGGCTACCATGCCGAATCAAGTGGACGAGCAGGAAAAGGCCAGAAGAAGTAATATCATGCTGGAAATGAATGCGGAGAAAATGAAGAAGTATGAACAGCTTTGGATGGGACAGGATGTGGAAGTTCTTTTTGAAGAGATTATGGAAAAGGACGGAATCCGTTATGCCACAGGCCACACGAAAGAGTATCTGCGTATGATGTATCCGTGTGGGGATGAGCCGGAGGACAACTGGATTAACCAGATAAAGACCATTACGCTTATGGATAATTCACAAATTATACATTGAATTATTTAGCATATTATATTAAAATAGAAAGGAAGTATTGGAGGTCGTAAGATGAAAGATTTAACAAGCACACAATTTTTCAAAGTAGAAGCCGCTCCACAGATTCAGGCAAAAGATATTTTGGAAATTGTTTACAACGCTTTGGTTGAAAAGGGCTATAATCCGGTAAACCAGATTGTGGGATATATTATGTCCGGAGACCCTACATATATTACCAGCTACAATGGAGCGAGAAGCCTTGTGATGAAGGTGGAACGTGACGAGATTGTGGAAGAATTATTAAAAGCGTATATTAAACATGAATTGTAGGAACACTGTAGTATGCGGATAATGGGACTGGATTACGGAACGAAGACGGTAGGTGTAGCGGTAAGTGACCCGCTTGGAATTACCGCACAGGCTGTAGAGACAATTGAAAGAAAAACAGAGAACAAACTTCGCCAGACACTTGCAAGAATTGAGACACTTGCCAAGGAGTATGAGGTGGAGAAGTTTGTGCTCGGTTTTCCAAAACATATGAATAACGATATTGGAGAACGTGCAGAGAAGGCGTTAGAATTTGGTGAGATGCTTCGGAGACGGACCGGGCTGGAAGTCGTGATGTGGGACGAGCGTCTTACTACTGTAGAGGCAGAGCGGACATTAATGGAAACGGGAATCAGGAGAGAGCACAGAAAGCAGTATGTAGATCAGATTGCTGCTGTTTTTATCTTGCAAGGATATCTGGATTCGCGCTCGCTGATATCTTAAAATGGACAGACAGGTGAGAAGAATGAAAGAGGAAAAACTGGTTTTTACGTTTGATGATGAAGAAGTAGAATTTTACATTCTGGAGCAGACAAAGGTGAATGGAATTTCTTATTTGCTGGTAACTGACTCAGAAGATGATGATGCCGAGTGCCTGATCATGAAGGACTTAAGCAAGCCGGAAGACAAGGAAAGTCTTTATGAGATTGTGGAGGACGAAGTAGAATTACAGGCGCTTCTGAAAGTGTTTGAAGAATTGCTGGAAGATGTAGATATTGAGATGTAGAAGTCTGAAAGGACAGTCATAAAACATAAGACAGATGTAGGAAAGTGGTGTTGGAGCCTGTCTTTTCAGGCTCCTCATTTTACGATATAGAGGTACGGAAGCATATATAAAAATAGTGGAGGTGTGAATTTGAAACAAAAAAACAATTCAAAATTGAGAATCATTCCGCTTGGAGGTCTGGAAAAAATCGGAATGAACATTACTGCCTTTGAATATGAAGACAGTATTGTTGTCGTGGATTGCGGACTGGCATTCCCGGATGAAGATATGCCGGGAGTAGACCTGGTAATTCCAGATGTGACCTATCTGAAGAATCACATTGAGAAAGTGAAAGGTTTTGTGATTACCCATGGCCATGAAGACCATATCGGAGCATTACCATACATTCTCAAGGAAATGAATCTGCCAATCTACACAACGAAACTGACAATGGGAATTATTGATAAAAAGCTTGCAGAGCATAATCTGCTCCGCTCTACAAAGCGCAAGGTAGTGCGCCACGGACAGTCTATTAATCTTGGAAAGTTCCGTATTGAATTTATTAAGACGAACCATAGTATTCAGGACGCATCCGCACTGGCCATTTATTCACCGGCTGGAATTGTAGTGCACACAGGAGACTTTAAAGTAGACTATACACCGGTATTTGGCGATGCTATTGATTTACAGAGATTTGCAGAAATCGGAAAGAAGGGTGTACTTGCATTGATGTCAGACAGTACCAATGCAGTAAGAGCCGGATTTACACAGTCGGAAAAGACAGTTGGAAAGACCTTCGACCGTTTGTTTGCAGAACATCATCACAGACGAATCATTGTAGCAACTTTTGCGTCGAACGTAGACCGTGTACAGCAGATTATCAATACATCTTATAAATATGGACGCAAGGTTGTAGTCGAAGGACGGAGCATGGTAAATATTATTTCCGTTGCTTCTGAACTCGGATATTTACAGGTGCCGGAGAATACGCTGATTGATGTTGACCAGCTCAAGAATTATGCACCGGAAAACACAACCATTATTACCACTGGAAGCCAGGGAGAATCTATGGCAGCACTGTCCAGAATGTCTGCGGGAGTGCACCGTAAAATCTCGATTCAGCCTACCGATACGATTATTTTCAGCTCCAGCCCGATTCCGGGAAATGAAAAATCCGTTTCTCATGTCATCAATGAGCTGTTTGAAAAGGGCGCAGAGGTTATTTTCCAGGATGCCCATGTTTCCGGTCATGCGTGTCAGGAAGAACTGAAGTTAATTTATTCTCTGATTAAACCAAAATATGCAATCCCGGTGCATGGTGAATTCCGCCACAGAAAGGCAAATGCGGAGATTGCAAGACAGCTTGGCATTCCGGATGACCATATCTTTATGATGAATTCGGGGGATGTACTGGAACTGGATGATGAAAAAGCAGAGATTGTAGAGTCAGTACAGACCGGTGAAATTCTGGTGGATGGTCTTGGCGTCGGAGATGTAGGAAATATTGTACTCCGTGACAGACAGCATCTGGCAGAGGATGGAATCTTAATTGTTGTATTGACACTGGAAAAAGGAAGCAATCAGCTGCTTGCAGGACCGGATATTGTGTCGAGAGGATTTGTGTATGTGCGTGAATCCGAACTTTTGATGGAAGAAGCAAGACAAGTACTTCAGGAAGCAGTGGAAAAATGTCTGTCAGGCAGATATGTGGACTGGAGCAGAATCAAACAGGTAATTAAAGATACCATGAATGATTTTATCTGGAAGAGAACAAAGAGAAAACCAATGATTTTACCAATCATTATGGACGTATAAGAATAAAATAGATTGCGCCTGCGCGCAATCTATTTTAGAGAACAGGAGATTTTATCGTGATAGTGGAAGAACGTCTGGTGGATTATTTGCATTCACTTGAGACAGAGAACAGTGAAATACTAGAACAGATTGAACAGGAAGCTTTAAACGACGGAGTACCGATTATCCGCAAGGAAATGCAGAGCTTTCTGAAGGTACTGCTCCGAATCAAAAAACCACTCCGTATATTGGAGGTGGGAGCGGCAGTTGGCTTTTCCGCCATTTTAATGAGTGAATATGTGCCGGAAGACTGCAGGATTACCACCATTGAGAATTACGACAAACGGATTCCCATAGCCCGGAATAATTTTAAACGGGCAGGAAAAGAAGCACAGATTACCTTAATCGAAGGGGATGCCATGGAAGTGTTGAAAACACTGGAAGGTCCTTACGATTTTGTGTTTATGGATGCGGCAAAAGGGCAGTATATTGCATATCTGCCGGAAGTACTGCGGATTTTGTCGCCGGAAGGAATCCTGGTTTCGGATAATGTGCTGCAAAATGGAGAAATTATCGAATCCCGTTTTGTGGTGGAGAGGCGGGATCGTACCATTCACAGCAGAATGCGGGAGTATTTATACACATTAAAACACCATGAAGCGTTGGAAACATCCATCATACCGTTAGGAGACGGTGTGGCACTCAGCATTAAGAAATAACAGTGATATATTGATAAAAGTAATAAGATAGAAGAAAAGAAAGGGAGAACAATGGCGAGACATCCTGAATTACTGATTCCGGCAAGCAGCCTGGAAGTATTAAAAACAGCAGTTGTGTTTGGAGCAGATGCTGTCTATATTGGCGGAGAAGCCTTCGGACTTCGTGCAAAGGCAAAGAACTTCTCTATGGAAGACATGAAAGAAGGAATTGCATTTGCCCACGAACATGATGTAAAAGTATATGTCACAGCAAATATTCTTGCACATAACTATGATTTGGAAGGCGTGCGGAAATATTTTGAAGAATTAAAAGAAATCAAACCAGATGCACTGATTATCGCAGACCCGGGTGTGTTTGAAATTGCAAAAGAAGTCTGCCCGGAAATCGAGCGCCATATCAGTACCCAGGCGAATAACACCAATTACGCAACTTATATGTTCTGGTATCATCAAGGGGCAAGCAGGGTGGTGTCTGCCAGAGAACTTTCTTTGCGTGAAATCAAAGAAATCCGCGCGCATATACCGGACGATTTGGAAATAGAGACTTTTGTCCACGGCGCCATGTGCATTTCTTATTCGGGAAGATGTCTGCTCAGTAACTATTTTACCGGGCGGGATGCGAACCATGGAGCATGCACCCATCCATGCAGATGGAAGTACGCAGTGGTAGAAGAAACAAGGCCGGGAGAATATATGCCGGTTTACGAAAATGAGCGAGGCACTTACATTTTCAATTCCAAGGATTTGTGCATGATTGAGCATATACCGGAAATTATTGATGCCGGAATCGACAGCCTGAAAGTGGAAGGCAGAATGAAGACCGCTTTATATGTGGCAACGGTTGCCAGAACTTATCGCAAGGCAATTGACGATTATCTGGAAGACCCGGAACTTTATAAGAAAAATATGCCGTGGTATCTGGAACAGATTTCCAATTGCACTTACCGGCAGTTTACAACCGGTTTCTTCTTCGGAAAACCAAGTGAGGAAGCCCAGATTTATGACAGCAATACCTATATTAAAGAGTACACATATCTGGGAATTGTGGAAGAATGCAAAGACGGTATGGTTCGGATTGAACAGCGCAATAAGTTCTCTGTAGGAGAAGAAATTGAGATTATGAAGCCGAACGGAGATAATATTCTTGTCACGGTAGAGAAGATTGTAAATGCAGAGGGGGAGGAACAGGAAAGTGCACCTCATCCAAAACAGGAGCTGTATGTGAAATTATCACAGATGGCAGAAAAATATGATATTTTACGCCGGAAAGAACCTGAGATGGCGTAATGTGAAAGGAGGACGAAAGTCCTCCTTATCAAATTTACATGAGAAGAAAAGGCCGGAGTTTTTCGATGGCCTTTTTTTCAATCCGGGAGACATAAGAACGGGAAATTCCAAGATTTTCTGCGATTTCTTTCTGGGTATAGGATTGCAGCCCATTTAGCCCGTAACGCATTTTCAGTACCTGCCGTTCTCTGGAAGAAAGTATCTGCTCCATGGTACGATATAAACGGATGCTGTTTTCTTTGCGTTGAAGTGTGGTAAAGGCATCTTCTGTTTCTGATTCGATAATGTCGTAGAGCTGGATTTCGTTTCCCTCGCGGTCTGTTCCGATTGGCTCATAAAGGGAGGTCTCCCTGCTGGTTTTCTTTTTGGTGCGGAGCATCATCAGAATTTCATTTTCAATACAACGGCAGGCGTAGGTGGCAAGACGGGTGTTTTTCCCGGAATTAAAAGTTGTGATGGCTTTGATTAATCCGATGCATCCAATGGAGATTAAATCCTCCGGTTCCTCTTCCAGATGTTGATATTTTTTTATGATATGGGTGACGAGACGCAGATTTCGTTCAATCAGAATGTTTCTGGCCTCCATACTTCCCTGGGTATATTGTTGCATATAATAACGTTCTTCTTCCGCAGTAAGGGGCGGAGGAAATGATTTCAAGGAAAACACCTCAGAATGAAATTAATATACTGTATGTGGCGGAATAAAAAATTGTGCTTTTCCACATGGAAGAATCATTGACAAATACCGTCCGTGCGTCTATGATAGAAGCTATCTTCTAATGCTCTAAAAGATTCGGTTTTCTTTTAGCAAATCAAATAGATGATTCATCAAGTTTATCAGGAAATATTTAAGAAAAATAATTTTACAGGGAATATAATCTGGGCTTTTGCGGGAAAGGCAAAGGAGAAAGATTATGAGTTATTTTACAGTAATGACAGCAGGGGCACAGGGACTGCAGACAGAAATGGTGCGTGTAGAGGCAGATGTGAGTAATGGACTGCCTGTATTTTTGATGGTTGGTTATCTTTCGTCGGAAGTAAAAGAGGCTTCAGAACGGGTACGGACAGCCATCCGAAATGCCGGGTATACCATTCCGCCAAAACGCATTGTAGTAAATCTATCCCCGGCAAATGTGAGAAAGAGGGGAACTGCATTTGACCTGCCGATTGCAGTTGCCATTCTTGCAGCTCTTGGAGTGATTCCGGTGAAACGTTTGCAGGAGACACTTTTTATCGGAGAACTGGGATTAAATGGCGAAATCCGTCCGGTGGATGGAATTTTGTCCGTAACATGTGCGGCTGAAAAACACCATTTGAAATATGTAGTGCTGCCAAAACAAAATGAGCGGGAAGGCAGATTAAACCGGGAGATTCAGACCATAGGAACAGCACATCTGACAGAGGTGTGTGAGTGGCTTAAAGGAAAAGAAATCACTGGTACAGAGGAGGAAAATGCAGAGAAAGATTTCATAGAAGCGGATGTGGATTACGGAGAAATTCAGGGTCAGGAGGGTATAAAACGGGCAACCTTGGTGGCAGTTGCAGGGAACCATAACCTGTTGTATATTGGCCCACCGGGAGCCGGAAAAACCATGATGGCAAAGCGGATTCCTACGATTTTACCGGAACTTACCTGGGAAGAAAGCATGGAGCTGACCAAGATTTACAGTGCCGTGGGACAGTTACAGAAGGACAATCCATTGATTACAAGAAGACCTTTTCGTGAAGTTCATCATACCATTACCAGAGCAGCACTGCTTGGTGGTGGCAGTTATCCAAGACCCGGAGAAATTACACTGGCACATGGCGGAGTGTTGTTTCTGGATGAACTTGCTGAATTTCGTAAAAATGTTTTAGAAGGTCTGCGACAGCCTTTAGAGGAAAAATGTGTCCGTATTGTGAGGGGACACGGAGCTTATGTTTTTCCGGCAGACTTTATGCTGATTGGTGCTACCAATCCCTGTATGTGCGGAAATTATCCTGGAAAAGAGTGCTATTGCAGTCCTGCCCAGATTCAGGGATATATCGGAAAAATCAGCCGCCCTCTTTTGGACAGAATGGACCTTTGTGTGGAGGCACCTAAGGTGCGATATGAAGATTTGACGAAAGTTCAGACAGGAACGACTTCTGCGCAGATGCGCCACCTGGTAACCATATCGAGACAGAGACAAAAGGAAAGGTTTTGTGGAACCCGGACAAAGACCAATGCACAGATGAAGCCGGAAGAAGTACGGGAGTATTGTGCACTGAATTTATCTGGCGAGAGGATGATGCGGCAGGCATATGAAACCTTACATCTGACAGCAAGAAGCTATCATAAAATTTTGAAAGTAGCCAGAACTATAGCGGATTTGGAAGAAGCTGACCAGATTAGTGAAGCGCATATTGCGGAGGCAATCGGGTATCGCATGATAGACGCAAAATACTGGGGAGCGAAATAGGATGGAGAACGGGACAGAGAACAAAATAGAAGAGGGGATAAAAGAAAAATGGTATGATTACTGGTGGTTTTGCACACGCGGCATATCAAACCGGAAGAAAATCCTGCTTGGGGAACAAGGACTGACAGGAAAAGATTTCTTTTATATAGAAGAGATGATAGAAAAGACAGATGTTGGAAAATGGCTGACGGAGGAAGAAAGGAAGAACCTCAAAGAAAGCAGAACGGAAAAAGACTGGAAATGGGAATACGAAAAGCAGCAGGAGAGAGGAGTTCGTATCGTTACCAGATTTGATTCGGAATACCCGGACAGATTGAAGAAATTAAAAGGAATGCCATTTGGACTTGTGATGAAGGGAAAGCTGCCGAAAGAAGAGACCCTGTCCGTTGCTATAGTGGGAGCAAGAAACTGCAGTCACTACGGAGAAATTATGACTTTGCGTTTCGCTGAAAAGCTGGCGGAGTGTGGAGCACAGATTATCAGTGGAATGGCAAGAGGAATTGACGGTGCAGCACACCGGGGCGCATTAAATGCAGGAGGTACAACTTTTGCAGTACTTGGGTGTGGAGTGGATATCTGTTATCCAAGAGAACACCGTGGACTTTATAAAGATATTCAGACAGACGGAGGTCTGATCAGCGAATATCCACCGGGAACAGCGCCTTTTGCGTCTAATTTTCCTGCCCGAAACCGGATTTTAAGCGGACTTGCCGATGTAGTTCTGGTGATGGAAGCGAAGGAAAAGAGTGGTTCTTTAATTACAGCAGATATGGCGCTGGAACAGGGAAAGGATGTGTATGCACTTCCGGGAAATGCAGACAGCGGTCTGAGCCGGGGATGTCATTATCTGATACGCCAAGGTGCAGGAATTTTAATCGATGAAGATGATTTATTGGAAGAATTGCATTTACAGTTTGCCGGAAAGAAAAATGCACGTAAGAAAGAGGAAAATGAATACGCTATGTTAGAGAAGCGGGAAAAAGGTCTGTATGAGCAATTGGATTACATACCAAAAAGCAGAGAAGAACTCTTACAGAAAACGGGATTCCTGCCACAGGAACTGGCAGGAATCCTGGTTTCTTTAGAATTAAAAGGAATGATAAAGGAAGTGTCTAAGGACTATTTTGTCCGAAATAAATAAAACATACATGAGTCTGGAAAAGCTCCATATATTGAGTATAGGAAAGGATGTTCAATATATGGAGTTCCTTTGTTTATTGAACATTGAAAGATGCGAGGGTACATTTTTATTCCTCTTCTTGAATTGTATATACAGTTTGTGTGCGAAAAAAGAAAATGCAAAAAAAGGAGAGCAAAATAAAAAAGTGCTTGAAAGAAAGAAAAATATATTGTATAGTTTAGTCGGTCTGTATCTGAACGGGGCAGACAAAAAGAATTAGAAAAATGGTAAAAAGATTATTTGCTTTTATTTGAAATAGATGAAATTTGATGGAGGGAAAAACATGGCACACTATCTTGTAATCGTGGAATCACCTACAAAAGTGAAGACTGTGAAGAAATTTCTCGGAAGTAATTATACAGTAATCGCTTCGCAGGGACATGTCCGGGATTTGCCTAAGAGTCAGCTGGGTGTAGACCCGGAAAATGATTACGAACCGAAATATATTACGATTCGTGGGAAAGGGGAATTATTGGCAAATCTGCGAAAGGAAGTAAAAAAAGCAGACAAAGTGTATCTGGCAACTGACCCTGACCGCGAGGGAGAAGCAATTTCCTGGCATTTGATGAAAGCACTTAAGCTTGAGGATAAGAAGGTATATCGTATCAGTTTTAATGAGATTACCAAGAGTGCGGTCAAGGCATCCCTGAAGAATGCCAGAGAAATTGACATGAATCTGGTAAATGCGCAGCAGGCGAGAAGAATTCTGGACCGAATCGTAGGATATAAAATCAGTCCACTGCTCTGGAAGAAGGTAAAAAGAGGATTAAGTGCAGGTCGTGTGCAGTCGGTGGCACTTCGTATTATTGCAGACCGGGAAGAAGAAATTAACGCATTTATCCCGGAAGAATACTGGTCTTTTGATGTAAATCTTCATGTACAGGGAGAAAAGAAACTCCTGACTGCGAAGTTCGATGGTACGAAAGACGAGAAGATTACCATTCATAATGAAGAAGAAATGCAGGAAATTCTGAAAAATCTGGAAGGTAAAGCGTATCAGATTCTGGATGTGAAGCGTGGAGAGCGGACAAGAAAAGCACCTCTTCCGTTTACCACCAGTACCTTGCAGCAGGAAGCATCAAAGGCACTGAATTTTGCAACATCCAAAACCATGCGGATTGCACAGCAATTATATGAAGGAATTGATATTAAGGGAAATGGAACCGTTGGTCTCATCACCTATCTTCGTACAGACTCTACGCGTATTTCAGATGAGGCTGATCAGTATGCAAGAGAGTATATCGGAAAGACCTATGGTGAAGAATATGTGGGTGAGGGACAGCCGAAACCAAAGAATGACGGTAAGAATATTCAGGATGCCCACGAAGCAATCCGTCCGTCGGATGTAACGAGAACACCGGCATCTGTAAAGGATTCTCTGAGCAGAGACCAGTTTCGTTTGTATCAGCTTATCTGGAAACGATTTGTGGCAAGCAGAATGCAGGCTGCAAAATATGAGACAACTTCCGTGAAAATCGGAGCCGGGGATTACCGTTTCCATGTGGCAGCTTCCAAGATTATATTTGAAGGCTTCCGTCAGGTATATGTAGATGCAGATGAAGAAAAAGAGAAGGCAAATGTTCTGGTAAAGAGTCTGGATACGTCATCCGTACTGGAAAAAGAATCTTTCGATTATCAGCAGCATTTTACAAAGCCACCTGCACATTACACGGAGGCCGGACTGGTTAAGATACTGGAAGAGCTGGGAATCGGACGTCCAAGTACCTATGCACCGACGATTTCTACCATCATAGCAAGACGCTATGTGGCAAAGGAAAACAAGAATCTGTATCTGACAGAATTAGGGGAAGTAGTCAATAACATGATGAAACATTCCTTTGAAAGTATCGTAGATGTGAATTTTACGGCAAATATGGAAGGACTCCTTGACTGTGTGGCAGAAGGAAAGGTTGACTGGAAAACAGTTGTCAGAAATTTCTATCCGGATTTGGAAGAAGCAGTGGAAAAGGCAGAAAAAGAACTAGAAGCCGTAAAAATAGAAGACGAAGTGACCGATGTTGTCTGCGAAGAATGTGGGCGCAACATGGTTATCAAATATGGACCTCATGGGAAATTCCTTGCATGTCCGGGATTCCCGGAATGCAAGAACACAAAGCCATATCTGGAAAAAGTGGGTGTTCCTTGCCCAAAATGCGGCAAAGAAGTGGTTTACAGAAAGACGAAAAAAGGCCGCAGATACTATGGGTGTGAGAATAATCCGGAGTGTGATTTCATGTCATGGCAGAAGCCAAGTACCGAGAAATGTCCAAAATGCGGAAGCTATATGGTGGAAAAAGGAAATAAACTTGTTTGCAGTAAAGAAACCTGTGGATATGTAAAAAATTAAATTATTTGAAAATATAAGTAAATTAAAAAAATTCATTGAATTATCTAAATTTGTGTGATAAAATTACTTTGTTCATATTTTTGTAGTTGTTCGGATTATTGGGACAATAGTTTTTTCAAAATGTGATGGAGGTAAAAATGAGTGTACAGTTATTAGACAAGACAAGAAAAATTAATAAGTTACTCCACAATAACAGTTCGAGCAAAGTTGTTTTCAACGATATCTGTAAAGTACTTACGGAAATTTTGCTTTCTAACGTATTGGTAATCAGTAAAAAAGGAAAAGTGTTAGGTGCAAGTGCATATCCTGGATTTGCTGAAATTAAAGAATTACTTGGTGGAGAAGTTGGTGGACATATTGATGAGATGCTCAACGAGCGTCTGCTTAATATTCTTTCTACAAGAGAGAATGTAAATCTGGAGACATTAGGATTTACTCCTGGGATTGTAGAAGGATATCAGGCAATTACAGCTCCGATAGATATTGCCGGAGAAAGACTGGGTACTTTGTTCCTTTACAAGAAGGATAAGGATTATGAAATTGATGATATTATCCTGAGCGAGTATGGAACAACGGTTGTTGGCCTGGAGATGCTCCGTTCTGTAAATGAAGAGAATGCAGAAGAGACAAGAAAAGAACAGATTGTACAGTCTGCGATTAGTACACTTTCTTTCTCTGAACTGGAAGCAATTGTCCACATTTTTGATGAGTTGGACGGTATGGAAGGCATTCTTGTTGCAAGCAAGATTGCAGACCGGGTTGGAATTACACGTTCTGTTATCGTGAATGCGCTTCGCAAATTCGAAAGTGCCGGTGTGATCGAATCCCGTTCATCCGGTATGAAAGGAACCTATATCAAAGTTGTCAATGATTATGTGTTCAAAGAACTGGAAAAAATCAAAAAAGAAAAAATGAAATAAAACGGAATAAGTAACAAAAGAAAAGGGTATCAGAAAACATCTGATGCCCTTGTTTTCAATCTGCCGGAAGTAACTGTATGACTTAACGGAATAGAATAAATAAAGGATAAAATTAGAGAAGGGAGCTGTGACAGGATGTACGATGGAGAGAAAGCAGTAATTATTATGGAAAAATGTCTGAAAGAAGGAATGGAATTAGACACCACCCTATATAAATGTACAGTGATTGAATACCAGAAGGAAACAGAGCAAATTCACCTGCTTATGGAAACCGGAAAGATGACCAGTATTTCGCTGGATGCCATATATGAATGCCGGATTGAGACATTGACGGGAGAGGTTCAGTGTGTGGGAAAAATTGTGGACCGTTATGGAAATCACGCAGGGAAAATTGTCGTTTTGCAGATAATAAACGGATTTTATGAAAGAAATATAAAGTAATTATAAAATAAAAAAAGTCGTGTTGACAAATCCAATACATAGTGATATTTTATATCTATCAGCTACTAGCACTCAAAAAGAATGAGTGCTAATATATTGAACTTTTAAGGAGGAATTACGATGAGATTAGAACCATTAGGTGACAGAGTTGTATTAAAACAGTTAGTAGCAGAAGAAACTACTAAGTCAGGAATTGTACTTCCGGGGCAGTCAAAAGAGAAACCACAGCAGGCCGAAGTTGTTGCAGTAGGTCCGGGTGGAGTGATAGATGGAAAAGAAGTAACTATGAGCGTATCTGTAGGAGATCAGGTTATCTACTCAAAGTATGCAGGCACAGAAGTAGAATTGGACAAAGAAGATTACATTATTGTAAAACAGAGTGATATTTTAGCAATTATTAAATAGTAGATAAATCAGATGAGGTGATAAACATGGCAAAAGAAATTAAATTCGGAGCAGACGCAAGAACTGCATTAGAGTCTGGTGTAAATCAGCTCGCTAATACTGTAAGAGTAACACTTGGACCAAAAGGAAGAAACGTTGTTCTTGATAAATCCTTTGGAGCACCACTTATTACCAATGATGGTGTAACTATCGCAAAAGAAATTGAATTAGAAGATGCATTTGAGAACATGGGCGCACAGCTTATCCGTGAAGTTGCATCTAAGACCAATGATGTGGCTGGTGATGGAACCACAACAGCGACTGTTTTAGCACAGGCTATGGTGAATGAAGGAATGAAGAACCTGGCAGCAGGTGCGAATCCAATCGTGCTTCGTAAGGGAATGAAGAAAGCAACTGATTGTGCAGTAGAAGCCATTAAGAGAATGAGCAGCAATGTTACAGGAAGAGATCAGATTGCTAAGGTTGCAGCTATTTCAGCAGGCGATGAAGCAGTTGGAGAAATGGTAGCAGACGCTATGGAAAAGGTTTCCAATGATGGAGTTATCACAATCGAAGAATCCAAGACAATGAAGACAGAGCTGGATCTGGTAGAAGGTATGCAGTTTGACCGTGGAT
The DNA here is from genome assembly GCA_934307065.1 of uncultured Bariatricus sp. GTDB lineage: Bacteria > Bacillota > Clostridia > Lachnospirales > Lachnospiraceae > Allocoprococcus. The sequence continues at coordinate 69,708 of CAKRCD010000008.1, read as the reverse complement.
ATCTGTCAGCTTATATGTGCACAGATATGGAAAAGATGGAAGCAAATCTCGATAATCCATACATTTTAATTACAGACAAGAAGATTACCAATATTCAGGATATCCTTCCTGTACTGGAACAGATTGTACAGTCTGGAGCAAGACTTCTGATTATTGCAGAAGATATCGAAGGCGAAGCACTTACCACACTGATTGTGAATAAATTAAGAGGAACCTTCAATGTAGTTGCTGTAAAAGCTCCAGGATATGGCGACAGAAGAAAAGCAATGCTGGAAGATATTGCTATTCTTACAGGTGGACAGGTAATTTCAGAAGAACTTGGCCTTGAATTAAGAGATGTAACTCTGGAACAGCTCGGACGTGCAAAATCAGTAAAAGTTCAGAAAGAAAATACAGTTATTGTAGATGGCTGTGGTGATAAAGATAATATTGCAGCAAGAGTCGGACAGCTCAAAGCAATGATCGAAGAAACAACTTCTGATTTTGACAGAGAAAAATTACAGGAAAGACTTGCGAAACTTGCAGGTGGAGTTGCGGTCATCCGTGTAGGTGCCGCTACAGAAACAGAAATGAAAGAAGCAAAACTTCGTATGGAAGATGCACTTGCAGCTACAAGAGCAGCAGTAGAAGAAGGTATTGTTTCTGGTGGTGGTTCTGCTTACATTCATGCATCAAAAGAAGTTGCGAAACTTGCAGATTCTCTGAGTGGAGATGAAAAGACAGGTGCCAATGTGGTATTGAAGGCTCTGGAAGCACCACTTTATCATATCGCTGCCAATGCAGGTTTGGAAGGTGCTGTTATTATCAATAAAGTCAAAGAATCTGAGGAAGGTCATGGCTTTGATGCATACACAGAAGAATATGTAGACATGGTAAAAGCTGGAATCCTTGACCCGGCAAAGGTTACAAGAAGTGCACTTCAGAATGCAACAAGTGTTGCTTCTTCACTTCTTACAACAGAATCTGTTGTGGCTAATATCAAAGAAGAAACTCCGGCAATGCCAGCAGGCGGAGCAGGAATGGGTATGATGTAAGACCGGTATCATAGTCTCAGGCTTTTGACCCAACAACATATAGTTTAGATATGAGTTTAGATATGATTGAAAACTCCTCGAAAGAGGAGTTTTCTTTTTATGGGAAAAGTGGTATGATAAAGGAAGCTTAAATTCGGAGGTTTATTATGAGTGACATATATACAGAGCAATTATTAAAGAAACAGTCTTCCGGTAAAGATAATCGAATCAAGTTTATTTTGATTGTCTTTACGTTGGGAGTGGTTGTTATGACACTGGGAAATCCGTTATGGCTTCTGGGTATCCTTATTATGATTGGTGTGGATGTATGGGTATTTCGCAGTCTGAATGTAGAATATGAATATTTATATATCAATGGAAATCTGGATATTGATAAGATTATGTCCAAATCCCGCAGAAAGAAAGTCTTTGAGATGGAAATCAACGATTTGGAAGTAATGGCATTAAGAGGCGAAGCAGAGCTGAAAATGTATCAGGGATTAAAAGCACAGGATTACAGCTCTGGAAATACAAATAGCAGACAGTATGAAATGATTGTCATACAAAATGGAGAGAAGAAGCGCATTATCTTTGAACCAAATGATGTCATTGTAGATGGAATGCGAATGCTGGCACCAAGAAAAGTGCATAAATAGAATTGGTGGTTGATTTGTCATAAATGGAGAGATATTCATAAAAATCCTGCAAAGTTCTGATGCTGATAAAGCTCAGTTCTTTGCAGGATTTTTGTGCTGTCATTTTCCGTTTAGATTATCTGTTTTGAGTCGGATGAATTATCTTAAAATAAACCAATATCCGCAAAATGCTGCGATTGCAAGCAGGATGATAATAATGATGAGAATTAATACAACCGGTGCTCCACCAGCCTCCTCGTCATCCTCCTCCAGCATATTCTGGTAGTTCTCACGCATTTCCTTTTCTCGTGCTTCACGAATGTGTTTTGGAGGAATGTTGGAGTAAGAAGCTCTTTCTTTTACAGGAGCGATATCTTCAAAATCATCATCACGGTCAAAATCTACGAAGTCATTTGAATAATCTTCGGCTACAGAAGAAACAGGACGTTTCTTTGGCTTGCGAGGATGTTCCCCTGCTTCGTTTTTATGTACTCCACTTTTCTGTACAGGTCTGTCTTCTCCACGATGGTCGGAAACCGATTTGCGGTGTACCGGAGTACCATCCGGGTTTACCGGCCGTTTTTTCTTTACTTTGCGAGGTTTAACCGCTTCAGGGTCAGTAGAAGAATCAGAATTAGAAGAAGGGGCATCGCCAGCAGGAACTGTTGTTATCATCTGCTTTGTAGCATCCTCTGGTGCAGACGGGCGTTTTTTACGCTTTCTGACTGGCTGTTCTGTGCCCTCTTCCACTTTCCGTTTCTGCTTCGGACGGGCAACTTTCGGGGCACCTTCTACTTCTGTAGATACGACAGTTTTCACTTCTGATTCCGCTTTTTCAGAAATTACTTTTTTCTCAGGTTCTTTTTTTTCGGCAGAAGCCTGTTTCTTTGCACGCTGTTTATCTAAATTCCATTGCTTTTTACAATTGTGGCAAATGGCGAATTCGTTATAAATAGTTTCGCCGGCTGCGTTCTCACCGACTTTTTTCTGCTTAATCTCAAGCTCATTCTTACAAATAGGACAATTCATTTGTATTCTCTCCTTGTCTTTCGCTGTATGTTATTCTACTATGGAAAGAGTAGAACGGACAGGTTCTATATTGCTGTTACTGTCCATATAATACTATGTTATCATGTCTGTAAAAGATGTCAAGAAACTTCTGCCAAAACTTCTTTTAATAGAGAAAAAAAAGTGATAGAATAAAAAAGAGTCATAAGAAAAAAGGCTATAAAACAATAAGAGAAAGGATGCTGCGCAGTGAGAGAAAGAAGAACCATAGGATTGTTAATTAAACAGATTAATAATGTTTACGAAAAAGAACTGAATCGTATGATGAAGTCATTGGGAATTACTTCTTCGCAGTGTGCAGTTCTTGATTATCTGTTTCACAGTAATGAGGAAGAGGTTACGCAGCGGGATATTGAACGGCATCTAAGTCTTAAGAATCCAACCGTGACAGGACTTTTGCAGAGACTGGAAGAAAAAGGGTTTATATTTTCGGTACCGGGAAGTTTGGACAAGCGTTGTAAAAATATTTATCTGACGGAGAAAGCTTATGACATTCAGAAAAAGATGGAAATAAACCGCAAGAAAAGCGACAAGATGCTGACACTTGGAATGACAAAACGAGAGGTAGAGGCATTTGAAAAAACGCTGGAAAGGGTATTATACAATATATCAGAACCATAGGAGGGCTTTATGAGTTACGCAGACAGAATTTTTGTTGATATGTGCAGAGATATTATTGACAATGGAACCAGTACAGAAGGAGAAAAGGTAAGACCAAAATGGGCAGACGGAACACCTGCCTATACAATAAAAAAATTTGGTGTGGTGAACCGATATCATTTACAGAAAGAATTTCCGGCACTTACTCTCCGGAAAACAGGAATTAAGAGCTGCACAGACGAGCTGCTCTGGATATGGCAGAGAAAGTCCAACAATATCCATGATCTGAAACCGAAAATATGGGATAGCTGGGCAGATGAGAATGGCTCAATTGGGAAGGCTTATGGTTATCAGCTGGGTGTGAAGCACCAGTATAAAGAAGGTATGATGGATCAGATTGACCGTGTCATTTATGATTTAAAGAACAATCCATACAGCAGACGTATTATGACGAATATTTATGTGCACCAGGATTTGCATGAAATGAATCTGTATCCGTGCGCATACAGCATGACATTCAATGTGACCAAGGAAAAAGGAAAAGAAAAACTCACTTTGAATGCGATTCTCAATCAGCGTTCACAGGATGTGCTTGCTGCAAATAACTGGAATGTATGCCAGTATGCCGTTCTGGTGCATATGCTGGCACAGGTGTGTGACATGGAAGTGGGAGAACTGGTGCATGTCATTGCAGATGCCCACATTTATGACCGTCATATACCGATGGTGGAAGAACTGATTAACAGAGAACAGCATCCGGCACCGACCTTCTGGCTGAATCCGGAAATCAAGGATTTCTATCAGTTTACCCCGGACGATGTGCGTCTGGATAATTATGTGACAGGACCGCAGATAAAGAACATTCCGGTGGCAGTATAAGAATCCATGATAATATGAGAAACCTGCAAAGCATGTTTCTTGTTGTTCAGAATAAGATGTACCATATATAGAGGAGAAAACAGAACATGAATATTATTGTAGCGGCAGATAAGAACTGGGCAATCGGAAAGGATAACAAACTGTTGGTAAGTATTCCGGCAGATATGAAGTTTTTCCGGGAGACAACAAAGGGAAATATTGTAGTCATGGGAAGAAAGACTCTGGAGAGCTTTCCGCAGGGGCAGCCTTTACAAAAACGCGTGAATATAGTGATATCAGCAAATCCGGATTACCAGGTAAAGGGTGCAGTTGTGGTCCATAGTGTAGAAGAGGCCGTAGAAGAATGCAAAAAATATGATGGGGATACTTATGTGATTGGTGGAGAAAGTATTTACCGAGCAATGCTGCCATATTGTGATACGGCTCTCGTAACGAAGATAGACCACGCTTACGCAGCAGACACCTATTTTCCAAATCTGGATGAAGACCCTGAGTGGGAACTTACAGGGGAAACAGAGGAACAGACCTATTTTGATTTGGAATATGTATTTAGCAAATATGAAAGAGTAAAATAAATCAAACACATTTGCGAAAAATAATCATTGACAAGAAAAATATACACAAGTATAATAATGTCAATTCATTCAGAAAATATTATAAAATTGGAAAAGGCAATGATAAGGAGGAGTACATAGTTTCTGTAAGCACAGAGAGGAGACGGCAGGTGGAAGTCTCCGGGAGGAAGTTATGGAAGTAGCCTTTGAGCAGCAAACCCAACGGACATGTTTGTCTTAGTAGACTTTGACGTATTCCCGACGTTACAAGGGAGCAGCATAGAGGCATGTTCTGCCAGTGCTGGATGAGTGCAAAGAGTTATTCTTTGAATTTAGGTGGTAACACGGATGAGATTCGCCCTAAGCTATTTATGTGAATAGCTTAGGGTTCTTTTTTTACCTATTATGAAGATGGAGGTTAGGCTATGAAGAAGATTTCAGGAAACAAATTGCTGGTAAAGGCATTGAAAGAAGAAGGCGTAGATACATTATTTGGTTATCCAGGAGCATGTACCATCGACCTTAGCGATGAGATTTATAAACAAGATTATACAAAGGTCATTCTGCCGAGACATGAACAGGCACTGGTTCATGCTGCAGATGCGTATGCTAGAACTACCGGTAAAGTTGGTGTATGTCTGGTAACAAGTGGACCAGGGGCAACGAATCTGGTCACAGGTCTTGCAACAGCAAACTATGACAGTGTTCCATTGGTTTGTTTTACCGGACAGGTTCCGCGTAATCTGATTGGGAATGATGCCTTTCAGGAAGTAGATATTGTGGGAATTACCAGGAGCATTACCAAATACGGTGTGACCGTATATAACAGAGAGGATTTGGGACGAATTGTAAAAGAAGCATTCTACATTGCCCGTACAGGAAGACCGGGACCGGTGCTTGTGGATTTGCCAAAAGATGTGATGGCAGAGCTTGGAAGCCCGGATTATCCGGCCACGGTTCATATCCGTGGATATAAGCCGCCTATGACCGTACATATCGGACAGTTGAAAAAGGCAGTAAAAATGCTTCATAAGGCACAGAGACCATTGTTTTTGATTGGCGGTGGTGTGAATATTGCAAGAGCAAACGAAGAAATGAAGCAGCTTGCAGAGAAAACGGGAGTTCCAGTGGTTACTACGATTATGGGAAGGGGTGCCATCCCTACAGAACACACGCTGTTTATTGGAAATTTAGGTATGCATGGTGCTTATGCATCCAATATGGCTGTGGAACATTGCGATTTACTGTTTTCAATCGGAACCCGTTTTAATGACCGTATTACCGGAAAAATCCATGAATTTGCGCCAAATGCACAGATTGTTCATATTGATATTGATACAGCGTCTATTTCCAGAAATATCCATGTGGATGTGCCGATTGTTGCAGATGCAAAAGAGGCAATTCTCCGTCTGCTGGAATATGTGGAGCCGTGTGAAAAGCCGGAGTGGTTAAAGCAGATTAAAACGTGGGATGAGGAACACCCGCTTAAAATGAAGAGAAAAGATACCGTAATGCAGCCGCAGGATATCATTCAGGCATTAAATGAAGTATTCAAGGATGATGACAAGATTGTAGTAACGGACGTGGGTCAGCATCAGATGTTTACTTCCCAGTATCTGGAGGTAAATGAGAAAACTCAGATGGTTATGTCAGGTGGTCTTGGAACCATGGGATTTGGTTTCCCAGGTGCAGTGGGAGCACAGATAGGAAATCCGGAGAAGACAGTCATTGCCATTTCCGGAGATGGTGGTATGCAGATGAATATTCAGGAATTTGCGACGGCTGTACTGGAAGAATTACCGCTTATTTTATGTGTGTTTAATAATACATATCTTGGAATGGTGCGTCAGTGGCAGAAGCTGTTTTATGGAAAACGATATGCCATGACAGATTTGCAGTCCGGTGCAGCGACCCGGCGCGGGGAGGAACATCCGCCAAAATACACACCGGATTTCATTAAACTGGCAGAAAGCTATGGCGCAAAAGGAATCCGTGTAGAAAGTATGGATGAAATCAAACCTGCTTTTGAACAGGCAAAGAAAAACAGAGCGTGCAAAGTACCTACATTGATAGAATTTATGATTGATCCGGAAGAACTGGTATTGCCAATGGTAAAACCAAACGGAACTCTGGAAGACATGATTATGGGTTAAGGGAAGGAATGGTGTAAAGATGAGAAAAAGATGGATTTCTTTATTTGTAGAAAATCAGGTTGGTGTACTTGCAAAGATTTCGGGCTTATTTGCCGCAAAGTGCTATAACTTGGAAAGTCTGACCGTAGGAACGACAGAAGACCCTACCATTTCGCGTATGACAATTGCGACCATGTGTGATGATGAAACCTATGAACAGATTACAAAGCAGCTTAATCGTATGGTGGAGGTTATCAAGGTCATTGATTTTACGGAAATTTCAGTGGTAATGCAGGAGCTTATGTTTGTTAAGGTGCGTAACTGTACATCAGAGGATAAAACAGAATTGTTCCAGATTGCACAGACTTATCAGATGCGTGTGAGAGATTATGGCAGAGATACAGTTTTACTGGAATCCCTTCATACGTCCCATAAAAATACTGCAATTGTGCAGCTTTTGCGCAATGAATTTCAGGCAATTGAGGTAGTAAGAGGCGGAACAGTCGGCATTGAAGCAGTTACTCTTCCTAAGAGATAAAAAAACAGAGTGCACTCTTGAATTTTGAAAATAAGCGTATTATAATAAACGCAGAAAATTGAGTTGATTCGACTAGACTCGATTAGAATGGAGGAAATACAATGGAGAAAAAACCAATTGACTGGTCAAATATCGGATTTGGCTATATCGAAACAGAACAGAGATATGTATCAAACTATAAAGATGGAGCATGGGATGAAGGTGGACTTACATCAGATTCTATGGTAACAATCAGTGAATGTGCAGGAGTTCTTCAGTATGCACAGACGGTATTTGAAGGATTAAAGGCTTACACTACCGAAGATGGACATATTGTAATGTTCCGTCCGGACTTAAACGGAGAACGTATGATGGATTCTGCAAAGAGACTGGAAATGCCGCCATTTCCAAAGGAACGTTTTGTAGAAGCTGTAACGGAGGTTGTAAAGGCAAATGCAGCTTATGTACCGCCATATGGATCAGGAGCAACCTTGTATATCCGTCCTTATATGTTTGGAACGAACCCTGTTATCGGTGTAAAACCGGCAGATGAGTACCAGTTCCGTGTGTTTGTAACACCGGTTGGACCATATTTCAAGGGCGGCGCAAAGCCGATTACAATTAAAGTTTCTGACTTTGACCGTGCAGCACCGCATGGAACCGGACATATTAAAGCAGGTCTTAACTATGCCATGAGCCTCCATGCAATTGTAACTGCACATGAAGAAGGTTTTGCAGAAAATATGTATCTGGATGCTGCGACCAGAACGAAAGTAGAAGAAACCGGCGGAGCGAACTTTATCTTTATAACAAAAGATGGCAAGCTTGTTACTCCAAAATCAGACAGTATTCTTCCATCCATCACAAGACGTTCTATTGTATATGTAGCAAAAGAATACCTTGGTATGGAAGTAGAAGAAAGAGAAGTATTCTTTGACGAAGTCAAAGATTTTGCCGAGTGTGGCCTTTGTGGAACAGCAGCAGTTATTTCACCGGTTGGCAAGATTGTTGACCATGGAAAGGAAATCTGTTTTCCAAGCGGAATGGATGAAATGGGACCGGTTACCAAGAAGATCTACGATACACTTACAGGAATCCAGATGGGAAGAATCGAAGCACCGGAAGGCTGGATTAAGGTGGTCGAATAAATGTTACTTTTACAACAGATGATTGTGCTTTTCATCTATATGATGATTGGCTATTTTGCCTATAAGAAGGGAAAACTGGACGAAGAGGCCGGGTCGAAGCTTTCCTGGATTGTTTTGAACATTGCCAACCCTATGCTGGTTATTTCAGCAGCGGTAAATGGGGAAGGAGAAATCAAAGGTCTTGATTTGATTTTCACTGCCGCTGTTGCTGTCTGGATGTTTGCAGTGCTTGGACTTCTGGCACAGTTTCTTCCCAAATTGTTACATGTAGAAAAAAAGGATGTTCCACTGTATAAATTGATGATTCTTTTCAATAATATGGCATTTATGGGATTCCCGCTGATATCAGCAACTTATGGAAGCAATGCGCTTCTGTATGCGGCGGTGTTTTTACTGCCGTTTAATATCCTGATTTATACATATGGGGTTCAGGTAGTACAGGAAGAAAAGGCAGAAAAGAAGTTTGCATGGGATAAAATTCTGAATGTGGGAGTAATTTCCTGCGTGATAGCGGCAGTACTGTATATCGGACATATTCCGGTGCCACAGTTTGTAAAGACTTGCTCTCAGGGACTTGGTAATCTGACCGGTCCATTGAGCATGATTGTGACGGGAATTTCACTTACGAAAATCAAAATCAAAGAGTTATTCTTAGATGTAAAACTGTTGATTTTTTCTTTGATTAAGCTGATTATCATTCCGATAGCAGGAACGCTGCTGCTGAAACAGGTTATAGATAATACGATTCTCTGTGGAACATTTATGATTATTCTCTCGACACCGGTGGCGAGCATGACATTAATGCTGGCAGAACCTGAGAGAGAAGAGTGTGAGGCACTGGTAAAAGGAATTTCACTTACAACTATTTTATCGGTAGTGACGATTCCGCTGGTTTCAGCAATTGTATTTTAATGCAACGAATAGAATAATGAAGTAAGCATCATACAAGAAAGATATTTTTCAGGGGAAGAAGTTCTGAATGATATCTTTCTTGTTTTGTAAAGACGAAATTCAATAAAATTTGAATGAATTCGCACTTTATTACATGTAAAGTAAATGTTATAATAGGTACCATAGAATGAAATGTAAAATTTTTGATAAAATTTCAGAAATAAAACTGTAGGTATGGAGGGGAAATATGACAATCGAAGGGTGCTATGAGAAAATGGGTGGCAGCTATACAGAGGTAAGCAGAAGAATACCGGGAGATGCATTGATTGTGAAGTTTCTGGGAAAGTTTCTGAACGATGAAAGTTATGCAGAACTGTGCGAATATGTAGAGAAGGGGAACAGGGAACAGGCATTTCGGGCGGCACACACGTTAAAAGGTGTTTGTGCGAATCTTGGCTTATTGAATTTACAGAAGCATGCAGAAGAAATCACGGAGGTATTGAGAAAAGAAACGGATGAATTGCCAAAAGAAGCAGTAGAAATGCTGCCTGGAGTTACTAAGGCTTATAACATTACAGTTTCTGCTATTCGTGAATTATTAGATTAGGTACCAGGATTTGAGAGAACAAAGGAGAAATGTTGGATGATATCACAAAAAACGATATTGGTTGTGGAAGACAATCCTATCAATCGCGAAATATTGTGTGCAATTTTATCAAAACAATATGCGGTTATTCAGGCGGAAAACGGGCAGGAGGCATTGGATATTCTACAGACCGGCAAGGATGATATTGCCCTGGTTCTACTGGACGTAATTATGCCGGTAATGGATGGATATACATTTTTGGACAGAGTGAAGGCAGATCCTGAACTTGCAATTATTCCTGTCATTGTTATGACACAGAGCGAGGGCGAAGAAAGTGAAGTGAGTGCCTTAGCACACGGTGCTACTGATTTTGTGGCAAAGCCATACCGGCCACAGGTTATTCTCCACAGAATTGCCAGTATTATTAAGCTGAGAGAAACGGCAGCGATGGTCAATCAGTTCCAGTATGACCATCTGACCGGACTTTATAGCAAGGAATTTTTTTATCAGAAAGCAAAAGAACTTTTGAAATTGCATCCGGAAAAAGAATATGATGTGATTTGCTCAAATATAGAGAATTTTAAATTATTTAATGACGCATTTGGAGTAAAAGCAGGGGATAATATTCTGCAGGAACTGGCTAAACTTTTGATGGACATTGTGAAGGATGAGGGTATATGCGGACGACAAAGCGGAGACCGATTTTTTTGTCTTCGTGAGAGACGGCCGCAATATACAGAAGAGCTTTATATGGGTGTGACCGACCAGATCAATAATCTGGCGAATGCAAATAATAATCTGATTATCAAGTGGGGTATTTATGAAGTAAATAATCGTGAAGTCCCAATTGAAAATATGTGTGATCGTGCATTCCTTGCGGCTGATTTGATCAAAGGACAGTATCATAAGTGTTTTGCATTTTATGATGAAAATTTGAGAAGTAAGTTGCTGCGGGAACAGGCGATTACAGAAGTAATGGAGAATGCACTGAAAGAAGAACAGTTTGTGGTGTATTTCCAGCCGAAATATAACCTGGATAAAGATTCGCTTGCCGGTGCAGAGGCACTGGTGCGCTGGAATCACCCGGAACTTGGGTTTGTTTCACCGGGAGAGTTTATTCCGTTGTTTGAGAAGAACGGATTTATTACACAGCTCGACCGTTATGTATGGGAGAAAACCTGCAGGCTTCTTCATGAATGGAAGCAGAAAGGGTATAAGATTTACCCTGTGTCGGTCAATGTATCAAGAGCCGATATTTATCAAGTAGATTTGGCAGATACGATGTTGGAATTGGTTGAAAAATATGAAATAGAACCAAGACAACTCCATCTGGAAATTACTGAGAGCGCATATACAGAAAATGCGGCACAGATTATTGCCACTGTAGATCAACTGCGCAGACTTGGCTTTGTAATAGAAATGGATGATTTTGGAAGTGGTTATTCTTCTTTGAATATGCTGAACCAGATGAAGCTGGATGTCCTGAAGCTGGATATGAAGTTTATCCAAAGCGAAACAGCAAAGCCGGTAGATCAGGGAATCCTGCGTTTCATTGTAGGACTGGCACGTTGGATGAATTTGAGTGTTGTAGCGGAAGGGGTAGAAACCAGAGAGCAGCTGGAGCGTCTCAGAGAAATTGGCTGTGATTACGTACAGGGATATTTTTTTGCAAAACCAATGCCTGGTAATCAGTTTGAAGAAATGCTGAAACGGCAGGAAAAAGAACTGGAACAGGGCGCAGAGCTCAAGTCAATTGTCGAAAAAGTTGGAAAACGGTGTATTATTCTTATTGACGAAGAAAAATCGTATATCACACTTGTCAGACGGGCACTTGGAAAAGAGTACCATATATTAGAAGCTTCCGATGTAGAAGAAGTATTTTCTTATATAGAAGATGGAATTCATAATATAGTGCTGGTTATCTTAAGCATGACGATTCCTGACCAAGGTGCGCATAAGATTCTGGAAGCTTTGGGAGAAAATTATTCTTCATGGAAGATTCCTGTACTGGCAACGGCTGCACAGAATGCGTGGATGGAAGAAGAGGCCATGCGGCTCGATGCAGATGATTTTGCATGCAAACCACATACTGAGTTCAGCTTGAGAAAGCGAGTGGCAAGACTTTTGGGAGTCAATGTCATCCGTGAAAGGGAACAGAGACTGCGGGATGAGGCATCGCAGGATTTCCTGACAGGAATTCTTAACCGAAGGGGATTTCAAGCGGCATTAAATCAGTTGCAGGAGTATGAATATCCGGTTGCAATGTATATTTTTGATTTGGATGATTTGAAAAAAATCAATGATACTTATGGACATGTAATGGGAGATAAGATGTTGCAAATGTTTGCCGGAGTTTTAAAGAGCCACACCCGTGATGGGGATATTCTTTCTCGTTATGGCGGTGATGAATTTGTAATCGTTTTGAAAAAAATGTCTTCTAAGGCACTTGCACAGAAGAAAGGGAATGAGATTTGTGATGCTTTTCAGGCATTGAAACTTCCGGGAGAAATCAAAGTAGGCTGTACCGCCGGAATGATTTTATGCGGAAATGGAGAGAAAGTAACGTCAAAACTTGTGGGGCATGCAGATCGAGCGCTTTATTATGCCAAGCATGAAGATAAGGGTAGATGTTGTGTCTGGGATGAAGAGACCGAGATCTCAGAAGGATAAATAGAAGAAGGACCCCTCAGACTGCTTAAAGCAATCTGAGGAGTTTTTTAATACGGAAGGAGAATATAGTTGGAAGCATATACAAGTTTCGCACAGGTCTATGATACATTCATGGATAATATCCCATATGAAGAATGGGGAGAATATTTGACGGGACTGTTGGAAGAATATGGAGTAAAAAACGGACTTGTTCTGGAACTAGGGTGTGGGACAGGTAGTATGACAGAAATTCTGGCAGCCAAAGGTTATGATATGATTGGCGCAGATAATTCCGGAGAGATGCTGGAAATAGCCATGGAGAAGCGTGATGAGTCCGGACATGATATTCTGTATTTGCTGCAGGATATGAGAGAGTTTGAATTGTACGGCACGGTAAGTGCGGTGGTCAGTGTCTGCGATTCTGTCAATTATATTACAGAAGAGGAAGAACTGGAAGAAGTATTCCGGCTTGTAAATAATTACCTAGACCCTAAAGGAATATTTATCTTTGACTTTAATACGAAGTATAAATACCAGAAGGTGCTCGGAGACCGGACAATTGCAGAAAAGCGCGATGAATGCAGTTTTATCTGGGATAATTATTATTATGAAGATGAAGAGATGAATGAATATGAGTTGACCTTATTTATACAGGAAAAGGGAAATTTGTACCGTAAGTTTGAAGAAGTACATTTGCAAAGAGCTTATACGTTAGAACAGATGATTCGGCTTGTGAAAAAATCCGGTCTGGAATTTGTGACAGCCTATGATGCCTTCACGAGAGAACAGCCTACGGATACAAGCGAGAGAATTTATATGGTTGCCCGCGAACAGGGAAAATAGATGAATTGGAGAGAGAATAAGATGAAAGATTATATTGTAAGAGCAACTGCAGGAGAGGGCCAGATTCGAGCATTTGCGGCAACAACGCAGAATTTAGTAGAAGAAGCAAGGCAGAGACACAATACAAGTCCGGTTGCAACTGCAGCGCTTGGACGACTTTTGACAGCAGGTGTCATGATGGGAAGTATGATGAAGAACGATTCCGATGTACTGACGATTCAGATTAAAGGAGATGGTCCGATTGGCGGGCTGACCGTGACTGCGGATGTCAATGGAAATGTGAAAGGTTATGTTGAGAACCCGGATGTAATGTTACCGCCAAAGAATGGAAAACTAGATGTGGGCGGTGCCATTGGAATCGGACTTTTAAATATTATTAAAGACATGGGTTTAAAAGAGCCTTATGTGGGACAGACTATTTTAGTTACCAGTGAGATCGCCGAAGACTTGACTTATTATTTTGCAAACAGTGAACAGGTTCCTTCTTCAGTAGGACTTGGTGTGCTGATGAACAAAGATAATACAGTGCGCTGCGCAGGAGGATTTATCGTTCAGGTCATGCCGTTTGTGACGGATGAAGTTCTGACAAAACTGGAAGAGAATATTAAGAAAATATCTTCTGTTACCAGTATGCTGGATGAAGGCTGTACACCGGAACAGATGCTGGAACATGTGCTGGAGGGACTGGACGTTGTAGTAACAGATACCCTGCCTGCAGCATTTCAGTGTAACTGTTCCCATGAACGGATTGAAAAGGCGATTATCAGTATTGGTAAGAAGGATATTCAGGAAATGATAGACGAAGGAAAAGAAGTAGAGGTCAAATGTCATTTCTGTAATACAGCCTATACATTCAGTGTAGAGGAATTAAAGGAAATCTTGAAACAGGCAAAAAGATAAGAGGTGTATCAAATGAAGCATGGATTTATCAAAGTCGCAGCAGTGACACCGGATATCCGGGTAGCAGATGTCTGGTATAATTGTGAGCAGATTTGCCGTCTGCTTAGAGAAACGGAGAGCGCAGGGGCAAAAATCATTGTATTTCCGGAACTTTGTATTACCGGATATACTTGCGGAGATTTATTTACACAGGATATTTTGCTGAAGGATGCAAAAAAAGCAATTCTGAAGATTGCAAAGCAGACAGAAGGGATGGAAAGTCTTGTGTTTGTGGGAATGCCGCTTGCGGTAGAAGGAGAGCTTTACAATGTGGCAGCGGCATTGAATGACGGGCAGATTCTTGGCTTTACCACGAAGACATTTCTGCCCAATTATGGTGAATTCTATGAAATGCGTCAGTTCCGTCAAGGACCGAAAAAAGCACGTTACATCTTATTTGAAGGACAGGAGCTTCTGTTTGGTCCGCAGATTCTTTATCAGGCAGACAGTATGAATGAGCTGGTGGTGTCTGCGGAAATTTGCGAGGATGTGTGGTCTCCGGTTCCGCCAAGTATCGAGGCGGCAAGAGAAGGAGCACTTATTGTTGTCAATTGTTCTGCCAGTGATGAAACTATTGGCAAGAACAGTTACCGGAAAAAGCTTATCAGTGGACAGTCTGCAAGATTAATCGCAGGTTATATATATGCAAATGCAGGGGACGGAGAATCTACAACAGATTTAGTATTTGGCGGTCATAATATTATCGCTGAAAACGGCACAATTCTGAAAGAGGCAGAGCGTTTTAAGAATGAGACGATTTACAGCGAAATTGATGTACACAGACTTTTAAGTGAGAGAAGAAAAAACACTACCTTCCAGACTATGGAAGAACGTAGTCTGCCGAAGATATCTTTTAAGCTTCGTGTGGAACAGACCATGATAAGCCGGAGGTTTTCGGAAACTCCGTTTGTGCCATCGAATACAAAAGAACGTGAGAAGCGTTGTGAAGAAATTCTGATGCTTCAGGCCATGGGATTGAAGAAACGTCTGATTCACACGAATGCGAACACAGCCGTTGTGGGAATTTCAGGAGGTCTGGATTCTGCCCTTGCCCTGCTTGTTACAGCAAAGGCGTTTGATATCATTGGGAAGAAGCGGGAAGAAATTATTGCAGTGACTATGCCATGTTTTGGTACGACCGACCGAACTTATCAGAATGCATGTGATATGGCAAAAAAACTGGGAACTACCCTGATGGAGGTTCCAATCCGTGAGGCGGTGCGTCAGCATTTCTATGATATCGGACAGGATGAAAGGATTCATGATGTGACTTACGAAAATGCACAGGCAAGAGAGCGCACGCAAGTTCTTATGGATATTGCCAATAAGGAAGGTGGACTGGTAATTGGTACAGGCGATATGTCAGAGCTTGCACTGGGATGGGCGACCTATAATGGAGACCATATGTCCATGTATGGAGTAAATGCTTCGGTGCCAAAGACATTGGTAAAGCATCTGGTTGCATACTATGCAGATACTTGTGGAAAAGAAGAGCTTCAGAAGGTGCTCGAAGATGTGCTTGCAACTCCGGTCAGTCCGGAACTTCTGCCACCGGAAGATGGGGAAATTGTACAGAAGACTGAGGATTTAGTTGGTCCGTATGAACTGCATGATTTCTTCCTATATTATATGCTTCGTTTTGGATATGAGCCGTCTAAAATTTACCGGATTGCCCGTATGACATTCTGGGAGAAATATGATGATGAGACATTATTAAAATGGCTGCGTATTTTTTACAGAAGATTCTTTTCCCAGCAGTTTAAGCGTTCCTGTCTGCCGGATGGACCAAAGATTGGAACGGTTGCACTTTCACCAAGAGGAGACTGGCGAATGCCGAGCGATGCGTGTGTGGAAGTGTGGATGAAGGATTTGGACGAAATATAGAAAAGCAGTAGTAGGATTTGTCTTATCGCTGCATAGAAAAAGGGTTCCTGCTCATAAGAACAGGAACCCATAAATATGCGGTTCAATAGTTTGTTTTACAACTGAATGTTCTTGAATAAATCGCCGAGATTGGTTCCGATGGCTTCTGCTTTCGGAATTTCGATTTTTTCTTCTGGTTCTTCAGAGGCTTTCTCTGCTTCTTCCATAAGTGCTTTGATGCTGAGACTGATTTTTCCGTCTTTGATTCCGATAACTTTTACATCTACTTCATCTCCAACATGCAGCACCTGGTCTGCTGATTTGATTCGCTGTGTGCTAATCTGCGAGATGTGGACAAGGCCGGAAAGCCCATTTTCCAGACGGATGAATGCACCGTAGCTCTGAAGGGATTCCACGGTACCTTTCCATACGCTTCCGACTGTCATGGAAGCAAGGAGTGCATTTTTTTCCTCACGTTCTTTTTCTTTCAAAATCTCTCTTGCGGATAAGACAAGACGGTTATTCTCCTGGTCGACATCAATGACTTTCACATCTATTTCCTTTGACAGGTAAGATTCTAAATCCTCGATATAAGAAAGAGAAAGTCTGGAAGCCGGAATGAATCCGCGAATGCCTTCGACCATTGCAATTACACCGCCATTTACAATCCCATTAATTGTAAGATGCAGAACTGTGCCTTCTTCCTGATATTTGGCAATTAAGTTCCACGGGTTGGCATCATCAAAGTGTGCTTCGTAATCTGCCATTGTTTCTGTGTTTTCCATTACTGTTTCATTTTCCATAATACGTACCTCTGTGATATATTTGTAATCTCTATGGCTAAGTATATCATAAAAAATAGAAAAATGGAAAAGAAAAAGATGACGATTTGAGAAAAAAATGGTATGCTACTTAGATGGTAATATTTTATAATGAAAAGACAGTCACATATTACATAGAATAGAAAAAGAAATGTGAGGTTGATAGATAATGAGTGAAAATAAGAAAATATATGTGGTAGGGCATAAGAACCCGGATACGGATTCTGTTTGTTCTGCCATTGCTTATGCGGATTTTAAATCCAAACTGACTGGACTGAATTATGAACCGAGAAGAGCAGGAGAGCTGAATGGTGAGACTGCATATGTATTGGATTACTTTGGAGTGAAAGAACCAAAGCTTCTGGAAAACGTACATCATCAGGTACGTGATTTGGATATACGGAGAACAGAAGGGGTCAGTGGTCATATTTCCATTAAGTGTGCATGGGAGCGTATGAAAGAAGAAAATATTGCAACTCTGCCTGTTACAAGAAACAACCGGTTGGAAGGTGTTATTACCAGTGGGGATATTGCAGAGTCTTATATGAATGTATATGACAGTCATGCACTTTCCATGGCAAGAACCAGGTACAAAACAATTGTGGAAGTTTTAGAAGGAAAATTAATTTCGGGAAATGAACACAGCTATTTCCTGAATGGAAAAGTAGTTGTGGCTGCTTCTGATGAAGAGCATATGGAGAAAGTCATAGAACAGGATGACCTGGTTATTCTGGGAAATCAACGTAAGCTGCAGATGTGTGCCGTAAAGCGCAATGCTTCCTGTATGGTAATATGCCAGGAAGAAGCCATAGACGAAGAAATCATAAAGCTGGCAAAGGAGAAGGAAATTACGATTATCCAGACCAGACATGGTGTGTTCAGTGTAGCACGGCTGATTAATCAGAGCATTCCGGTTCGTTATTTTATGACAGAGAAAGACAAACTGGTAGTATTTCGCCCGAATGAGTATGTGGAAGATGTCAAAGAAGTGATGTCAAAGAATAAGTATCGTGATTTCCCGGTGTTAAATAAACAGGGAGATTTTGAGGGATTTATTTCCAGACGACGTTTGATGACCATGCATAAAATCCAGCTTGTACTGGTAGATCACAATGAAAAATCGCAGGCAGTAGACGGAATTGAGGATGCAGAAATTCTGGAAATCATTGATCATCACAGAATCGGAAATCTGGAGACGGTAGGACCGGTATATTTCCGTAATCAGCCGGTGGGATGTACCGCTACGATTATTTACCAGATGTATCAGGAACGTCATATGGAAATGGATGCAAAAATTGCAGGACTTTTATGTTCTGCCATTCTTTCAGATACTCTTTTGTTCCGTTCGCCAACCTGCACACAGACAGATGAACTGGCAGCCCGTGCCATGGCCAAAATTGCAGGAATTGAAGTGGAAGAGCATGCAACACATATGTTCCAGGAAGGAAGCAACCTGCGCGGAAAGACTACCGAAGAAATCTGTTTTCAGGATTTTAAAGTATTTAATATTAAGGATACCATGTTTGGCGTTGGACAGCTCACTTTCCTTAGCAAGGATGAGATGCAGACAATTAAGGAAAGACTGGAAGAATATCTGGACACGGCAAGACAGTCACAGAGACTGGATATGTTATTTATTATGCTGACAAACATATTAGAAGAATCAACAGAATTACTTTGTTGTGGAAATGGCGCAAAGAAACTTGTATTGGATGCTTTTGATTTACCGGATGACACAGAAAAGATTTACTTGAAAGGTGTAGTATCACGAAAGAAGCAGATGTTGCCGACTCTGGCAAGCGCATTACAGCAGAACTAAGGAGAGGAGAAAAGAATATGGGGAAACAGACCTGGAAACCGGGAAATATGCTTTATCCTCTGCCGGCAGTCATGGTTAGCGTGGCAGATAAAGAGGGAAAATCAAATATTATTACCGTAGCGTGGACGGGGACTGTGTGTACCAATCCACCTATGGTTTATATTTCTGTAAGACCGGAGAGGCATTCTTACCACATGATAGAAGAAACAGGGGAATTTGTCATTAACCTGACCACAGAAGACCTGGTCTATGCCACGGACTACTGTGGTGTAAAATCGGGGCGTGAGGTGGATAAATTTAAAGAAATGCATCTGACACCGGAAACAGCCGAGATGGTAGAAGCACCGATGATTAAAGAAAGTCCGGTAAATATTGAATGTAAGGTAGTGAAGAAAGAAGAGCTTGGTTCTCATCATATGTTTTTAGCGGAAGTGGTGGCTGTTCATGTAGATGAAAAGTACTTGGATGAAAAGAACCGATTTGCACTGGAAAAGACGGAACTTATCAGCTATGTACATGGGGAATACTACAGTCTCGGTAAACTGCTTGGAAATTTCGGATACAGTATTCGAAAACCGGGAAAAGAGAAAAAGACTAGGAAAAGGCAGGGAAAATAAAACATGGTAAATGAGTTTTCCAGAACAGAATTACTGCTGGGAGTAGAGGGTATAGCAACGTTGAAAAATGCCAAAGTGATGGTATTTGGAGTGGGAGGCGTTGGTTCACACTGTATCGATGCACTTGCAAGATGCGGTGTGGGAAACCTGGTGTTAATTGATAACGATACGGTTTCCATGACGAACATCAACCGTCAGTCCATTGCTTATCACAGTACCATAGGAAGATACAAAACAGAAGTAATGAAGCAGCGGATTGCTGATATCTGTCCGGAGACAAAAGTTGTGACCTATGAGCGGTTTATCGGAAGAGACAATTTGGATGATATTTTGGCAGAAAAGCCGGATTATATCATTGATGCCATCGATACAGTGACTGCGAAGCTTGCACTGGTTGAAAAGGCGGCTGAGTATGGGATTCCGCTTATCAGCAGCATGGGAACGGGAAACAAACTGCATGCAGAACTATTTGAAATCACAGATATTTCCAAAACCAGTGTGTGTCCGCTCTGCAAAGTCATGCGGAAGGAACTGAAGAACCGCGGAATTAAAAAATTAACAGTGCTGTATTCCAAAGAACAGCCGGTGGATGTGTCTGGGAAGAGTACAGGGGAAGACCCGGGCATGCGCAGATGCATTCCGGGAAGTATATCCTTTGTTCCACCGGTAGCAGGACTTTTACTTGCAGGTTATGTGGTAAGAGAACTTACCGGAGTACAGTAGATTGGAACAGAATGTAGAAGCAGGTGGAATAAGATGAAAGAAATAGAAGTAGCACAGTTGAAAAAAATGCCGAAGGATTCTTACGTGCTGGTGGATATCCGTGACGAAGGAAGTGTACTCTATGGAATCATTCCGGGGGCTGTTCACATTGCAGCAAAGGAGTTGGAGGAAAATCCGGAGTCGGCTCTGGAAAATATAGAAGAAGACAAGATGCTGGTGTTGTATTGCCAGAAGGGAGAACGTTCTGAAGAAACAGCAGAAGTGGTCGAAGAAAGTGGAAGGTCGTGCTATAGCCTGAAAGGCGGTTATCATGCCTATCTGATGTCTTTGTTTTCTGAAAATCAGGAAGATAACAAGGAAAATGTGGAGAAAGACGAAGTGAGCAGGCAGGAAAAGGCAGAGAGGAGTATCCGGAAAAAATTTCACAAGCAGATTTTTGCTCCGTTTGCAAAAGCATGCAAAACGTATCAGTTGATACAGGAAGGAGACCATATTGCGGTCTGTATTTCCGGTGGGAAAGATTCTATGCTGATGGCAAAGCTTTTTCAGGAAATCAAGAGACACAGACAAGTGGATTTTGAGCTGACCTTTCTGGTAATGGACCCCGGATACAGCAAAGAGAACCGAATGCTTATTGAGAAGAACGCGGAAATGCTTGGAATCCCGATTACCATCTTCGAGAGTACCATATTTGATACCGTAGATAATGTGGGAAAAAATCCGTGTTACCTGTGCGCAAGAATGCGCCGGGGCTATCTGTACAGCAAGGCAAAAGAACTTGGCTGTAATAAGATTGCTCTTGGACATCATTATGATGATGTGATTGAGACGATTCTTATGGGAATGCTTCACAGTGGACAGTTCCAAACCATGATGCCAAAGCTGCACAGCACCAATTTTGAGGGAATGGAGCTTATCAGACCGATGTATCTGGTGCGTGAGTCGGATATCTGCAGATGGAGGGACTATAACGAACTTCATTTCCTGCAGTGTGCCTGTCATTTTACAGAAACCTGCAGTACCTGTCATGAAGATGGCACAACTTCTTCAAAACGTCTGGAGACGAAAAAGCTGATAGCAAAACTGAAGGAAACTAACCCATTTGTGGAGAACAACATTTTCAAAAGTGCGGAAAATGTAAATTTAAGTACCATAATCGGATATAAAAAGGATGGGGAACGGCACAGCTTTTTGGATGAATATTAAGAGCGTGAGAAAGGAAGAGTCATATGGATTTGTTTGATTATATGCGTGAGACAAAAAAGGAGAAAGAATCCCCTCTGGCTTCCCGCATGCGCCCGACTACTTTAGATGAGGTAGTGGGACAGCAGCATATTATCGGAAAAGATAAATTACTTTATCGTGCGATTAAGGCGGACAAATTGAGTTCTCTCATTTTCTATGGCCCTCCGGGAACCGGAAAGACTACACTGGCGAAAGTCATTGCAAATACCACCAGTGCAGAGTTTACCCAGATTAATGCAACCGTGGCCGGAAAAAAAGATATGGAGGATGTGGTAAATAAAGCAAAGCAGCTTGCCGGAATGTATCAGAAGAAGAGCATCCTTTTTGTGGATGAGATTCACCGGTTTAATAAAGGACAGCAGGATTATTTACTTCCTTTTGTGGAAGACGGAACCATTATTTTAATCGGAGCCACCACAGAAAATCCATATTTTGAGGTAAATGGAGCGTTGCTTTCCCGCTCCAGTGTATTTGAACTCCGTCCTTTATCAAAAGAGGATATTAAGACCTTACTGTTGCGGGCAGTTCATGACGAGAAGAAGGGCATGGGAAGCTTCCATGCGGAAATTACGGACGAGGCACTGGAATTTCTTGCAGACATTGCAGGCGGAGATGCCCGCTCTGCATTAAATGCCATCGAACTTGGTATACTGACTACAGAGAGAAGTGAAGATGGTCTCATTCACATTACTCTTGATGTGGCTTCCGAATGTATTCAGAAGCGAGTCGTAAGATATGATAAAACAGGGGATAATCATTACGATACGATTTCGGCATTTATCAAGAGTATGCGAGGCTCTGACCCAGATGCAGCAGTCTATTATCTGGCAAAAATGCTGTATGCCGGGGAGGATATCAAGTTTATCGCCCGCAGAATTATGATATGTGCAGCGGAAGATGTGGGAAATGCAGACCCTATGGCATTAACCGTTGCAGTAAGTGCGGCCCAGGCGGTAGAACGGGTAGGAATGCCAGAGGCGCAGATTATTCTGTCCCAGGCAGTGCTTTATGTGGCAACTGCGCCAAAGAGCAATTCGGCCTGCAATGCCATCTTTGCTGCCATGGACAATGTGAAACGGACGAAGACGACTGTGCCGGTTCATTTACAGGATTCCCATTATAAGGGGTCTGCAAAACTGGGGCACGGAATCGGTTACCGGTATGCGCATGATTATCCGAAACATTATGCGAAGCAGCAGTATCTTCCGGATGAAATTGTAGATGAAGTATTTTATCAGGCCAGTGATAACGGTTATGAAAAGAAGATTCAGGAGCATATGAAATGGCTGAAAGAGTAGTGGGAAAAATTGTAGACAAAGTAACGATGGATTTAGTTGCTTGTTGTCAGAAAATATGCTACCATGAGGGAAAGAGAAAGAAGGTGGAGGTATGGCTATGAACGAAACTTACATAATGTTTACATGGCTGGCTTTAGTGATTGTCCTGCTTTTGATTGAAATCGCAACCGTAGGACTGACCTGTATCTGGGCAGCCGGTGGAGCACTTGTTGCGTTGATTTTGAACATTATGCATGTATCACTTATCTGGCAAATGGCAGCATTTTTTGTTGTAACTGCACTGCTTCTTTACTTTACGCGACCGTTCGCCATTCGGATGCTCAATTCCAGGACAGAAAAGACCAATTATGAAAGTGTAATTGGCAAGGTTGTCCGGGTTGAGGAACGGGTAGATAATCTTTCACAGACCGGAAGAGCCTGTGTTGACGGACAGGAATGGACCGTGCGCTCGGAATCGGATGAGATTACTTATGAAGTAGGAGAACTGGTGAAGGTGGTAAGCGTAGAAGGCGTAAAGCTCATTGTGGAAAAGGAAAGTGAGGTATAATCATGGGAAAAATTATTATAATCATTCTGTTGATTATCGTATTGTTGATTTTAATGTCGTGCATTAAAGTCGTGCCACAGGCAAAAGCACTGGTAGTGGAAAGACTTGGCGCATATCAGGCTACATGGGGCGTAGGTCTTCATGTAAAATTGCCAATCATTGAACGTGTGGCAAGAAGAGTAGATTTGAAAGAACAGGTTGTAGATTTCGCACCGCAGCCGGTAATTACCAAAGATAATGTAACCATGCAGATTGATACGGTTGTATTTTATCAGATTACAGACCCGAAGCTGTTCTGCTACGGCGTTGCAAATCCAATTATGGCAATTGAGAATCTGACAGCGACTACGCTTCGTAATATCATTGGTGATTTGGAATTAGATCAGACACTGACTTCAAGAGAAACTATTAACACGAAAATGAGAGCCTCACTTGATGTGGCTACGGATCCTTGGGGAATCAAGGTAAATCGTGTGGAACTTAAGAACATCATCCCACCGGCAGCTATTCAGGATGCCATGGAAAAACAGATGAAAGCGGAACGTGAAAGACGTGAAGCGATTCTCCGTGCAGAAGGTGAAAAGAAATCAACAGTCCTTGTTGCAGAAGGTGAGAAAGAATCCGTGATCCTGAAGGCAGAAGCAGAAAAGCAGGCTGCAATTCTTCAGGCAGAGGCGGAAAAAGAAAAACGTATCAAAGAAGCAGAAGGTGAAGCAGAAGCAATTCTCAAAGTGCAGCAGGCACAGGCAGATGGTATCCGTTATATCCGCGAAGCAGGAGCAGATGAAGCGGTGCTTAAGCTGAGAAGTCTGGAAGCATTTGAAAAAGCCGCTGATGGAAAAGCAACGAAGATTATTATTCCATCTGAGATTCAGGGAATGGCAGGACTTATTACAAGCTTGAAAGAAGTTGCAACTGACTCGGCCGAAGAATAAAATGATTATCAATCATGTATAAAAGTAAAATATTCCGTAAAGAACTGAGTAAGGTCAGTCTTTACGGAATATTTTTTTGGTTAAAACGAATGCTGATTACTCCAGCAATTGTGCCATGAGCCATGCATAGACATTTTGATTTTTTTTCTGCCAGTTGGCTGCAATTTTTTCAGCTTCGGCTTCAGTAGGAACAGAGAGAGTCAGGTCAATGAGCGGTTCCTGCTGCTCAGTTACTTGACATCTTACAGAAAACTCTCCGGCTGTATTCTTGTAGTAATCTGCTTTTACAGCAGTTTCATTTTTTAAATCATATTTCTTTTCTTTGAGAAACTGGTCGATGTCATCTTGAATCGGCTTGGAAATCTTATTTTTAAAATAAAAAATCGATTCTTCCCCATCATCGGTCAAATGATATAGGGTGCGGTTATGCACCGTTTCCTCCCGAATCAATTCGGCATCCTTCAGCTCCGAAAGGGCTTGCTGTAACTTGAAAAAGGTTGTATAGCCTTTGTCCAAAATAAATTCGGATATCTGGGCATTGGTAAGTGGAAAATCCACCTTTGACAACATGTATAACACAATGAGTTTATATAGCGTAAAAGTTTCTGACATGAAAATTCCCCCTTAAGATGTTATATACTTTTTGCCTTGCCAGATATTTTCTTCGCAAAAATATTTCCGGAGAGCATTTAGGACAAGACGTTTGTTTCCGGTCCAAAGCGGTGCAATCAGCAAAGATTTTGGACCATCTCCTGTGAGCCTGTGAATCACAATATCAGGACGTAAATGGCAGATACATTTGCCGAGTACTCTAAAATAAGTTTCCATATTAGGAACAGGAAATGGTGTTTTTCGGTAAACATCAGCTAAATCGGTATTTTCTAATATATGAAGCAGCTGCAGTTTTATTCCCTGAACAGGCATTGTATTTAAATAGGTGATGGTTTTTAACATATCAGCTTCCGATTCCCCGGGAAGAAAGAGAATGACATGAACGATGACCGTAATATTGATTTCCCGAAGTTGCCGGACTGCTTCTTCGAAAACAGATAATTCGTATCCACGACGGATAAAACGGGCAGTAGTTTCATGAATGGTCTGAAGTCCAAGTTCTATCCAGACTGGTTTCTGCTGATTGAGTTCCGCAAGTAAAGCCAGAACTTCCGGGCTTAGGCAATCTGGTCGTGTGGCAATGGAAAGAATTTTCACCTCCGGGTCAGCGATTGCTTCGGTAAACATTGCCCTTAAATGAGAAACAGGAGCATAAGTGTTGGTAAATGCCTGAAAATACGCAATGTAACTGTTACCATGATATTTCTGGCTTACCTGTCCTTTTCCGGCTGCGAGTTGTTCTTTGATAGAAAGACCGGCTTCCGGTGCAAAGTCTCCGGAGCCGCCTTCACTGCAGAAAATGCATCCCTTTGTTCCGCAGGTACCATCGCGGTTTGGACAGGTACAACCACCGTTTAAAGATAGTTTGTACATTTTTTCATGGTAGGTCTCTTTTAAATAATAATCCAGCGCATAATAGCGTCTCTCACCCCAACGCACGGGAGTGAGAGACGAACTGTCATCTTTTTTTGATTGTATGTAGTGCATCTTAAATTAATGCCTTTACCGCTTCACTTACAACCTGGGTTACACGAGGGTCAAATGCTTCCGGAAGAATGAAATCTTCGTTTAATTCTTCATCAGAGACAAGTCCTGCAATTGCAGTAGCAGCAGCGAGCTTCATTTCTTCTGTAATTTGTGGAGCGCGTCCCTCTAAAGCACCTTTGAATATACCAGGGAAAACAAGTACGTTATTTACCTGATTTGGAAAATCAGAACGTCCTGTTCCAATTACTTTTGCACCGGCTTCCTTTGCAAGGTCTGGCATAATTTCAGGGACTGGATTTGCCATGGCAAAGAGAATAGCATCTTTATTCATGGATGCAACCATTTCTTTTGTCACGATATTAGGGGCAGATACTCCTACGAAGATGTCAGCACCTTTGAGGGCATCGGCAAGTGTTCCGGTTGCGCCTTCTAAGTTGGTAACTTTTGTCATTTCTTTCTGCATCCAGTTCAGATTTTCATATTCCGGAGAAATGATTCCACGGATATCACACATGGTAACATGAAGAAAACCGTAATTGAGTAACAGCTTTGTGATAGCAATTCCGGCACTTCCTGCACCGTTTACAACAACTTTACAGTCTTCCTTTTTCTTTCCGACAACTTTTAATGCGTTGATGATTCCTGCAAGAACGATGATAGCTGTTCCGTGCTGGTCGTCATGGAAAACAGGGATATTCAGCAGTTCTTTTAAACGGGTTTCGATTTCAAAACAGCGTGGTGCGGAAATATCTTCCAGATTGATACCGCCGAAACCAGGGGCAATATTTACAATCGTTTTAATGATTTCTTCTGTATCCTGAGTGTCGAGACAGATTGGCACTGCATTGACACCACCAAATTCTTTGAAAAGGACAGCTTTTCCTTCCATAACAGGCATGGCAGCATATGGCCCGATATTTCCAAGACCAAGTACGGCACTTCCGTCTGAGACAACTGCGATGGTGTTTGACTTAATTGTGTATTTGTAAGCAGCATCCCTATCCTTGGCAATCACCTTACAAGGTTCTGCAACTCCCGGTGTATATGCAATTGCAAGGTCCTCGCGTGAATTTACCTTAGCTTTGGCAACTACATCTAATTTACCATTCCATTCTTCATGCATTTTTAATGCAGTTTCATAAATCGACATTTTCATATCCTCCCTTAGCGAGTTTTCGATGATACATTTATGATAACATTCTTAGAAAAGTAAATCAAATAAAATTAATGCTTTTCTTTTAATTCCAAATGTAGTATACTCAGTTATATCTAATTTGTGTGTCGTTTCAGACGAAAATCCCAGAGAAATCCAATTTCAAATTTAATTTAGTAAATTTTATGATCAGAATCAGACCGTAGAAGCGAAGTTGAGATAATTGATTTAGAATGACGGTAGAGAATGTAAGGAGGATAATATGAGCAGTGATATGAATCGGGAAAAGTATGAGTCGTTACCCCTTGTAACCTTGAAAGAATTGGCGAAAGCCCGTGGACTTAAGGGAATTTCGACTCTGAAAAAATTAGAATTAATAGAAGAAATGTTAAAAGAAGATGAAAGAGTCAGTGCAAAAGAAGCAAAAGAAGAAGTAAAGAGTGAAAAAGCAGGAATGGCGGATATCGAACAACTTGACAGTGGAATTTCGGTTACTGGGATTCTGGAGGTTATGCCGGATGGCTACGGATTTATCCGTTCTAAGAATTATCTTCCGGGAGATGAAGATGTTTATGTATCGCCATCCCAGATTCGCCGCTTTGGATTGAAGACAGGAGATATTCTTACCGGAAATACCAGAGTAAAAACACAGACCGAAAAATTCAGTGCGTTACTTTATTTAACAAAAATAAATGGTATTCAGCCAGCAGAAGCAGCAAAGCGTACAAGTTTCGAAGATTTGACACCAATCTTCCCAAATGAAAGACTTCGTCTGGAGTCTCGTGGAGCGAGCACGGCCATGCGGGTAATGGATTTGCTTTCTCCAATCGGAAAAGGACAGCGTGGTATGATTGTTTCACCACCGAAAGCAGGTAAGACAACCCTTTTAAAAGAAGTGGCACTTTCTATCCGTAAAAATAATCCGGAAATGCATCTTTTGATTCTACTGATTGATGAACGTCCGGAAGAAGTGACTGATATTAAGGAAGCAATTGAAGGAGATAATGTAGAAGTTATTTATTCTACGTTTGATGAGTTGCCGGAGCATCACAAACGTGTGTCAGAGATGGTCATTGAACGTGCAAAACGTCTGGTTGAGCATAAGAAAGATGTGGTAATTCTGTTAGACAGTATTACCAGACTTGCAAGAGCTTATAACCTGGTTGTACCGCCAAGCGGAAGAACTCTTTCCGGTGGTCTTGACCCGGCAGCACTCCATATGCCGAAACGATTCTTTGGAGCAGCACGTAATATGAGAGAAGGCGGAAGCCTTACCATTCTTGCAACAGCCCTTGTAGATACGGGAAGTAAGATGGATGATGTTATTTACGAAGAATTTAAAGGAACCGGTAACATGGAACTGGTTCTTGATAGAAAGTTGTCAGAAAAACGTATTTTCCCTGCCATCGATATTCCGAAATCCGGTACAAGAAGAGATGATTTACTTCTGACAAAAGACGAACAGGAAGCAGTTGATATTATGCGTCGGGCACTAAATGGCATGAAATCAGACGAGGCTGTAGACAATATCTTGAATATGTTTGACAGAACGAAGAATAATGACGAGTTCGTTCAAATGGCAAAAAAAATGAAATTTATTTAGAATTGAACTTGCATTAGTATCGTATCCGTGATATAATAACAAAGCTGTTTAAAGACATTAGCCGCGTGAAAACGCGTAAAACGAATAAACTAAGAAGAGGTGAAAATCATGAAAGAAGGAATCCATCCAACATATTATCAGGCAACTGTAACATGCAACTGTGGAAATACATTTGTAACAGGTTCAACAAACGAATCTATTCACGTAGAAATCTGTTCAAAGTGTCATCCATTCTACACAGGACAGCAGAAAGCTACTCAGGCTCGTGGACGTGTTGACAAGTTTAACAAGAAATACGGAATTCAATAATTGCGGAATTCATCAGGCTGGGCTCATAGGAACTCAGCCTATTTTTTGTTGTAAAGCATACGGCAATTAGGAGGATATATGAAATCTTCGAATATTGGAGGTCAGGCGGTCTTAGAAGGTGTCATGATGAAAAATAAGGATACCTATGCAGTGGCAGTAAGAAAGCCTGACGGTGAAATAGAAGTAAAAAAAGATATTTATCGAAGTATTACTGGAAACTGGAAGAAACTGACACAGATTCCATTTATCAGGGGTGTGTTTAATTTTATTGATTCCATGATTCTCGGAATGTCAACGCTGACATGGTCAGCCAGCTTTTTTGAGGATGAAGAAGCGGAAGAAATAAAGACAGAAGAAGATGCAAAGAAAGCAAAGAAGCAGGAAGACCTGATGATGGCAGGAACAATGGTATTATCCTTTGCAATGGCAATCGGCATTTTTATGATTCTTCCGTATTTCTTATCGGGACTGTTGAAAAAGTGGGTGCCTTCTTATACAATGCGCCTTATTTTTGAAGGAATCATCCGAATTGCAATTTTTGTGGCTTATGTTGCCGGCATTTCCCTGATGAAAGATATTAAGCGGCTGTATCAGTATCATGGCGCAGAACATAAGTGTATCAACTGTATTGAAAGTGGGCTTCCACTTACTGTCGAAAACGTGCGTAAAAGTTCAAAAGAGCATAAACGTTGTGGCACCAGCTTTATGCTGTTTGTTATGATTGTAGGGATTGTATTGCTGTTCTTTGTACGTGTTGAATCCGTACTCATGCGTGTATTGGTGCGTATTGCACTGCTTCCGGTAATTGCCGGAATTTCCTATGAACTGATTAAATGGGCAGGACGCAGTGAGAATCCGATTGTAAATATACTCAGCAAACCGGGGCTGATGCTTCAGAGACTGACAACAAAAGAACCGGATGATTCCATGATTGAAGTTGGAATTCAGTCTGTGGAGGCAGTATTTGACTGGAAAGCATATTTAAAAGAAAACTTTCATTATCAGGACGGAGAATAGCAGTGACATATCAGGAAGCAAATCAAAAAGGCAAAACACTGTTGGAAGAATGCCACATAGAAGATGCTGCGGTGGATGCATGGCTCCTACTGGAATTTGTAACAGGCATGAACAGAACCCGTTTCTTTGTAGATGGTAATAAAGAAATGCCCAAAACAGAGGAAGAACAGTATTTTGCACTGATAGAACAGCGAAAAAAGCGGATACCTCTTCAGCATCTGACCGGGGTTCAGGAATTTATGGGACTGGAGTTCCAGGTAAATGAACATGTGCTGATACCGAGACAGGACACAGAACTACTTGTACTGGAAGCGGAAAAACAACTAAAAAGTATGAACGTAGACCAGAAACAAGTGCTGGATATGTGTACCGGTTCCGGATGCATTGCCATTAGTCTGAAAAAACGTAGTCCGGAAATCAGCTGTCAGGGAGCAGACATTTCGGAAAAAGCACTTGAGACTGCAAGAAAAAATGCACAGATACTGGATGCTGGGATTGATTTTACTCAAACGAATATGTTTGCGAATATAGAAGGAAGATTTGATATGATTGTGTCAAATCCACCTTATATTCCGACAAAAGTGATAAAAGAACTGGAAGAAGAAGTTCGTCTTCATGACCCCTTTGCTGCACTGGATGGTAAGGAGGACGGACTGTATTTTTACCGGATTCTGGCAAAAGAAAGTCCCTGCTATTTAAAACAGGGTGGATGGTTATATATGGAAATCGGGTACGACCAGAGCGAAGCGGTAGAACAGCTGCTGATGCAGGCAGGATTTACACAAATCCGCACAGAAAAGGATTTGGCAGGACTTGACCGGGTAGTTTGTGGTGTGTACAATAAGTAGAGATAAGAACGAGGAGGAAGAAAGATGTTTGACAAGTTAGAAGATTTGCTCATCCGTTTCGAAGAAATCATGGGCGAATTGCAGGAACCAGATGTTGTGAATGACCAGAGCCGTTTTCGCAAACTGATGAAAGAACAGAATGATTTAACACCAATCGTTGAAGCATATAAAGAATATAAAAGCTGCAAGCAGAATATTGAAGACAGCCTTGCTATGTTGGAAGAAGAATCCGACGAAGAATTGAAGGAGCTTGCAAAAGAAGAACTGAATGATTCCAAGAAGCGTGTGGAGGAACTGGAACAGGAACTGAAGATTTTACTTCTTCCAAAAGACCCGAACGATGATAAGAACGTTATGGTAGAAATCCGTGCAGGTGCAGGCGGAGATGAAGCTGCACTGTTCGCAGCAGAAATCTATCGTATGTATGTACATTATGCAGACAGCAGACGTTGGAAAACAGAAATTATTTCCATCAGTGAAAATGGAATCGGTGGTTTCAAAGAAGTTGTATTCATGATTACCGGACAGGGCGCTTATTCCCGTATGAAATACGAGAGTGGCGTACACCGTGTACAGCGTGTGCCGGAAACAGAAAGCGGCGGACGTATCCATACTTCAACCATTACCGTAGCAGTAATGCCGGAAGCAGAAGAAGTAGATGTAGTCATTGATGAAAAAGATATCCGTATCGATGTCATGCGTGCATCCGGAAACGGTGGACAGTGTGTCAATACTACAGACTCCGCAGTACGTTTAACACATTACCCTACCGGAATCGTTATTTATAGCCAGACAGAAAAATCACAGCTTCAGAACAAAGAAAAAGCATTCCGTCTGCTCCGTTCCAAACTGTATGAAATCGAATTAGAAAAGAAACAGTCAGCCGAAGCAGAAGCAAGAAGAAGCCAGATTGGAACAGGTGACCGTTCCGAAAAGATTCGTACTTACAACTTCCCACAGGGACGTGTGACAGACCACAGAATCAAACTTACCCTTCATCGCCTTGACCAGATAATGAATGGTGATTTAGATGAAATCATTGACAGCCTGATTGCAGCTGACCAGGCCGCCAAACTCGCAAACATGAACGAATAGCACGAACGCGAAATATAATAAAGACCACAATACACTGCTTGCAGGGTAGAGTGGTCTTTTTATATTTCATGTGAGTCAAACGAACACCGAGGAAATGCGAAGTATTTTCGAGGTGAGCGTTCGTGCGTAAGGTGTTAATTGGATAAGCAAGGGTATCTTCCTTTTTGCAGAAGCGAAGCTTCGTGCATCTGCGAAGCAGATGTTTTCACGGTGTTATCGAGGCTATGTGAGTCAAACGAACACCGAGAAAGTGCGAAGCAGTTTCGAGGTGAACGGGCGGGTAGAGTGGTCTTTTTATATTTCATGTGAGTCAAACGAACATCGAGGAAATACGAAGTATTTTCGCGGTGAGCGTTCGTGCGTAGTTGAAAAAATATTGGAAAAATCTTGAATGCCGTCAGTCGATATGCTATATTAAAGATAACAAAGGGAAACCGTCAGCGGCTTACCTTCGAATTGAAACTTTATCCCAAAAGGGATGCCGTCACATTCGCGAGATGTGGCGGCTATTTTTTACCCTTGAAAATCTCGTAACAGAGACCAACAAGGGAAACAACGAAAATACAAAACTGGAATAAATCGGAGTATGTAATAATCATCGCAATCCCCTCCTTTCTTTACGATTGGAGGGTTTTTAGTCCCTCCAAAAAGAAGGGTAAGCCGCCTGGCTTAGGCTTCCCAGATAGGGATTATAACATGGCAAGAAAGAAAATTTCAATCGAACTACGCCATGATGTTTATTTTTGGCAGTATTACGCAAAACCAAATTTTGAGGTGAAAAAGCCTTGAATACAGTTGTTTGATAAGTTATATTGATGATGAGGGAAAGCTATCAGCGGCTTACCCTCGAATTGAAACTTTATCCCAAAGGGATGCCGTTACATGTTCGAGATGTGGCGGCTATTTTCAAAGTGGATAAATTTGAGTAATTTCTTTTAAGGATGTGATTATATGCTGATAGATGTATCTGATGTTAGTACGATACCAGTAGAGATAAAGAATAAAATATACCAGTCATTTTCTGCATTGCCTGAGGAGGTTGTTGATAGGTTAAAGGATATCCATTCATCTGATGAAAATGTAATGCTAACTATTATCGGAAAATTTTACAGATACCCACAAAACATGCGGTTGTATTCCGAATTAACAGATGTTTTAGAAAAATATGAAATAGTATGTTATCATTCTACTAAGATGATTTTAAAAGATAGAGTTAATGAATATGGGTTAAGTACGAATGAATGGAGCAAATATAGTTCTAATATTATAGAAGTATTTAAGAGATTAAGAGTATCTAAAGAAAAAATAGACGTAGCTCTTAATTATTTACAGAACGCTTACAAAGAAAGATATTTGGATGTAGATTGTGAACCACATTTGTGTTTTTATTCTAATTTATCTATGCTGGAAACAGAAGATGGAGATACAGGTTATAACATTTATTGTGAAAATATAGGTGGAGAAATGGCTAAAGTTGCATTGCAGGGTAGGTGCAAAGAACTATATAGTCTATTAAAAAATAGCGGCGAAAGTTTTGTGGTAAAATTTAAAATTCCTTATTCAAGTATTTCAGATTATCGTAGAGATGATGTTGTATTTAGCTTTATATCATATTATGCTGGACTGTATTTTCAGAGAAAGGAATATAACATTGAGTTTCTTGGTGAAACACAGTACGATATTCCGCCAGAAGATATACTTGATATAATAGATTATGGCAAAGATATTGATTGTTAGTGTATCGGGAAATTACCATTTTCGGCAGCTACCTTTTCTTTATGGACTTTAGTCTGTTGAGGGATTCGGAGTTTTTCGTGTTCCGAAAAATGAAGATGTCCGAAGGGTGTTTGTGTATAGTCTTAATCGGAAAATCGAAGGAGATTGAGACTGGGTGAGTGAAACGAACATTGAGAAAAAGCGGAGCAATTTTGAAGTGAGGTTCGTAAGTAGTTGAAAAAATATAGGAAAAATCTTGAATACCGTTAGTCGATATGCTATATTAATGATAACAAAGGGAAACCGTCAGCGGCTTACCCCGATGGATAGCATTGCCTTAATAGGCCGCCGTCACATGTTCGAGATGTGGCGGCTATTTTCTTTTACCCTTGAAAATCTCATAACAGAGACCAACAAGGGAAACAACGAAAATACAAAACTGAAATAAATCAGAATATGTAATAATCATCGCAATCCCCTCCTTTCTTTACGATTGGAGGTTTTTAGTCCCTCCAAAAAGAAGGGCAAGCCGCCTGGCTTAGGTTTCCCTGATAGGGATTATAACACAGTGAGAAAGAAATTTTCAATCGAACTACGTCATGTCTTATATTTTTGATAGTATTCCGCAAAACCAAATTATGAGGTGAAAAAGCCTTGAATACGGTTGCTTGATAAGTTATATTGATGATGAGGGAAAGCTATTAGCGACTTACCCATTTACAATTCAAAACTATTTGTGATAGTCGTCATTATTTGCGGTAATGGCGGCTATTTTCTTTTATCCTTGAAAATTTCATATCAGAGACTGACGATAGATGGGTACGATGAATATAGCAAAAAGGAGTAAGGATTTGTTGGAAAAGCTCTTTCGTTCGTTGGGAATGAGAGGGCTTTTTGGCGTTTTATGAAAAACGGATGAAATGTAATAGGCTTTTAGCTCTAAACCTAAAATGCAGGAAAGTTTTCTCGATTAAATAGTTTAAATTTTGTGAAGTGTTTCCTTAGATTGCCGATACAATGTGTCGATAATCTGAAAAGACAACATATGAATAGATTTGAAATGTAAGTGCGTTACAAGGATTATTGCATTGTATTTGCATTATAGATGAAAAACAAGGGAATGTGTGATACAATTACTTTTAGATATTTAAATTTGCAATAATAAGAAACGTACAATAAATCCAAATTATAGAACATCATATATGAGATAAGTGGGAAAAAGGAAGGAGAAGTACATATGGGGAAACGAGACCTTTCAGAAGAAGATGTAAAAGTGAGATATATAACTCCTGCTATAGAACAATCCGGTTGGGAAAAGAAACAGATTCGCTATGAATACTTTTTTACAGCAGGACGTATTATCTTAAGAGGTAATATAACTTCTCGTGGAAAAAGAAAACGTGCAGATTATCTGCTGTTCTATAAACCGAATTTTCCTTTGGCAATTATAGAAGCTAAAGATAATGGCCATTCAGTAGGAGCTGGACTTCAGCAGGCTATAGAGTATGCAGAGACTTTAGATGTAAAGTTTGTGTATGCATCTAATGGAGACGGTTTTGTAGAACAAGATTTAATAACTGGTGATATTCGTAATCTTTCATTAAATGAGTTCCCATCGCCAGATGAACTGTATCACAGATATGTAAGTGAGATGAATTTAACTAAAACTGGTGAGAAAGCTCTGCTTGAGCCGTATTACTGGGTGCCAGATTATAAGAAACCCCGTTATTATCAAAGAGTTGCTATTGACAGAACTGTAAATGCGGTAGCAAGTGGCAGGGACAGAATACTCTTAGTCTGTGCTACAGGAACAGGTAAAACATTCATGGCTTTTCAGATTATCTATAGACTATGGAAAGCAGGTATTAAAAAGAAAATATTATTCCTTGCTGATAGAAATGTTCTTGTAGACCAAACAATATCAGGTGATTTTAAGCCATTCGGTGGTAAAATGACAAAAGTCGAGAATAAAAAACTTGATAGTTCCTATGAAATATATTTGGCATTGTACCAACAGTTAGCTGGCGATGAAGGTGCAGAACCATTCAAGCAGTTTAAACCTGAATTTTTTGACCTTATACTAATAGATGAATGTCATAGAGGTTCGGCTAAGGAAGAATCAGCTTGGAGAAAAATATTAGAGTATTTCTCAGGGGCTACTCAGATAGGTATGACAGCTACACCTGTGGAAACAAAAGAAGCATCATCGCAAACATATTTTGGAGAAGCTATCTATGAGTATTCTCTGAAACAGGGAATTAATGATGGGTTTCTTGCTCCGTATAAGGTTATTCGCATAGGTCTTGACAAGGATCTTGAAGGTTATCGTCCAGAAGCGGGAAAACTAGATGATAATGGCTATGAAATAGAGGATAGAGAATACAATGTCAAAGATTTTGACAGGACGCTTGTGCTTGATGAAAGAACCAAAGTTATTGCAAAGAAGATAACAGAATTTTTAAAGAAAACTGACAGGTTTAGCAAGACCATTGTGTTTTGCGTAGATGTGGAGCATGCGGAACGTATGCGTCAGGCGCTTATCATTGAGAACAAAGATTTGTGGACTGAGAATCACAAATATATTATGCGTATAACCGGAGATAATGCGGAAGGAAAAGCCCAATTGGATAATTTCATTGATGAAGACAGTACATATCCAGTCATAGCAGTAACGAGTAAATTGATGACCACTGGTGTAGATGCCAAGATGTGTAAGATTATTGTCTTGGACAACAATATTAATTCGCCGACTGAATTTAAACAAATTATTGGTCGAGGCACTCGTTTGCTTGAGGATTATGGAAAAACATATTTCACAATAATGGACTTCCGTAATGCATCAAGATTATTTGCTGATAAAGATTTTGATGGTAATCCTGAGGTTGTTATAGACATTACTGGTGAGGAACCGATGGATTCAGCTGTAGGTAATGAAGATAATATGGAAAATACAGAAGAATATACTGGGAATGCTTTTGCTGATGGAAATACTTGTAATTTTGGTGATGATTGGGTCAATGATGATACTGATTCTGAAAAGCCAAAGAAATATTATGTCAAAGATGTAGAAGTTAAAGTTTTATCAGAAAGAATTCAGTATATTGATAAAGATGGAAAGCTTATAACTGAAAGTCTTATTGATTATACAAGAAAGAATATTTTAGGGCAGTATGCAAGGTTGGATGTTTTTCTTAAAAAGTGGAACGAAGCAAAAAAGAAACAGGCTATTGTTGAAGAACTCCGAGAGGATGGCGTACTTCTTGATGCTGTTCGTGAAGAAACAGGTCAGAATGATATAGATGATTTTGATTTAATTCTGCATCTTGCATATGATAAAGAACCACTTACCCGTATAGAGCGCATAAAGAATGTTCAAAAGAGAGGATACCTTTATAAATACTCAGAACTTGCACAAAAGGTTCTGGGAACACTTATGGATAAATATGCAAGTGAAGGTTTAAAAGAGATAGAAGAAACCAAAGTTTTACAGTTACATGAATTCCAGCAGTTTGGTAGTCCTATGAAGATTGTTAAAATTTTCGGAGGTAAAGCTGGATATGAGCAGGCAGTGAAGGAACTGGAAGATGAAATTTTCTCTGCATAATGTTTAATAAATAAAAATGAAAGTAGGATTTTTACCAATGGCTATAACTAATTTTGTTAAGAGAATACAAGATGTAATGCGTAACGATGCAGGAGTCAATGGAGATGCACAACGTATTGAGCAGATTGTGTGGACTCTGTTTTTAAAAATATATGATGCAAAAGAAGAAGAATGGGAGCTTATCAATGATGATTATACTTCTATCATTCCGGATAAATATAAGTGGAGAAATTGGGCGGTAGATAATAAGGATGGACAGGCTCTTACTGGAGATGCACTTCTTAATTTTGCCAATAATGAATTGTTTCCGACACTCAAAAATCTTGAAGTATCAGACGATACATCAATGAACCAGATGATGGTGCGTTATGCCTTTGAAGATGCAAATAACTATATGAAAGATGGTATCCTGCTTAGACAGGTTATCAATATTATTGATGAGATTGATTTTACAGAGTATGAGGAACGGCACGCATTTGGCTCAATCTATGAGTCATTCCTAAAGGATTTACAGAGTGCTGGTAATTCTGGCGAATACTATACACCTAGAGCTGTAACTGACTTTATGGTAAAAGTTACAAAACCAAGACTGGGAGAGCGGGTAGCTGACTTTGCCTGCGGTACTGGCGGATTCCTTGTGTCTGCTCTTAACGAATTATATGAGGAGAGCCTTAAATCCAACGAGAACAAGGAAATTTATAATAATACAGTTTATGGTGTGGAGAAGAAAGCTTTGCCACATATTCTCTGTGTTACAAATATGCTCCTGCATGACATTGATAACCCTGAGATCATTCATGGAAATACTCTTGAGACTGATTACAAAGAGTACAGAAAGATGGAAAAGTTTGACCTTGTCCTTATGAACCCACCATATGGTGGTAATGAAAAGGATTCTGTAAAGGCAAACTTCCCAATGGAACTGCGTAGTTCAGAGACTGCCGATTTATTTATGGATATTATTATGTTCCGCTTAAAGAAAGATGGTAGATGTGGAATTATTCTTCCTGATGGTTTTCTCTTTGGTACTGATAATGCAAAGGTAAATATCAAGAAAAAACTGCTTGAGGAGTTTAATCTTCATACAGTTATAAGAATGCCACATAGTGTCTTTGCTCCGTATACTTCTATAACGACAAACATTTTATTCTTTGATAATACACATCCGACAGAAGAGACATGGTTCTATCGTTTGGACATGCCTGAGGGGTATAAGAACTTCTCAAAGACAAAGCCTATGAAGCTGGAGCATTTCGCACCAGCTTTTGAGTGGTGGGATAATCGTGAGGAGATTGAAGTAGATGGATTCCCTAAGGCTAAAAAATATACAGTAGATGAAATCGAAGCCAACGGATATAATATTGACCTCTGTGGATTCCCGCATGAAGAAGAGAAAATCCTCGACCCGATGGATTTGATTAATCAGTATCAGGAAAAGAGAGCATCCCTTAATGCTGAGATTGACCATGTATTAGAGAAGATTACTTCTATGTTGGGAGGTAACTAATTTGAATGCACAGGATTTAAAGAACAGTATTCTACAGCTTGCTGTTCAAGGCAAGCTCGTCGAGCAGAGAGCCGAAGAAGGAACTGCGAGAGAGCTTCTTGAACAGATAAAGCTGGAAAAGGATCAGCTCATAAAGGACAAAAAGATTAAGAAGTCAAAACCATTGCCTGAGATAACTGAGGAGGAGATACCTTTTGAAATTCCTGAGTCTTGGGAGTGGGTGAGATTAGGGAATATCATAATTTTACAATCAGGTCAAGATTTACAACCAGTTTTTTATAATTCAGAAGAAAAAGGCATACCATATTTAACTGGAGCAAGTAATATTGAAGATGGAAATATAATTATTAATAGATGGACAGAAAGTCCAAAAGCAATTGCTAATCAAGGAGATTTGCTATTAACTTGTAAGGGAACAGTAGGAAAAACTACAATCTTAAATTTATCAGAGGTTCATATTGCACGTCAGATTATGGGGATTAGGGCTTTAGGTGCAAGCATCTTATACATAAAATTATTTGTGGAAAGTCAGATTACCTACTTGAAATCGAAAGCAAAAAGTATGATACCAGGTATTGAAAGGGATAATGTTTTGAATTTATGCATTCCACTCCCACCACTTGAAGAGCAGCATCGCATCGTTGCCAAGCTTGAGGAAATTCTTCCATATATCGACCAGTATGGCAAGGCTTATACGAAGCTGGAAACATTTAATAAAAAATTCCCAGAGGATATGAAGAAGAGTATCCTGCAAATGGCTATGCAGGGCAAGCTGGTGGAACAACGACCAGAAGAAGGAACTGCTGAGGAACTTTATGAGCAGATTGTTGCTGAGAAAGCCCAGCTTATCAAGGATGGCAAGATTAAGAAAGAAAAGCCATTGCCTGAGATTACTGAGGAGGAAATTCCTTTTGAAATTCCTAGTAGTTGGAAATGGGTAAGATTAGGAAAGCTAATATTGTATCAAAATGGCTATGCTTATAGTTCTAAAGATATGTCAGATATGCAGATTGGTTATCCTGTAATTAAAAGCGGCAATTTAATGACATTGGAAGTTGTGATAAATGCTAAAACTTCATATATAGACAAGCCTAATGAAAAGATGTTGGAAAGTCAGATAGAAAAGAATGATTTGTTGATGTGTTTATCTTCACAGTCTGATAATCCTGAACCGTTGGGAAAGACTGCAGTATATAGATATGAGTTCCCAGCTTTACTCAATCAGCGAGTTTTGAAAATGACGTCTATAAAAATAGAAATGGTAGAGTTATTATACTATTTTATTAACTCTCATTATTTTCATTACAATGTATCACATCAAGGCGGTGGTTCAGCACAGGCAAATTTAAAGCTAGAGCATGTATTAAATATGTTGAT
Organism: uncultured Bariatricus sp.; assembly: GCA_934307065.1. Classification (GTDB taxonomy): domain Bacteria; phylum Bacillota; class Clostridia; order Lachnospirales; family Lachnospiraceae; genus Allocoprococcus. The sequence continues at coordinate 29,558 of CAKRCD010000008.1, read as the reverse complement.
TCCACTCCCGCCGCTTGAGGAGCAGAAACGTATTGTTGTCAAAATAGAGGAACTTTTACCATATTGTGCCCAACTCATTAATAAAAAATATGTTTAGAATTATTTGCAAAATATTATCAGAAAGGAAAATTTAATATGGCATTTAAACCACGTATATTTATAAGTTCTACTTTTAGTGATAATCAAAAGGTAAGAGAAAGTATAAAAAGGTATTTTATTGAATCAGGTGCAGAACCACTTTTATATGAAAGTAACTTAACACCATCTACAGAAAGTATGACATATAGAAAAGATATATTAGAAGCAGATTTTGTAATATTGATAATAAAGGATAATTATGGGACAGAAACAGAGTGGGGAATATCTGGAACACATGAAGAATATAAGATTGCTAAAGAAAATAAAATTCCAATTCATGTTTATTTGATGAAAGGCGATTCGTCACATAATAAACTTGTAAAGGAATTATTAGCAGACCAAGTTTCTTATTATTATTTTAAGACAGACAAAGAGTTGTTAAAAAGGATTAAGGAAACAAGTTTTATTATAGCAGAAGAGATAACTTTGAGACATCTCTCTCAGAAAAGATTGCCATATTCTACAGTTCGTCTACTTTCATATAATGCCGATTATCAACGAGCAATAGATATAATTAGGTCTATTGAGATTATGAAGAAGTATAATAGACAATTTGGCTTTGATTATTTAACAACTACAATTTTTGCAAGTTTTGTTGAACCAATAGTTCATTACTTTAATCAGCAGGAGCATGTATTTATCAATTGGAAATTAGATGATGTATTATATAATATGCTTGCTATTGCACAAAAATATATAGATAATCATACGTTGGATTATACTACTATTCCTAATACGTCTGTTAAGGCAATGGATGAAAATTCGCAAGAAATCTTGGTGAGTAGAGTTTCTTATTATAAAAATACAGATTTAAGTACGGAAGCTTATAATCAGTTGTTGAAGAAATTTTTTGAAAAATACGAAGAATTTAAGGATGAGGTAAAAGAACTTAAATTACTTTCTGACTGCAATTGAGATTGCGAGAATTTTCGAGACTATTGTGTTAAAAGAATCATATAAGCAGGTTAGGGAAAACTACTATTACAGGTGCAACCTTTTTTATATGTTCATTATACAAAACAGCATTATGGAAGCAAATTCAGCAATCGATTACGAAGGGGACTTTCGCAGCCTCGGTACTTCCTGAGAGCAAACTTGTGCAGCTCGAAGGTTAGAACCGCTAGGCGAGAACAAAGCGCAAGCGGTCCCCACGTAACGATTGCTGGATTGCTTCAGGTTTGTTGCTATCTATACCTTGATGTTTGTATTGACTAACATATACAATAACTGGTAAAATAAAACAAATAATATGACTTACTTTTTCTGATTCATACATCTGCAAAGCATTTGGTGAAGAAGATACAGTAGTTGACTAGAGTAATTAAAAATGAATAAGAAAACTCTGACGGCAAGGAAGAATGAACCGAGCAAGAATAGTTGTGGAACAAGGATTTACAGAACCATTTTTCTGACGTATTGCCGGAAAGATGGTTTTTTTAATAGAAAATGATAGGAGGGGCAACATGCTAAAAGTAGCAATATACGGAAAAGGCGGTATTGGAAAATCCACGGTAACATCCAATCTGGCAGCCGCTTTTGCAAACATGGGAAAACGTGTCATTCAAATTGGCTGTGATCCAAAAGCGGATTCGACCATTAATTTATTAGGGGGGGAACCGCTTCGTCCTGTGATGAATTATATGAGAGAAGAAGATGAGGAGCCGGATGAGCTGGCACAAATTTCAAAAGAAGGATATGGAGGAGTTCTCTGTATTGAGACCGGCGGACCCACACCGGGGCTTGGATGCGCTGGACGTGGTATTATAGCGACTTTCCAGCTTCTCGAAGATATGGATTTATTCGAACGATATAAACCGGATGTGGTTCTATATGATGTATTAGGTGATGTTGTATGCGGTGGATTTGCTGCACCGATTCGAGAGGGATATGCAAGTAAAGTTTTAATTGTTACTTCCGGAGAAAAAATGGCATTATATGCCGCCAACAATATTTTCAGTGCAGTGAAGAACTTTGAGGATCGCAGTTATGCACGTGTATTTGGTGTTGTTCTGAATCATCGAAATGTGGAGAATGAGAAGGAAAAAGTACAGGCATTTGCAGAAAAAGTTGGAGTGCCGATTGTAGGAGAGGTACCACGAAGCGATGAAATTATTCATTGGGAAGAACAGGGAAAGACAGTGATTGAAGGGGATCCAACCTCAGAAATCAGCAAATGTTTCTTCAATTTGGCTGAATTGTTATGGGAGGAAGAGGAAAACGTATGAGACAGGAAGCATATTTTTGTATGGTAAAAGAGCTGGAAGAGTTGGGAAAAGAGAATATTCCAAAGCAGCTCATTTCCAATACACATTTGATTTATAGTTCCCCGGCAACACTGGCTTTTAACTCTCCGGGCGCGGAAGGATTTGGTGTCAAACGTGCAGGGCTGGCAGTGCCGGATTCTATCATGTTGATTGTATCACCTGGATGCTGTGGTCGTAATACATCGGTTCTTAGTTCCATGAGGGCATATCATGACCGTTTTTACTATCTGCTGATGGATGAGACTGATATTGTAACCGGCAGACATTTGAAAAAGATTCCGAAGGCAGTGGCAGAAATCTGCGAGGGACTTGAGAAGAAGCCATCTGTTGTGATGATTTGTATTACCTGTGTGGATGCCCTTCTCGGAACGGATATGGAACGTGTCTGCCGCAAGGCAGAAGAATATGCAGGACTTCCGGTAAAACCATGTTATATGTATGCGTTGACCAGAGAAGGAAGAAAGCCACCAATGGTTCATGTAAGACAGTCCATTTATTCCTTGCTTGAGCCGAAGAAGAAAAAAGGAAATGTGGTAAATTTGTTAGGATTCTTTTCCCCACTGGTGGATGACTGTGAATTGTATGATTTACTTCATAGTGCAGGAGTAAAAACCATTCACGAGATTTCCAGATGCAAGGATTATGCGGAATATCAGACTATGGCAGAAGCAAACTTTAATCTAGTACTTCATCCGGAAGCTCGGTTTGCGGCAGAAGATTTACATAATCAGATGCAGATTCCGTATATTGAGCTTCGCAGACTTTACCAGGTCGATAAAATTGCCAGCCAGTATCGTGCATTTGGAGCAGCACTTGGAGTGGAATTTGATGACGGACAGCCGAGGAAAGAAGCGGAAGCAGCAGTGGAAAAGTTCCGAAAAGTACATCCGGATGCAACATTTGCAGTAGGAGAATGGATGAACGGAGATCCGTTTGAACTGGCACTTGCATTGGTAAGATACGGATTTCGTGTGCCGGAGATTTATGGAACATTGTCCGGTGAAAATTTTATTTATGTGAGACAGTTAGCGGCATGTAGCCCGGAAACGAAAGTATTCTCCAATCTGGAACCGACCATGTTGTATTATGACGGAAGTCAGTCCGGTGTTAATCTGACAATCGGAAAAGATGCCGGATATTATCATAAAGATTGTCCAAACGTGCTCTGGAATGAAGAACGGCAGCCATATGGTTATGCCGGTGTGCGCAGACTGTTTGAGGCACTGGCGGAGGTATAAGACAATGAGAGGACTGAGAAAATATCTGACACCATTTGCCCCGGATCAGTCCGGTGCGGTGTCTGTATTATATGAATTTGGCGGTATTATCGTCATTTGTGATGCCGGTGGCTGTACCGGAAATATCTGTGGATTTGATGAGCCACGGTGGTTTGAGAGCAAGAGCGCATTGTTTAGTGCGGGACTTCGTGATATGGATGCCATTCTTGGACGTGACGACCGTCTGGTGGAAAAGCTTTCAGATGCAGTGACAAAACTGGATGCGAAGTTTGCAGCAATCATCGGAACACCGGTTCCGGCAGTTATCGGAACGGACTACCATGCATTAAAGCGTATGACAGAGAAAAAAGTAGACCTGCCGATTATGACCGTGGATACAGATGGTATGGAGCTCTATGACAGAGGGGAAGAAAAAGCATGGTTGGAGCTATTTCTTGTATTTGCAGGTGAAAAAGAAGAAGTGATTCCGAATAGAATCGGAATTCTCGGAATGACACCGCAGGATATCAGTGATTTGCGTGCAGCAAACAGAATCAGGGAACGCTTTGCAAAAGAAGGAAAGACTGCTGTCTGCTATGGAATGGGAAATGGACTGGAGGATGTGAAAAACGTCTCCAATGTGGAAAAGAATATTGTGGTATCTCCGGCAGCATTAGAAGCAGCGAAATATCTAGAACGTACATATGGGACACCGTATGAGATTGGCTATCCACTGGTGGATGAACTGGTTTCGAATATGGATTATCATGAAAAAAAAGTTATAGTTGTGCAGCAGCAGGTAATTGGGAATGCCATCCGCGCGGAAATTTTGAAAAAAGCACCCGATGCTCAGGTAACTGTGGCAAGCTGGTTTATGGTAAAGCAGGAACTTCGCAAGGACGGAGATTTACATTTGCGGGATGAAGAAGATTATATCGAATTGGTAGAAAACGGAAAATTTGATGTGATTTATGCAGATCACTGTATGGAACGGATGACGCCTAAATTTGATGGAGCGTTTGTAGACACAATACATTTTGCTGTATCGGGACGTCTTGCAGGGACAAAGTAACAGGCTGAACAGGATTCTACGATGGGAGAAGAACTATGGATAAGAAGGAAATAACTTGGCGTATCCGGGTATATGGAATTGTTCAGGGAGTTGGCTTTCGTCCGACGGTAAGCCGTCATGGAACAGCTAACAAAATTCGTGGAACGGTCTGCAATAAAGGTCCATATGTGGAAATTTATGCACAGGGTACAAAAGAACAGGTGGAAGGATTCCTTAAAGATCTGGAAGAACGCCCACCAAAACGGGCGGCTATTTTGAAAATCAATACAGAGGATGTTACGGAAGAGACAACGACACATTTTGAGAATTTTGACATTATTGAAAGTGAGAAAACAAAAGGAGAGATTTTTGTTTCACCGGATATTGCAATCTGTGAAGAATGTAAGGAAGAAATGTATAATCCGAAAGATCGGAGATACTTGCATCCATTCATAAATTGCACCTGCTGTGGACCTAGACTTACGATTTTGGACGCACTGCCTTATGACAGAGAGCGTACCAGTATGAAAGAATTTCCGATGTGTCCGGATTGCGCAAAAGAATATAACGATGAGAAAACGAGGCGTTATGACGCACAGCCGGTATGCTGCAATATATGTGGACCGGAAGTATATCTGATTGGAAGAACTGAGCGGGGACGGGAAGCTATTACTTATACACGCCAGATGATTCATGATGGCAGGATTGTAGCAATCAAAGGAATCGGAGGTTTTCATCTGTGCTGCGATGCCACGAATGAAGAAGCGGTCAGACGTTTGCGGACATTGAAACGTCGCCCGGCAAAACCATTTGCAGTAATGGCAAGAGATGAAGAAGTGGCAAAACGGGAATGTGTTGTGACAAAAGAACAGGAGGCAATCCTGACTGGACATCAGAAACCAATTCTGTTGTTGGACAGAGCAAATGGTGGCAAACTTGCACCAGCTGTAGCACCGGGAAATCCGAAAGTTGGTGTCATGCTTCCATATGCACCGGTACAGTTATTGATTTTCCAGTATGATGATGGTATCGAAATGCCGGATATTCTAGTGATGACCAGCGGAAATACGTCCGGTGCACCGATTTGCCGTGAGGATAGAGAAGCAATCGAAGAACTTTCTAGTTTGTGTGATGCGATGCTGTCACACAACCGGAAAATCAGGATTCGTGCAGACGATACGGTAATGGATTTTTATAAGAATGAACCATATATGATTCGGCGCTCCAGAGGTTATGCACCACTGCCTTTTATGACATCGGCAGACTGGAAAGGACAGGTGCTTGCTGTTGGCGGAGAATTGAAGAATACATTCTGTATTGGCGCGGACAACCGGTTTTATCCATCTCCGTATGTGGGAGATCTGGAGGATTTAAGAACTGTAAAAGCATTGGAGGAAACCATATACCGGTTTCAGACATTATTGGAAGTAGAGCCACAGATAGTTGTTTGTGATTTGCATCCGAAATATAATTCTACAGTTGTAGCGGAACGACTTGGCTACCCGATGATTCAGGTGCAGCATCATTATGCACATATTTTATCCTGCATGACCGAGAATGACTGTCAGGATCCGGTTATCGGAGTTTCTTTTGACGGAACAGGATACGGAACGGATGGTACCATCTGGGGCGGAGAAATTCTGCTTGCAGATTATAAAGATTTTACAAGATTTGGAAGCATTACACCGTTTTTGCAGATTGGCGGCGACGCTTCTGCAAAAGAGGGCTGGCGCATTGCGGTATCTATGATTTATGGATATATGAAGGACCGTGAACAGGCATGGGAAATCATTGAAAAATTAGGACTTTGCAGCGAACAGGAGAGCAAGGTGCAGTTTACCATGGCAGACCGGAAAATCAATGCAGTAATGTCAACCAGTGCAGGACGACTTTTTGATGCAGTCAGTGCAATCCTTGGTATCAGACGGCGGTCAAGTTTTGAAGGCGAAGCATCGACGGCACTACAGTTTGCGGCAGAAGAATACGAAAAACAAAATATTTTGCAGTTGCAAAATGAAAATATAGATGAGCTGTTGTGCGAACAGGAAGGGCAGTTCCTATTGAATACCCGGAGTCTGGTGCAGCAGATTGTGGAAGCAAAAATGCAGGGCATTGACAGTAGCAGACTGGCATATTTCTTTCATCAGGCTTTGGCAGAGCAGATTGTGGCAGCTTCTGTGGAAGCACGGAAAAGCAGCGGCAGACAGAAGGTTGCCTTAAGCGGAGGTGTATTCCAGAACCGCTTATTGCTGCGTATGACAGAAGAACGGCTCATAGAGGAAGGATTTGAAGTGCTGCGGCACCATATGATTCCACCAAATGACGGAGGAATTGCGATTGGACAGGCGGCATATGGGATGTATCAATTACAGGACAGGAGGATATAGAAAATGTGTGTAGGTTTATCGGCTAAGGTAGTAAAAATCAGTAATGGCACTGCTGTTATTGATGCAGGTGGTGCAAAGAGAGAAGTTTCTTCTCAGCTTCTGGAAGATTTGGAGCCGGGAGATTATGTCATGGTTCATGCAGGTGTGGCAATTGCGAAAATTACCGATGAAGATGAAAACGAAACGGACCAGCTTATGGAGGAATTTTTATAATGGAAGATACGAAAATCGAAAATAAAAAGAAAACCGCCAGAGAGGTTATTGAGAATTACGATGGCCCGGCTGTGCGGATTATGGAAGTGTGCGGTACGCATACTCATGAGATTTTCCGGTTGGGAATCCGTAAATTGCTGCCAGAACAGGTAGAATTGATTTCCGGACCGGGCTGTCCGGTCTGTGTAACTCCGGTAAGCTTTATTGATGAAGCAATTTATCTGGCATTGGAAAAGGGTGTTACCATCTGTACCTTTGGGGATTTGGTGCGTGTGCCTGGAACAAAGATGAGCCTTGCAGGAGCCCGTGAAAAAGGAGCGAAGATTCATGTGGTATATTCTCCGTCAGATGCCGAAAAATATGCGAAAGAACATCCGGAAGAACAGGTAACATTCCTGTCTGTCGGATTTGAGACAACGACACCGGCAGGATGCCTGTCTGTAAAGGCTGCCAAGGAAGAGGGACTAGATAATTATTCTATATTAGTTGCAAATAAAACAATGCCGCAGGCTTACGAGGCATTAAAGAACAGTGCAGATGTATTTTTATATCCGGGACATGTAAATGCCATTACCGGAACCCACTTGTGCGAGATGATGGCAGAAGAAGGCGTAAGTGGTGTTGTGGCAGGATTTACTGCAAAAGAACTGATGACAGCGCTGGCAGTTGCATTGGTAAAATTTCAGGAGGGAAAGCCGTTTTTCGCAAATTGTTATCCACGCGTGGTAACTCAGGATGGCAGCAAAGAGGCGCAGGTACTGGTCGACGAGATGATGGAAGCCTGTGACTGTGAATGGAGAGGTCTGGGAGTGATTCCGGGGTCTGGCATGAAATTGAAAGAGGAATGGAAAGACTTTGATGCACGTATCAAATATCAGATGCCCAAAATCGAAGGAAAACCAAATCCGGCCTGTCGGTGCGGCGATGTACTTCAAGGAAAATGTAAACCGTCTGATTGTAAAATGTTTGGAAAAGGATGTACTCCGCAGCATCCGGTTGGAGCCTGCATGGTATCCGGCGAAGGGGCCTGCTCCGCATATTATCAGTATTCATAAAGCGGTATTCATAAGTCAGTATTCATAAGAAAGAAGGAAAATATCATGGAAAATAAAACAGTTACGATGGCACATGGTGCCGGTGGAAAACAGACATCTGAATTGATTGATCAGGTATTTGCGGCACATTTTGCAAACCCGGATTTAACAGCAGATGATGCAGCAGTACTGGTTCCGCCAAAAGGGAAAATGGCAGTATCTACCGATGGATTTATCGTGTCTCCTACATTTTTTCCGGGAGGAAATATCGGAAAACTGTCTATTTGTGGAACCGTCAACGACCTTTCCTGTATGGGTGCAAAACCCTTGTATCTGACCTGCGCATTTGTCATTGAAGAAGGATTTCCAATGGAAAAGCTGGAAGAAATCGCAGCAGCAATGGAGAAAACAGCGAAAGAAGCCGGAGTACATATCGTATCAGGAGATACAAAGGTTGCCGGAAAGGGACAGGTGGATGGAGTTTTCATTACCACAACCGGAATGGGCGAGATTGAAGAAGGTGTAACCGTTGGTGGAGAACTGGCAAAACCGGGGGATGCAATCATTGTAACCGGTGATATCGGACGCCATGGATGTACAATTTTGCTGGAAAGAGAAGACTTTGGAATTGATGCAGATATTACCAGTGACTGTGCACCTTTGTGGGGAACTGTGAAAGCAGTTATGGACACTACGCATAATCTGCATGTTATCCGTGATGCAACAAGAGGAGGAGTAGGAACGGTACTGTATGAAATTGCAGGTCAGAGCAATGTAGGAATCCGTTTACACGCAAAAGATGTTCCGGTAAAGCCGGAAGTAAAAGGAGTTTGTGGTATGCTTGGACTGGAACCGTTATACCTTGCCTGTGAAGGAAGACTTGTTATTATGGCACCAAAGGAAGAAGCGGAGGCCATTGTAGAAACATTGCGTGAATGTCCGTATTCTTCAGATGCAGCCATCATAGGTGAAGTCATTGCAGAAGAACCAGGAAGAGTGATAATGGAGACAGAGATTGGCACACAGGCACTGCTTCCACAACCGGGAGGAGAACTTTTACCAAGAATCTGTTAAACAGGAGGAGTGAAGTATGGAAACCAGAGTAGCTGTTATTTCAATTATTGTAGAGAAAGAAGATAATGTTGAAAAATTAAATGTCCTGCTTCATGATGCACGTCAATATATTATTGGCAGAATGGGTATTCCATATAGTGCGAAAGGCATCAGCATTATCAGTGTTGTCATTGATGCACCGCAGAATATCATCAGTGCACTTTCTGGAAAAATCGGGCATTTACAAGGTGTGTCTGCAAAGACAGCCTATTCTCATGTCATTACTCAGGCAGAGGAGGAAGAAACAATTGATTAGAATAGCAGTATATGGAAAAGGTGGAATCGGAAAATCCACTACCGTTTCGAATGTGTCGGCAGCATTGGCTGAGATGGGGCTTACGGTTATGCAGATTGGCTGTGATCCGAAAGCGGATTCGACTATGTTGCTTCGTCATGGAGAAGAAGTCCCGGCAGTTTTGGATTTATATAATAAGAAAAAACAGGCAATGCAGCTTACGGATATGATACGCATTGGCTATAACAACGTCATCTGTGTGGAAGCCGGAGGACCGACACCGGGGCTTGGATGTGCCGGACGTGGAATTATCACGGCACTGGAAAAGCTGAAAGAAATGGGTGCCTATGAAATATATAAGCCGGATGTAGTTTTGTATGATGTACTTGGAGATGTAGTCTGCGGTGGATTTTCTATGCCGATGAGAAATGGTTATGCCGACAAGGTATTTATCATTACTTCCGGAGAAAATATGGCGATTCATGCAGCAGCAAATATTGCCATGGCAGTGGATAATTTCAAAAACCGGGGATATGCCGGAATGGGTGGATTCATTTTAAATCACAAAGATGTTCCACGGGAAGAAGAAAAAGTGGCGGAACTGGCAGAAGATTTCCATACGGATGTCATCGGAACATTATCCCATAGTGAACAGGTGATACTGGCAGAGGAACAGAAAAAAACATTGATTGAATGTTATCCGGACAGTGACATGGCAGAGGAATACCGCACACTTGCAAGACAGATGTATCGCATATGCGGCGGAACACCGGAAGGGAAATGTGATGCTGTAATGGCTGAAGATGTACAGGAGGAAGAATAATGTTACGTCGTGTAGGTAAAACAGTTGATTCAAAAGACGCAGTAATAAAAATCAAGGATGCTTCCTTTCCGGCACCATTTGCTTCGGAACTGGAATTTAATTCACCGGTGCACGGGAACTGGAATATTGTGCATATGGGTATGCTGGTGCCGGAAGCAATTCAGATCTATGTCTGTGCAGATAACTGTATGCGAGGTGTTGTGCTGACAGCGGCAGAAATGAATGCAGCAGACCGTTTTTCCTTTGTGATTCTGGAACAGCAGGACATTTTAAACAGTAACCTGGAAGAAATTACGATTGAAGGTGTGACGGATGTACTGAATAAACGTGAGGATCATCCAAAAGCAGTTCTGTTGTTTACCGTTTGTCTGCATCATTTTGTAGGAAGCAATCTGGATTATATTTATGGGGAATTGGAACGACGCTTCCCGGATATCTGTTTTATCCGCTGTTATATGGACCCGATTATGCAGAAACATGGATTAACACCGGATCAGAAGCTGAGAAAAGCCATGTATGATCCGCTTCCGGTGTGTGAACCGGATGAGAAAACCGTGTCTGTATTTGGCAGTGATTTTGTTCTGGATGAGAGCAGTGATATTAAGCGTCTGTTAAAGAAATATGATTATACCGTGCGGGAACTGCCGTCCTGTCAGACCTGGCAGGAACTGCTGGATATGAGCAAAGGCCGTTTGTTTATCGATTGTTATCCGGCTGGAAAATACGGTATGGAGGCGCAGGCAAGGCGTCTGGGCCGGGAACATCTGTATCTGCCGGGCGGCTTTGATTATGAGGAGATTGAGCAGCAGTTAAAACAGTTGACCGATGCGCTTGGTTTACCGGAACTTACGGAAGACGAACTGAAACGGGAGCGTGAGGCATGTGAGGAATCCCTTGGAAAAGCAAAAGAGCTGATTAAAGATATGCCGATCACTTTGGATTATCTGTATCATCCAAGACCACTTGGTCTTGCAAAACTGCTTCTGATGCATGGGTTCCGGGTAAAAGGGGTTTATCTGGATGCCATCAGTCCGGAAGAAGAAGCAGACTTTTACTGGCTGCAGGAGCATGCACCGGAATTGGAGCTGATTGCAACGATTCAGGTAAAGATGCGTGTACTGCCAAGAGGTGGGAAAGAGGAAGTCCTTGCTATCGGACAGAAAGCAGCGTACTTCAGCCGCAGCCGGCACTTTGTCAATCTGGTGCAGGGGGAAGGCTTGCATGGATTTGACGGTATCCGAAGAACAGCAGAGCTGATGATGGATGCTTATCGTGTTGAAAAAGATACGGAAAAACTGGTAATACAAAAGGGATGGGGGTGCGAGTGCTGCCTATGAGACAATCATATCGAATTATACCAATTTATACGGCAGACGTGTCCGGAGTATGTTCTGCCTTGTATGAACTTGGCGGAATGACAGTGATGCATGATCCATCCGGATGCAACTCTACCTACAATACCCACGATGAGATCCGGTGGTACGATCAGGACAGTTTCATCTTTATCTCCGGACTGACGGAAATCGATGCGATTATGGGTAATGATCAAAAATTTATCAATGATATAGAACATGCTGCCCGTGAACTTCATCCAAAATTCATTGCGCTGGCAGGTTCACCGATTCCATTTATGAATGGTACGGATTTCCCGGCAATTGCAAAGGTAATTGAGGATGAAACCGGAATTCCTGCGTTTTCCGTTCCGACCAACGGAATGAATGATTATGTATACGGAGCAGGAATTGCACTGGAAGAAATTGCAAAGCGGTTTGTCAGTGCCCCTGCAGAGAAGCAGAGTAAAGGTGGGACCCTTGTGCACAGAGTAAATCTGTTAGGCGTGACACCACTGGATTTCGGCCCGCAGGAAAATGTAGAAGTTTTAAAAGACAATTTACAGAAATATGGATGGACGGTTGTGTCTACATGGGCGATGGGCGATGACCTGGAGACCTTACAAAAGTCCGGAGAGGCAGATGTCAATCTGGTGGTATCAGCAGTCGGACTGCGGGTGGCAAAGGCACTCTGGGAAATTTGCAGTATACCATATGTGATTGGAAATCCAAATGTATGGATGGCGGAAGACATTGCAAAGGCACTGGAAGCAGCAGCCACAGGTCAGACAGATCCGCAGGTTGTATATTTGCAGAATCGCATACAAAAAGAAGCAGAGATTACGCTGATTGGCGAACCGGTCACCATGGGTTCCCTGGCGGCAGGAATCGAAAAAACCTATGGACGTTCAGTTCGCGTCTTGTGTCCACTTAAGGAATGTGAAGCTTTGGTTGGAGAAAAAGATGAGGTAGTATTAGGAGAAGAAGCCATGGAAGAAGCACTGAAAGGTGCAAAGATTATCGTGGCTGACCCACTGTATCGCCCAATCTGTCCTAAAGACAGCAGCCTTTATGAATTGCCGCATGTGGCATTTTCGGGCAGAATCTATTTTGTATAAGAATATTTAAGAAAAGACTCTTTTCGGGTTTTGCATATCGGTTTGGGTTTATGCTCATACTAGAAGGCAGGACAGAAAGGAGTTTTTATTATGAGAAAATTAAAGGGAAAAGTAGCAGTTGTTACAGCGGCAACCAGAGGAATCGGGTATGCCTGTGTCAAATGTCTAGCAGAGGAAGGTGCAGTTGTTTATATGGGCGCAAGAAATATGGAGAAAGCAAAGGCACGGGCAGAGGAACTGAACCGTGCAGGCTGTACTGTGAAAACAGTGTACAATGATGCCACGGAAAAGAGAAGCTACGCGACCATGATTGAAGAAGTCATATCTGAGGAAGGAAAGATTGATATTCTGGTAAATAACTTCGGAACATCCAATCCAAAAAAGGATTTGGATATCAAACGGACCATTTATGAAGAATATATGCATACGATGGAACTGAATCTGGCAAGTGTATTTCTGCCATCCCAGGCTGTGGTTCCGCATATGGCGGCAAATGGGGGCGGAAGTATTATCAATATTTCATCCGTGGGCGGAGTCTGTCCGGATATTTCCCAGATTGCCTATGGAACCAGCAAGGCGGCAATCAATTATCTGACGAAGCTGATTGCAGTGCAGTGTGCAAGAGATAATATCAGATGTAATGCAGTACTTCCGGGTATGACTGCAACAGAGGCTGTGGAGGATAATTTGTCACCAGAATTTAAAGAGTTTTTCTTAAAGCATACACCAATCCGAAGAATGGGTGCACCGGAAGAGGTGGCAGGAACTGTCTGCTATTTTGCCAGTGATGATTCTGCTTACACGACGGGACAGATTGTAGAAGTATCGGGAGGATTCGGCCTGCCGACACCGGTATTCGGAGATATGATTGAAGCGAAGTCAAAGCGGTAAACCGGATTCTGACAGTGTAAAAATGTGCAAAGAACTTGATAAAAATATACATTTACATCATGAAATGGATATGGTAAAATGAGTGGTAATTTTTAGTTGGAAAAAGAGTGAGGAACAAAAGATGAATTCGAAAATAAAAAATGCGTTTTATGCCACAATCCCTGTAATGGCGGGGTATCTGGTTCTGGGAATCGGTTTTGGAATGGTGCTCAGGACCAGAGGGTATGGCATTTTGTGGGCGCTTGCCATGAGCGTCTTTATTTATGCGGGTTCTATGCAGTATGTTGCCATTGATCTGCTGACGGGAGGCGTATCTTTGATTACGGCAGCGGTGACAACCCTTGCGGTCAATGCCAGACATTTATTTTACAGCATATCTATGATAGACAAGTATAAGAATCAAAAAAGAAAGAACTTTCTGATTTTCACACTGACAGATGAGACCTATTCCCTTGTATGCAGTGAAGTGCCGGACGGAACAGATGCATCGTCTTACTATTTTTATGTCTCTTTATTTGATTACATATACTGGATTGGAGGAAGTGCGATTGGCTCCGTTCTTGGCTCGGTATTGCCGATACGGACAGAAGGAGTAGACTTTGCATTGACAGCTTTGTTTCTGACCGTATTTGTGGAACAATGGCTGACCACCAAGAATCATTTATCTGCAATCATCGGAGTTGGGGCATCGGTGGTATGTCTGCTGCTGTTTGGAAGTGACAAGTTTCTGATTCCGGCCATGGTTCTGATAACCTGCCTGTTGCTTGCAATGAAGAACAAGGAGGGGATTACCAATGAATAACATGCATTCGATATTGCTGATTGCTGTGATTGCACTGGTTACCATGGCAATCCGCTTTCTTCCGTTTTTTATAATCCGTGGTGATAAGGGTACCCCTGCCATCATAAATTATCTTGGAAAAGTGCTTCCCTACGCGATTATGGGTATGTTAGTAGTTTATTGTCTGAAGGGTGTGTCTTGTGTGAAGGCACCGTATGGGGTACCGGAAGGCATTGCAAGTGCAGTGGTAGTGGGACTTCAGGTGTGGAAGCGAAATACCTTTCTGAGTATTATTGCAGGAACTGTCTGCTATATGGTGCTTGTGCAGATGGTTTTCTAGACGATGTTTAGAAACTGTGCTATAATAATGAGCGTTAGCGAGCAGGAGCAAGCGCAGCTTGCTCAGTGCGAGCGGCGAATGGCTGTCATGATAGCTGCGTAGCAGCGAAAAGCACCAGCGGTGCGAATCATGACATAATGGGTGTTGGTGGGCAAAAGATACCGAAAGTGCGAAGTATGATAGAATGGCATTACATTGCAGATGCGTAGATAAAGGAGCGTTTATGAAAAATCGATTTCAGATTACAGAATACTGCCATCATTTTCTGGAAGAATACATTTCAGAAGGGGACTGTTGTATTGATGCGACTGCCGGAAATGGAAATGACACGGAATTCTTGTGTCAGAGAGTGGGAAAGACGGGCAAGGTCTATGCATTTGATATACAGAAAGAAGCGATGGAGCATACCAGATCCCGTTTGTCAGAAGCAGGTATCGTTGACCGGGCAGAGCTCATATTAGATGGACATGAGCATATGGCAGAGTATGTTTCCGGAGAAGTAAAAGCAGTGATATTTAACTTTGGTTATCTTCCGGGAGGGAACCATGCCATTGCTACAAGAAGTGAGACCAGTCTGGAGGCAGTCCGTCAGGCCATGAGCTTACTTCAGGCGGGCGGCATACTGAATCTGTGTATTTACAGTGGCAAAGATACCGGATTTGAGGAAAAGGAAGCGCTGCTTTCTTTTTTGAAGGGACTGGACAGTAAGAAATGGCTTGTACTGGTGCATGCATATTATAATAGGGAAAATAATCCCCCGCTTCCGGTATTTGTCATAAGATTAAAGTAAGAGTAAGTGATAGAAAACAATTGGAGGAAAATATGATAGAGGGTTTTAGAAGACCGGAACTGAGTGATGCAGAGCTCATTTCGGACTATTTCCATAAATATCCCACAAGAAGCTGTGACCGGACTTTTGCAAATGTATATTTATGGGCAAAGTTTTATCAGGTGGAATTTACAAAGTACAAGAATACACTTGTATTCCGGGATAACAGTGCAGGATATGGGTACGCATTTCCTGTGGGAGCAGAGGAAGACGTCAGGGCGGTAATACCGGATTTAATTCGGGATGCCAAGGAAGCAGGAAAGCCATTCTGCTTATATGGAATTACCAGAGAACATTTTGAACAGATAGAACAGTGGTTTCCGGGGCAGTTTACCTGTGAGTATAACCGGGATGAAGCGGATTATGTCTATGAGACAGAGAAGCTTGCCACTTTATCGGGAAAGAAACTTCATAGCAAGCGGAATCACATCAATAAATTTAAACAGGTCTATGATGGCAGATGGGAGTACGAAAAGCTGACAGAAGACCAGGTGGAAGACTGTTTTCAGATGGCGATGAGATGGCGCAATGAAAATGAATGTGAAGAAGATGAGGAGAAAAATCAGGAAATGTGCGTGACCATGAATTCGCTCCGTCTTTTGAAAGAACTTTGCCTGATTGGAGGAGTGCTGAAGATAGATGGAGAGATTGTGGCATTTACCATCGGTGAGGCGGTAAATGATGACACATTTGTGGTGCACATCGAGAAGGCATTTGCCGAGGTAGACGGAGCCTACACCATGATTAACCAGCAGTTTGTGGAGCATGAACTTCTTGGAAAATATCAGTATGTAAACCGGGAAGATGATGTGGGAATGGAAGGCCTGAGAAAGGCAAAGATGTCTTATCATCCGGTATTTATGATAGAAAAAGGATATGTAACACTGAAAGATGCAGAATAAAGACAGATGTACAAAGGAGAGATACGTATGATTTCAAAGAAAATGGAAGGTATGGTAGCAAACAGTTCTGCAATCCGTGCAATGTTTGAAGAGGGAAATCGTCTTGCAAAGATTTACGGACCGGAGAATGTATTTGATTTTAGTCTGGGAAATCCAAATGTGCCTGCACCGGAAGCGGTAAAGACGGCAATCCGTGAGCTGCTTGATGAAGAAGATTCTTTGGTGCTCCATGGATATACCAACAGCAATGCGGGATACGAAGATGTGCGTCAGGCAGTAGCAGAGTCTTTAAATGAAAGATTCGGCACTGCATTTTCCGCAAAGAATATTACCATGACTGTGGGAGCAGCAGGAGGGTTAAATGTTATTTTAAAGACTTTAATCAATCCAGGTGATGAAGTAATTACCTTTGCACCATATTTTGGGGAATATAGAAGTTATACCAATAACTACGATGGAATACTGGTTGAAATTTCGCCAAACACCGTAGATTTTCAGCCGAAGCTGGATGAATTTGAAGCGAAGATCACACCAAAGACCAAAGCTGTTATCGTAAATACACCAAATAATCCGACGGGTGTGGTTTATTCGGAAGAAACGATTCAGAAAATGGCAGCGATTATGGAAGCAAAGCAGAAAGAATATGGTACAGACATTTATCTGATTTCCGATGAACCTTACAGAGAGCTGGCTTATGACGGAGTGGAAGTGCCTTATCTGACAAAGTATTATGCAAATACGGTTGTAGGCTATTCCTACAGTAAATCCTTATCGCTTCCGGGAGAACGTATCGGATATCTGGTAATCCCGGATGAAGTGGCTGACAGTGAGAAGGTGATTGCCGCTGCCAATGTGGCAAACCGTATTCTGGGATTTGTAAATGCACCGACCCTTCAGCAGAAAGTCGTTGCAAAATGTCTGAATGAAAAGACAGATATTTCTTATTATGACAGAAACAGAGAAGCCCTCTACAATGGTCTGATGGATTGTGGATTTGCATGTATCAAACCACAGGGCGCTTTCTATTTATTTGTGAAATCTCCAATTGAGGACGAGAAAGCATTCTGTGAAAATGCGAAGAAATACAATATTCTGGTTGTACCGGGAAGCTCTTTTGGCTGTCCGGGATATGTGCGGATCGCATACTGTGTGGCATATGAGACAATTATCAATTCCCTGCCGAAATTCCAAGAACTGGCAGCAGAATATCAGCAGAAATAGGAGAGGTGTATGACCGAGAAACTTGTTGAATGGTTTGTAGTCAGTTTAGGTGGAAAACTGACGAAAGAAATGGTAGTATTTATCATCTCACTTTTCCCGATTCTGGAACTGCGAGGAGGTCTTCTTGCAGCAGGACCGGCATTTTTAAATGTAAAAGAAAGCGTGGCAATTCCCCTTTGTATCGTGGGAAATCTGCTGCCGATTCCGTTTATTTTATGGCTCATTTGTCCAATCTTTGCATGGCTGAAAGGCACCAAACATTTTCGCCCTATGGTGGAACGAATGGAAAGAAAAGCAATGAGCAAGAAAGACCAGATAGAGAAGTATGAGTTCTGGGGACTTCTGCTGTTTGTAGGAATCCCGCTGCCTGGAACTGGAGCGTGGACAGGGTCTTTGATTGCAGCTCTGATTGGAATGGATAAGAAAAAAGCCTTAGGTGCAATTATCTGTGGAGTCTTACTGGCAGCAGTGATTATGTATCTGGTTTCCTATGTATTTATTGGTGGGATTTTCGGATAAGATAGCAATGTAGGATGAATGAAAAGGACTGGTGGGAAATAAAACATATTTTCCATCAGTCCTTTTGCATATATCATTTTATGAATAGATTCTTACCCGAAGTGGAATTCCCATTTCATCGGCAAGTTTCTGACTTTCAGCAATTTCCTGTTCGGAAATGATGCTTACTACGCTGAATTTTACTTCTTTGAAGGCTTTTTTTGCTTTTTCGGCAAATGCCAGCATATCTTTGAATGCGTCCTGATAACAAGGGCGGGTTACTTCCTGATAACGTGCAGCATTTGGAGCATTTAAGCTGATGGATACGGCATCAATATAAGTGGCAAGTTCCTCTACGATTGGTTTCTTATTGTAAAGTTCGCCAAGTCCGTTGGTATTTAAACGAAGGGTAACCTGTGGATTCTTTTCCTTCATGTATTTTGCAGTTGCAATCAGATTGTCATAAGAGCAGGTTGGCTCTCCGTATCCGCAAAATACAGCTTCTTTATAAGGCGTAAAATCAAAAGCATCGACGGCAGCCTTGATTTCTTCGAAGGAAGGATTGTGGTCATGCCACATTTCTTTCGCTTCCCCTAAAGTATCCTTTTCATCACGAATACAGAATACACATTTACAGGTGCAGCGGTTCGTAATATTGAAATAAACATTATTATTGTAAGTATAAATAATATCAGCCATTTGTAATTTCCTCTTTCTGTAAGTTCCTATTTCTGGAACAGTCTGTTTTTAAAATTAATTCTGTCAAGTGCAGTACCTAATATTAAGTAAACGATAGCGCTTCCAAGTGGCTGAACCCATCCGGTCAGAAGGGATGGAATCAATGCAGCCCAGGTTCCGAATAAGATTCCTTCTGCGATGAAATATCCGAAGAAAGTAACGAATCCGGAAAGTACTAAGGCAATCAGGTTCCGTGTGCCAAGTATTTTGTCTTTCTTCCATGTAAATGGAATGACGTTGAGCATTTTAATAATAAATGTAGCCGGAGCCCATACCGGTGCGGTCAGAAGGTCAGCCATTGCACCTCCGATTCCTGCTGCAAGCATCGCATACGGTGCAGGAAGTACAGAAGCGGCAAGATAAATAATAGCGTCGCCCACATGGACATATCCACCATTGGAGCCTGTCGGGATATGGAAAATGTAAGCGGTAGTAATGCAGACAAGTGCTGCAAACAATGCGGTTGTTGTAAGATACAGCATTTTCTGATGTGAGAGACTGCGGGGTGCGGTTTTGTTCGTTGTTGTAGATGACATAAGCAACATCTCCTTTGTTATAATTTTTTGTTATTCTGATTGCGTTATAAGAATCTTACAGCAATAATTTTAAATATGGTTCAAAATTGATGCCGTCATTTTGGGGAATCTGTTCTTCTGCGGTTTCCTTAAGTGCCGTTTCCAGAAAATGTACCCCTCGTCTGACACTTTCCAGGGCAGAATCCCCGAGGACCATGCCGGCGCAGGCAACAGAAGCAAGTAAATCTCCGGTTCCGGAATAACTTCCACCGTGTATGGCAGAAGAAACAGGAGTGACCGCATTTTCTTCCAGTACCAGATTATAATAACGGGTTTCCGTATCTGTTGGAGCCTTGTATAAAATTCCAGTAATAATTACCGTCTTGATTCCAAGACTTAACAGCCTGCGGCCAATGGAAGCAACGGTGTCCAGATAATCGGATGAATGACTCTGGGATGTTAGGGAGTGATAATCCGTATCTGTCAGAATACAGAGCTCTGTCAGATTCGGGGTAATCACATCGGCTCTCTGTACCAGACGTTTCATCTGTGCACCGAAGGTTTCGGTGTAAATGTCATAGGTCTGTCCACTGTCGCCCATTACCGGGTCTACCAGAAGCAGGGTGTCCGGTTTCTGGAAAGTATCAATAAATCTCAGAATTTTCTCTGCCTGCAGTTCACTGCCGAGAAATCCGGTGTAAATTCCGTCCAAAGTGAGGCCTCTTTTGGTCCACTCGTCTGTATAAGCATCAATATGCTTCGTATAATCATCATAATAATAACTTTCGTATCCAGTCTGATTGCTGAGAATCGCTGTAGGGAGGGGACATGCCTGAACTCCCATTACAGATAGAACCGGAATTGCAGCGGTCAGGGAACATTTTCCAAGACCGGAAAGGTCATTGATGACAGCAATTCGTTTTACCATGGTATTTTCCTCTTGCGTTTCTTAAATGTTTTATATAGAATAAAGGAAAAGTGTCATTAGGAAAATATACAAAAATAAACTTTTTTTAGGGGTCAGTTTATGGAAAGAGAAGAACGAACAGAAGAACATCATGCAAGGTATATACAAGTATACAAATATTATAAAGAATTGATTTTAAGTGAGCAGATTCCGGAAGGAACCAGACTGCCATCCATCCGAAAGGGCTCTGTGCAGCTTCAGATGAGTAGAACGACCATGGAATCCGCCTATCTGCTTCTGGCGGCGGAAGGCTATATTATGGCGAAACCCCAGAGTGGATATTATGTGACGGACATTGCGAAGAAGCAGAAAGAAATGACGGCTTTATTAGCGAGACAGGAAAAGAAGAAAACAGAAAAAATCAGTTATGACTTTGTGACAACAGGAGTGGACCGGGAGAGTTTCCGGTTTGAACTGTGGAGCCGTTATATGAAAAGTGCGCTCAGGCAGGATGAACGGCTGCTGTCTTATGGAGAACCCCAGGGAGAATTGGAATTCCGGGAAGTACTGTGCGAATACCTCCGCAAGAGCAGAAATGTAATCTGTACACCGGAGCAGATTGTTATAGGAGCCGGAGTACAAAGTCTCTTACAAATCTTGTGCCCTCTCATCCGGGAACGGAAGAAGATTGCATTTTACAATCCTCATTTCAAGCAGGGTATCACGGTCTTTCGGGATTTTGGTTTTATTTGTATGGATCATTATAAGGAAGTACAGAACGGCGTTTACTATATCACCCCTTCCCAGATGTCGGACTGGGGAGAAGTACTGCCGGTATCAGATCGGATGAAACTGATTGCAGATGCGGCAGAAAGAGACATTCTTCTGATAGAGGATGATTACAACCATGAATTTCAATATTTTCAAAAGCCTGCGCCCGCACTTCAGAGCCTTACCGGGGGAAAAGGAGTGGTGTATCTGGGAACATTTTCCAAAATGCTGCTGCCATCCATCCGTATGAGTTTTATGGTGCTGCCCATCGAACTGACTGCCGCATATGAGGAGAAAAAGGACTGCTATAACCAGACCGCATCCAAGGCAGAGCAGATTGCCCTGACCCAGTTCATCCGGGACGGACACCTGGAAAGACAGATTCGCAAGTCCAGAAAGATACATATGACAAAAGCGGCATTGTTTGCAGAACAGGCAGAAAACATATGGGGCAGGGAAGCGGATATCGTGATAGATGAATCGGGATTTCATGTGATACTGGAAATACCAAGTAAATATGATGTGGAAGCATTTGCCAGTATGGCACGGAAAAAAGGAATTGCAGTTCTTCCGGCGGGGGAGGGCAATGGAAAAATCAAACTTGGTTTTGCGTGTACCAATGTAGAAACGGAAAATTATGATACGGTGTTAAAGCAAATAAAAGAAATTGCAGAATGATAGAAAACCTTTCAGATAGACAATGGTCTGTTTGAAAGGTTTTTTATAAAAAATCAAAAAAAAATTAATTTTTTGCGTCAGTTTTTTGCTCCTCGTGCGTTAACTAAGTAGATTAGTTTCATAAAGCAAAAAAAGGAGGAATATGAGAGTGCACAAAAGAGAAAAATGGAAACGAATCATTGCCGGACTTCTGGTGATAACGATGTTTGGTACATCAATTTCACTGGAAGGGCTGGCGGCAGATACCCAGCCGGACAGTTCAGTAGAACCGTCCGTTGAATCGGAGGAACAGGATGAGGCATATGTACCATCGCTGGAAGATGTCATTGAGGAAGAAAAAACAGAGGACTCCACGACATATAATGCCGGGGATGGAGTCTGGGTGACAGAGTTTTATGGACAAAAAGTCCGGTTCACCGATGAAAATGGAGAACTGATGGATTACGATGCCTCTCTGACGGAAGTAGAAGATGAGGCAAGTGAACTTGGAAACGGGCTGGAGGCTTATCGTTATGAGAATACAGCCGGTGACAAGAAGTTATATTTGCCGGAAAAGCTGGCAGAAGATTCTCCGATTCTGATGGAGTATGGTTGTTATCAGATTCGCCTGACTCCGATGGGAGACGGAACAGCAGAGCTGGCGGAAAATGCTGCAGAAGATTCCGGAGCAGAAACAGAAGCAGGGGAACTGCAGACAGAAACAGTATCAACTATTTATAACGAAGAAAAAACAGAACCGACGAAGATGCTTTATCCGGGTAAGGATGAAACAATCAGTTATCAATATACTTCTCTGGATAACGGAGTCAAAGAAGGAATCCTTCTGTCACAGAGACCGTCATCGGATGAAGTGGCTTTCCTGTTGGAGATTCCCGGACTTTCCATACGGAAGAACCAGTCAGGTGAAGGCTTGACTATCTATGACGAGGAAAGGATTGTTGCGTGGATTCAGGCCCCGAATATGAACGATGCCACGGATGAGGCTTACAGTGAAGCGGTTACCTATAGCTTAGAGACAATCGATGAAGAAGCTGGCAAATATGGTCTGATTCTGCACATGGATGCCGACTATCTGGACGATGAGAACAGGCAGTATCCGATTACAGTAGACCCTACTCTTATATGGAATGATGATTCGAAATTCGATGATACGTATGTTCTGAGTTATTATCCAACTTTGAATTATTATGATGGAGATGCCAGTTCCTTTTATCTTGGAATGGGGAAGCAGGGAATATCACGAGGGTATCTCTACTTTGGAGATTTAAGTGAATTATCAAAGAAATACATCAGAAGTGCTACATTATCATTATGTGAATGCAGTAACTCGCAATCGGGGAAAAGAGTTTCCGCTTACCGTATTACCAATGGCTGGAATCCGGGTAAAATTACATGGAATACGCAGCCGGGTTATCAGACAGAACCGATAGGCAGTGTTACCACAAAAGGAAGCAGCGAAACAGATGTGATGGACATCACGAATTTCATGCAGAAGTATGCAAAGGGTGCCTACGAGAACTATGGAATTGCGCTGATGAATGACAATGAAAGCAGTAGCAGTTATTTTACCAAGTTCTTCGGCATCAGACATGCAACTGCGAAATACCGTCCAAAACTTACGGTAGAGTATTTCAGCCGGCCATCAAAAGCAACAACCCTGTCTCTAGAACCGGAGTATGCGAAACCGGGAGAATCAGTGAAGATAAAGTGGGGAGGAATTACTGCCGGTGACTTGAGTGATATTCAGTATCGTATTGCAGAGTATAACGAGAAGGAGAATAAGGAAATCACGCGGGTGAAAGATTATTCTTCCGACACAAAGATAGGAACACTTTCCAGTGGAGAAGGAGAGATTCCTCTGGATATGGAAGTGGGTGAGGGAGCTTATAAGACCTATAAAGTCTTTGTAAGAGGAGTAAGTACCCAGCAAGCTGACGGAGAGGAAAGAGGCGTTCTGCTGAAGATAGACAATGCAGACCCGACAGGCACGATTCGAGTGATTGCAAGCGGAACCGGGGAAGAAACAGATGTCCTCAAAGATACGGTTACCATCATCGGTGAAGTGGATGGAACAGGCTCGCCGGTTGTGAAAAACTATATGAAATTATATAAGGATGGTGTGTTTGTACAGGACATCTATACGAATCAGACCATTTCCAAAGGACAGACCGTGTTCACTCCGGAACTGGAGAATGGAGAATACGAACTACGACTGTATGTGGAGGATTCGGTAGGACGTAAGAAAGAAATCAGCAAACCGATCCAGGTGGAAAATGTACTTGCAGCTCCGGTGATTTCCTCTGTGTATTCGAAAGGTGGGTCAACAAGCCTTACGTGGAACTTCCCCTATGCGGCAACGGAAGTTTGCGGAATCGCATATACCCTTCCAGGTGAGGAAACCAACTGGATACAGGCAGAGGGCGCATCGGGAGTAAATGGTACTTTTGATATCAATTTTCCGGAAGAAGAAGGGGGTTATCAGGTCAGGGTATGTGGTCTGGATGCAAGCGGTACACGGGGTGCAGAAACCCTCGTTTCCTGTACCGTGGACAGAACCGACCCGCAGGCCATCTTCGATAAGGTGGACAGAGGATTGTTATATGGAACGATTCAGGATACACATTTGTCCCACTGGAAGATTACCTGCAGGCGGACGGACTCTGATAAAGAAGAAGTGATACAGACAGGAAAACGGTCAGTCAGTGCGGGCAGAATCGGGTGCCTGGATTTGCAGAAGCTGGAGTTGGGAGTTTCCTATGAAATTGTCCTAAAGGTATATGACAAAGCGGGAAATGAAAAGACAGCTACACAAATCTTTACCAGACAGGAGCAGGAAATCCCGGCAGAGATTACAGGTGCTTCTTTTGTGATTAAAAGACCAAGGTATACGGCACACGATTCCAATCATATTGTATTTCCGATGGACTGCAACAGTATGACACTGGAGTCACTTTCCCTGACAGACGCAGTTCCGAAAGGAACCGTCAGATGGTATTGCAATGGAAAACAGGTATCTACCGGAGAAAAATGGGATAGTAATTTCCCGGCTCTGAGAGAAGCAACCTATTCGATTCTGGCGGTTATCGAGAATTCGGATGGTTTTTTCTACAGCCAGAACCTGACAAAGAATCAGGCACTCCTTCCGGTAAAAAAGAAGATGCCAGTAAAAATGCCGGACAACTGTGTTTCGTTCCGTCTGAACACGGGAAACAGCGAAACAAAGGTAGAGGTGGCCGTGGATGGCAAAGCAATGGAAATCTCGGATGGGGAAACCATCTACGCTGTCAAGGCTTTTGATGGAGAAAAGGCAACCATATCTTCGGTCAAAGTGTTAGCCATAAAAGAAGGAAGATTCCAGGATGACTGGAAACTGGAAGCAGATACCGTGGATTCCGAGACATTTACTTTCTCGGAAATGGAAAACTACCATCCGACAGAACTGGGAGTCAAAGATAAATTAAATTATAAGACCTATCTGCGGTGGAAAGGCGTGCAGGGCACCTGGCCGGAGGACATCTCCTATGAAATTTACAGGGGTCAGGAACCGGGCTTTACCCCTTCTTCCAACAACATGATTGCATCCAATGTCAAGGCGAATTACTGGGCGGAAATGAACGTGAATTATTCACGGACTTTCTATTACCGTGTCCGGGCAGTGCGGAAAGACAAGTACGGACGAATCACAGATGCAGGAAGTTATTCCAATGAGGTGTCAAGTACCGTAGTCGATGCGAATGAGTATGTCAAGCGCATGGGACTGAAGGAATACTGGGAGTATGCGGAATTTACTACACCGTCAGGGAATGGATATGTTGAAAAGAGTAAAGGAAATCTTTTCTATACGCAGGTGGATGCCCAGATCCCAAATGAACAGCTTGCGGTAAGTCTGGAAAGGGCTTATAACAGTCAGTCTACAGCCAAGACCGCATTTGGGGTAGGATGGACGCACAGCTTTGATATGGAGCTGCTGAATATCTGTAGAAATGATACATTGGATTTCAAAGATATTGTGTTGAAAGACGGAACGGGAACGCTGTTCTTCTTTGACCGGAATCAGGATGGAACCTATACCTCTTCCATGGGGAAATACATGACCCTGAAAAAGGAGGATAAGACCGATACGGTGGAACTGCCAGATGGCAGTGAGATTGGTGTGGCGAATAAGACCCGGAAAGTCGAGGTTATCAGTTCCTTCACCATGACAACAAAAGATAACGTGGAATACCGTTTTAATTCCGGTGGACAGTTGATTTATATGGCAGAGCCGAATGGAAACTTTCTTTTGTTTGAACATGATGCGGATAAGGGAATGTTATCTAAGGTTACGACCAGTAAGAATCTGAAGATGGAATTCGTGTATTATACGGAAGATGATGATGTGGTGGATCATGTACCGGCAGATGTGCTTACCGTCAAGGAAGTGCTGCTTCCGGATGGCAGTAAGATTTCCTATGAATACGCATTTACTGTTCCGAAAGATAAGGATGCCAAGGAGACAGAGGATGCGGAAGTTTTGAACTATCTGCTGACCAAGGTTACAAAGACGGGAACAGACCAGACGTCGAAGCTGAGCTGGACGTTACAGTATAATGCACAGAAACAGTTGGTCGGAATCTCAGATGCCATGGAGCATATGTATACCATCGACTATGATGGTGACAAAGTGCAAAAAGTCACTTATCCAAATGGAGAAGGAATTTCACTGGTTTATGATGAAAAAAATAACCGGACAGAGACATACAAAGAGATAAGTGAAGGGGAAAAAGCGGAAAGAATCCTTCTGGAAACCAATACCTTTGACACGACTTCCGGAAACAGCATCAATATGACAGACAGTCACGGAAATTCGGTTACCTACCAATATGTAGATGGTCTAAGGACCGAATCTGTCTACACAATGATATATCAGGAGATAGAAGAAAATACAGGAAGAATCATTGAGAAGCAGACAACAAAAACCGATAAAACCGGTTATTCTTCACGGAAAAATGTGACAGAAGAAACAGACGAAGATGGTATTAAGACAACATATACATACAATGACAATGCGCCAAAGAATCTGAAAGATTATCCGACAGGATGTGTCATGAAGAATGCGGAAGGAAACCCTATTTCCAAAATTACTTATACTTATGATGGCAACGGAAATGTGATTCGGACTTATGATGAAGTAGATGGAAGCGTAGTGGAAACTACTTACTATGAGGAAGATAATCCAAAAGAAGGTAAAGTGAAGGGAGAAATCCAGTCCCAGAGAGAATATCGTCTTACAGATCAGGCAAATCAGCGTTCAACAGAAGCCAGTTATGAATATCAGGCAGGTGGTATTAAAAAGGAAACAATCAAAGAAATAGCAGGCCAGTATACAGTGACAACTACCAGACTCTACGATGTGATGGGGCGGGAAATCAGTTCCAAGGATAATCTGGGAACGGAAACAAAAACAGAGTATGACCCATTTGGCCGCGTTCAGAAAATCAC
The DNA here is from genome assembly GCA_934307065.1 of uncultured Bariatricus sp. Classification (GTDB taxonomy): domain Bacteria; phylum Bacillota; class Clostridia; order Lachnospirales; family Lachnospiraceae; genus Allocoprococcus. The sequence goes on along the minus strand of CAKRCD010000008.1, from coordinate 2,082 downwards.
GGTAAATCAGGGTGGTATCGAAGATGTGGTAAAAAGACAGTACGATGCAAACGGAACTCTGATATGGGAGCAGGAAGAAGATGGAAGCATCTATACTTATGCTTACGATAATATGAACCGTGTTGTGGAAGAAAGCATTCAGAAAGATAATGAAATAACAAAATGGATGACAGAGTATACCTATGATACGGTCAATATTAATACCGGTAAAGGAAGTATGCGGAAAGAAGACCATGTCTTTCTTACCACAGAGAAAAATCAGAAAGGAAAGATACTGGAAGAAACCTATACAGATGTGTATGGCAAAACCATCCGTCAGAAGAAGAACGGTGTTTATGTAGATTACACCTATGACAGGGAGAACCATGTACTGGTAAGCTGTCTGACGGGAACAGATCCTTCGAATCCGGAGCCAACGGTAACGGTCTATCTGTATGATCAGAACGGCAATGCCAGTGGACAGGTTCTGAATCCGGCATATGACGAGAAAGAAGGCGTTTTCCGGATTACGAAAGAGTCCATAAAACAAAGTCAGGTTTATGACAGCTCAGGGAATGCAATATCTGCAACGGATGGTGTTGGAAATACGCTCCGGTATACCTATGATGTATATGGAAGAATTACATCAGTAGGGGTGGTTACACAGAAGGCAACGGGAGACAGTGAAGAACAGGTTCAGAATCTTGCAAAGTATGAATATGACAAGTCCGATTTAGAAAGCAAGAAAGGGAACACATTAGATACCGTTACCGATGCCATGGGAAGGACTTCTGTTACAACCTATAACATGTCAAAGCAGGTAATCTGCATGACAGACAAGGGAGATGGAAGCGTTACACCGATTACCCAGACCAGAACGTATGATGAGAAAGGAAGGGTATCACGCCAGCAGGAAGGCAATGGAACAGCAAAAGTTTATGATTATGACGGAAAAGACAGAGTAACAGCCGTACATTATTTTGCAGAATCCGGAGAGGAAACGCTGCGCACCACGTATACCTATGACAAAGCGGACCAGGTAACATCCATGACAGATTACCGGGTAAGTGGTGGAACCGCTGTCCAGTATCATTATACCGGATATAAGTATGACAGGCTGAAACATCTTACAACTCTGATAGAGCTGAATACGGAAAAAGCAGTGAATACGCTTACAGAGGAAGAAAAGGCAAAGGGAACCACAAGCTATGGCTATAACCTTGATGGTAACTTGACGTCGGTGAAATATCCGAAAAATGACTGGAAAGTATCAGGACTGAAGTATGACTATAATTCCGACAAATGGCTGATTAGTGTAACAGCGGTGCTGGCAGATGGAACAGAAGCTGTATTGAGAGAATACGGTTACGATACTTATGGAAAAGTGTCGGAAATTAAGGATTATCGTATTCTGTCCGAGGACGGAAGTCTGGTAAAGAATCCATTCTATACCATATGCAGTTATACATATGATTCCTGTCAGAGACCGGTAACGATGACGTATAGAGACAGCGGAGCAGAAGAGGTTGTGAGAGAAGCATATGCGTATAGCTATGATGCAAACAGCCGACTGGTTTCAGAGACCATTCAGAATCTGTATCCGGAAAAAGAAGAAGAACGTCAGAATGAGGTAAGAACATATCAGTATGACAGACTTGGTAATCTGACGCAGACCAAAGTAACAGATAAGGCAAGCGGAAGTGAGATGTATACCCTCAACTATACCTATGATGCAGTGGGAAACCGTCTGAGTCAGGAGCGAAGTGGAGAAGGAGCAGAGACGACCACTTATGCCTATAATAGTCTGAATCAGTTGACAGGCAGTGAAAGGAAGACTCCGGACGGAACAGTAGTGAGCGCAAAAACCTACACTTATGATGGAAACGGAAATCAGATAAAAGAGACGGATTCCGTCACACGGAAAGAAACGCTGAATACTTATGATGCAGCAGGCCGTCTTCAGACATGTACCATTCAGCAGGATGGAAAAACCACCCTGAAACAGGAGAATGTCTACAATGGTTCCGGAACCAGAATCCAGAAAAAAGAAAATGGCAAGGCAACGAACTATTTCTACAGTAAGGGAAGTGTCTTATATACTAC
>CAKRCD010000007.1 GCA_934307065.1 uncultured Bariatricus sp. | reverse complement strand
TTCCCGAGTGGCCAAAGGGGACAGACTGTAAATCTGCTGCAACTTGCTTCGGTGGTTCGAATCCACCTCCGCCCATTGATGCGAGGTTAGAAAAGACAGTGCAGTGCACGTAAGCTTTTTGTAGTAAACCGTTCGAGCATCTCCTGCCGCAGTGGCGGAACTGGCAGACGCCCGGGACTTAAAATCCCGTGGGTAGCGATACCCGTACCGGTTCGATTCCGGTTTGCGGCATTGAACACGATAGCGGAGAATCCTTTAAAATGAAGGGTTCTCCGCTTTTCTTTTTGCTTTGAGGGGGATGGAAAAGGGAGGGCTATGAATGATATTTACCTTTTTTGCCTGAAAATATTTGAATATCCGGTAAAGTGGAATTATACTGTGAGTAATAGGAAAGCAATACATAGAATTTAGCCCGATAGGAGCATAAACATTAGAAAAGCAAAAGAAACAGATATCCGATTTATGTAGCTGTTGATGAGAAACAGATGAAATATATATTATAAATGAAAAGTGGTGAAGGATGTGGAACTATACACAGGAGAAGAAATTTACAGACCATTTTGGGAAAAGGATAGTGCACTCTTAGAGGTGGAACTTGGATGTAGCTGGCATAAGTGTGCCTTTTGTGATTTTTCGAGGGACCAGTTTCATATCTTTTCACTTCAGGAGATAGAAGAAAAGGTAAAGCTTTTGGTGCCTTATGCACAGGGAAGAACCCGGCTCTTTTGGCTGGGTGAAAATCCGTTTGTGATGAATACGCAGAAGCTTCTGAGTATTCTGGAATATGTACATTTGTATCTTCCATGGATAGAAGAAGTGAGTATGTATGCAAGATTTGATGATATATTAAGGAAAAGCGGACAGGAACTTCAGGTCCTGCGTAAGCATGGGATATGTCACTTACATATCGGATTAGAATCGGGCAATGAGGAAGTTCTGTTGAAAATGAATAAGGGTGTGACAGTGCAGCAGGGAAATGAGGCATGTTGTATGCTTCAAAGGGCAGGAATTACCTATTCCTTTACCGCAATACCTGGACTTGGCGGTGCAGAACTTTCGGATGCACATGCCAGAGATACAGCAGCATTCATTAATGCAACGAACCCCGCCAGAGTCTGGCTGATGGGACTTAAGGTATGGGAGAATACACCTTTGTACGAAATGTGCGAAAAGGGAGAATTTCATCCCCTGAGTTTGGAAGCGCGTCTGCAGGAGGTAATTAAAATAGTGGAAAATCTAGAAAGCTTTGAAGGTATTTTTGCGGATACCACTGTAATGGATAAATATACGATTATGGGAAGTTTTCCGAAAGATAAAGAGCAGGTTTTAAAGCTATTAAGACAGTGTGCCACTTTGAATTAGATCAAAGTGGCGCTTTGTATTTCTTTGTAATTAAGTCAATAAAACATTTTATCTGGGGAAGCTGGATGGCACCATTTTGGACAAAGATGTAGGTGCAGCGGATAAATGGGGCACCATCATTGAAATAGAGTGCTTTTTTTACACCGGAAAAGTCTTCCAAGGCAATTTCAGGCAGGATAGCCCAGCCCATACCTGAATCTACCAGTTGACGGCAGGTAGTAATATTATCAACGCAGATTTGCGACGTATTGGAATGCAAATTTTTTTCACGCAGCCATTTTATCATCTGGTTTGTCAGATAGGGATCTGTTTTCCGGCTGATGTAGAGATTATCAGATAAGTTACGTTCGTCCATATTATAATAAGCAACGTATACGCGTTCTCTGGCAAGGAGATATTTTGGACCATCCCAGGTGTATTCACCACGGATAATTGCCAGGTCAAGAGAACCGTCTAACATCTGATTATAAAGCTGACTGCTTTGGTCCGTACTGACCTGAAGATGAACATTGGGATAGGTTTCATGGTAAGTGGTAAGCTGTTCCGCGAGTCGATAGGTTCCATAGCTGATGGAATATCCGATTCGAAGCGTTCCCGATATTTGATTGGTTTCCGTTTCCAGCTGCTGTTTGACAATATTCAGACCGGCAACTGTACTGCGGCAAAATGCAAGAACCTGTTCACCGGCATCTGTAAAGAAAATTCCCTGATGGGTACGAATCAATAGTTCACATCCGAATTCCTGCTCAATGAGTTTAATACGTTTTGAAAGCGCAGACTGCGTCATAAAAAGACGTTCCGCAGCACGGGTAATATTCCGGGTTTCACCAAGTGTGGAAATAATTAAATAATCTTTATCATTCATAAACAGCCTCCTCGTATCTAGTATAACATATAAATATTCCAAAAGAGAATGTTTTTTTAATCCAAAATTGAATTTTACAAAAATTATGGAATGGTTTATACTACAGTCAGAAAGGAAAAGAGGTGCAGGAGTATGAAGAATACAAATTGGTATAGAAAATATAAATTGATATTATTTGGCATCTTCTTATCATTTTTCCTGATTGCGGACATTTACTTTGAAATCCGCGGAGAGATGTTTGGAAGTGCAAGAATTATATTTGCAGGTATGATTATCATATCCGCATATGGAGTGATAAAGTATAGCAGATGTAAAGAGAAAATCAGTGCAATCGCCAAAAGCGAGAAGTGGATTATGGGAGCACATTCGGGAGTATTACATTCATAGGCTTAGATAGATGTTAGATAAGAACAGCAGCCACTCATTCTGACAGAGTTTTTGATAAAAATGTCAGTTTGAGTGGCTGCTGTTCTTTTCGTGCATACATAGTGTGCGGCTAAAAGGATATCAGCCAGATTGCACGAGTATTAAGAATGCTGCTGTCGGTATTCTCTTGGGGTTACATGATAAATATCTTTAAATGCAGCGGTAAATTTACTCTGGCTGTCATATCCGACTTCTTTTGCAATGGTAATAATCGGGGATGGAGTTTCCAACAATTGTCGGGCAGCAAATTCCATGCGGTGCATTTTCACATGAGCTGCAATGGAAGTTCCGTAAATGGCCTTGAAACCATTTTTTAAAGTAGTTGTATTGATTAAATATTGTCTGGAAAGTTCCTCAATCGTGAAACGCTTGTCCAGATTTGAAATCAACTGGTTATGAATCTGACGAATCAGAGTGACCTGTTCTGCCTGATATTCACTTAAATGTTGAGTCATTTCCGGGTTCATTTTCCCAAGGTATAATAATAATTCCCAAGTCTTGATTATGCGGTATGGCTGTTGAAAAGATTCTGGCTGGTCATAGAAACCACGAAAGATGGAGTCAGTTATTTCATTTCCTGCAAAAGAAGAAAAAACATGATTTTTGCAGAATTTTTCCAGCAAAGCTTTGACTGTCAGTCCCGTTCCGGTCAGAAGTTCAGGGGGCTCTTTCATAAGCCTTTCCAAATCAATGCAAAGAGTCATGCCCTCGTAATAGCCGTTTGGAAGAGTGATATGCGAGTGGGCACAAGTCTCCATCGTGTGAATACAGAAATCACCGGGACCTAGGTAGACTGATGCATCATTTCCCTGTTTCCAGCCAATCCGACCTGCCCGGCAGTAGTTAATTTCAATTACCCGTGGTAGCGGTTCGTGGCAAAACTTTGTAGTATCTGAAGTCAGTGTAAAATAAGACAATTCAATTCCGTCAGATACCAGAAAAGTTTGTGCATTTCCGGTATCACAATGTGTGTGAAGCAGTATTATCGATTCGGAAGTGTTGTGTTCCATAAAAAAGAATCTCCTTCATTTTCTTAATTAACGTTCTACAAATTGATTGCCTGGGCAGGTAATACGCATTAATTTCTCAATGGCTTTGTGGAGAAGATGCGCTTCTTCCGTGTCAGCAGCTTTATAATACATTTCCTTGCCCTCTCGTTTACTGGTAATAAGACCGACAGCCTTTAACTGGCGTAAATGGTGGGATACGGCAGGGCTGCTCATATCCATAATAGCGGAAATGTTAATGACACATTCTTCACAGTGACATAACAAAAGAAAAATCCGTACCCGGTTACCGTCGCTGAGCAATTTGAAATAGTCGGCAACTATCTGAAAATCTTCCGTGCTGGCTATGCCTGCAATCATTCGTTCTGAATTCGCTATATTTTCGTGGTCGTGTGGAAGAATAGTTGAACTCATAATCTTAAAACTCCCTTCTATAGTTTCGATTTGAGTATTTTAGCTATAGTATAATCCCTCTCTTAAAAAAGAACAATGAAAAATAGTCCGAAAGGAAATATCATTAGCCCAAGTGGAAAAGTTCAGTGAAAAGGGATTGATTTTTTGAGGAAGATTGTATATAGTGTGAGCATAAAGATTAAGCAATTATTTAATTGTTTAACAAAAAGAAGATGTATGAAAAAAGAAAGGATGTATATATTATGAAGAAAACATACAAAATCGAAGTAGACTGTGCAAACTGTGCAAACTTAATGGAAGAAGCAACAAAGAAAACAGCAGGAGTGGCAGATGCAGTTGTAAACTTTATGACACAGAAGATGACAGTAACATTTGAAGAAGGACAGGATGCAAAAGCGGTTATGACAGAAGTATTCAAAGCCTGCCGCAAAGTAGAACCTGATTGTGAAATCGAATTTTAGTAAATTTTCAATATAAAATATAAACGAATGGCACCCTGCCTGAGTTTCAGGAGGGTGCAATTTTCAAGAGAACAATTAAACGAATGTTTAATTGTCGGAGGAGGAATAAAGGAATGAATAAGAAGCAGAAAAAAATGCTGACACGTATTAGCATTGCGACCGTTATGCTGATTGCGCTGTATTTTATTCCGGTAACAGGAATTGTGAGACTGGTCTGTTATCTGGTTGTATATGGTGTCATTGGTTATGATATTTTAAGAAAGGCGTTGAAAGGGATTCGGAACAGACGAGTGTTTGATGAGAATTTCCTGATGGCAATCGCTACGGTCGGAGCCTTTGCACTTGCTATTTACGAAAAGAGCGGTGATTATAATGAAGCAATTGCCGTTATGTTGTTCTATCAGATTGGAGAATTATTCCAGAGCTACGCTGTCGGAAAGAGCCGTAAAAACATCAGTGCACTGATGGATATCCGCCCGGATTATGCCAATATCGAACGTGATGGAACACTGGAGAAGGTTGACCCTGACGAAGTGGAAACCGGAAGTATTATTGTAGTGCAGCCGGGTGAAAAAGTGCCGATTGACGGTATTGTAGTAGAAGGAAATTCCAGTTTAAATACCAGTGCACTGACAGGAGAAAGTATTCCAAGGGATGCCAAAGAAGGCGATGAAATTATCAGTGGATGTATCAATATGACAGGGGTTCTGAAGGTACGGACAACAAAAGAATTTGGAGAGTCCACCGTATCTAAGATTCTGGAACTGGTGGAAAATTCAAGCTCACGCAAATCACGTTCTGAGAACTTTATTTCCAGATTTGCCAAGGTTTACACACCGTTTGTATGTTATAGTGCCGTGGCACTGGCAGTGCTCCCGCCGGTTGTGAGATTATTGTTTATGGGTGCAGACCCAATGTGGGGAACATGGATTTACAGAGCACTTGCTTTCCTTGTAACAAGCTGTCCATGTGCCCTTGTAGTAAGCGTTCCGCTTAGCTTCTTTGCAGGAATCGGTGGTGCAAGTAAAGAAGGTATTCTGGTAAAAGGTTCCAATTACCTTGAAACATTATCTCAGACAAAATATGTTGTTTTCGATAAAACGGGCACTCTGACACAAGGTGTATTCGAAGTAAGCGGTGTTCATCATAATAAGATAGAAGAAGCCCAGATTCTGGAATATGCTGCACTTGCAGAATGTGCTTCGTCACATCCAATCAGTAAGAGTCTTCAGAGAGCTTATGGAAAAGAAATTGACAGAGACAGAGTATCGGATATTGAGGAAATCAGTGGACACGGTATCGTGGCAACTGTAGATGGAAAGAGAGTGGCAGCAGGTAACAGTAAACTGATGAAGAAGCTTGGTGTTGCTTATCAGGATTGCCATAGTATCGGAACAATTGTACACATTGCCATTGATGGCGAGTACGCAGGACATATTGTGATTTCTGATATTGTTAAGAAACATTCTAAAGAAGCAATCGCAGCACTTAAGAAAGCCGGAGTAGAAAAGACCATCATGCTTACCGGTGATACCAAACGTGTGGCAGACAGTGTGGCTGCATCCCTTGGTATTGATGAAGTTCACAGTGAGCTACTTCCGTCAGATAAGGTGGCAAAAGTAGAAGAATTACTTGGAAGAAAATCCGAAAAAGCAAAACTTGCATTTGTCGGAGATGGAATCAATGACGCACCGGTTCTTACCAGAGCAGACATTGGTATCGCCATGGGAGCTATGGGTTCTGATGCGGCAATTGAAGCGGCAGATATTGTACTGATGGATGATGAGCCGATGCAGATTGCAAAAGCAATTAAGATTTCAAGAAAATGCATTGGAATTGTATACCAGAATATCATATTTGCATTATTCATTAAATTTGCATGTCTTGTATTGGTTGCACTTGGTGTTGCCAATATGTGGTGGGCAATCTTCGCAGATGTAGGAGTTATGGTACTTGCAGTGTTAAATGCAATCCGTGCCCTGCAGGTAAAAAATTTATAAGTTATAAATAATGAAAAACGATGGGAGGCTTGCTTTTGCGAACTTCCAACATAAAACAGTTCAGGCAAATCAGTTCAGCCCGGTGTGTTATCACACCGGGCTGTAATCTATGTAAACTATTCGTTATTTTTAGTCGAAGTCCGGTAACCATACGAGGTTATCATCAGCACAATTACCGTCTTCATTTATTTGATGATTGTATTATATCCGGCAAATGTGAATCGCGTGTGTCATAAATGGAAAGTATTTCTAAAACTTCTTAAGAATTTGTTACTAAATTTTGATATCAGTATTTTTTCAGCTTAACAATAAAAATAAAAGATGTTATGATAAAATAGATAGTATTATGACAAAGTGGATGACGAATTTTGGAGGATATGAGAATGAAGTGGATGATAGCATCTGATATTCATGGTTCAGAATATTATTGCAAGAAAATGCTGGAAGCTTTCGACAGGGAAGAAGCGGACCGTTTATTGCTCCTCGGGGATATATTATATCATGGGCCGCGAAATGATTTGCCGAGAGAGTATCAGCCGAAAAAGGTAATTGAGCTGTTAAATGCCAGAAAGGACAAGCTTCTCTGTGTGCGTGGAAATTGTGATACGGAAGTAGACCAGATGGTGCTTGAATTTCCGATTATGGCAGATTATGCGATGCTGGTAATGAGCGGACATGTGATTTACGCAACCCACGGTCATGTATTTGGGGAACAGAACCCACCTAAATTACAGAAAGGGGATATTTTGCTCTGCGGACATACCCATGTGCCGAAGTGCGTAGAATACGAAAACTATATTTATATGAATCCAGGTTCTGTGTCCATTCCAAAGGAAAACAGTTACCATGGATATATGCTTATGGATGAGCAAGAAATATATTGGAAAGATTTTGAGGGAAGGATTTATGACCGAAGGAAATATAGTTAAGCAAATCATCAGGTTTTCTATACCGCTGATTCTGGGAAATCTGTTTCAGCAGTTATATAATACGGTAGACTCTATTATTGTAGGAAATTATATTGGAAGTGATGCACTTGCTGCGGTTGGCTCGACGGGTTCGCTGATTAACTTGTTACTGGCATTTTGCGTGGGAGCATCTGCAGGAGCCGGAATTGTAATTTCCCAGTTTTATGGAGCGAAAAATAAAGACGGAATGGATGTGGCAGTACATACGACCATTGCAATTTCGGCCATAGCAGGACTTGTGATGACAGCGGTCGGAGTTTTATTTGCACCCGGATTACTGCGGCTGATGGGAACACCGGCAGATATTTTACCGGCATCGTCACTCTATATGAGGATTTTCTTTGGCGGTATCTTTTTCTCAGTGGTTTATAACTTTGCGGCAGGTATTTTAAATGCGGTGGGAAATTCAGCCAAGGCCTTGCAGTATCTGATGATTGCGGCAGGAGCCAATGTTGTATTTGACTGGGTGTTTGTAGTCATTTTTCACATGGGTGTGGAGGGAGTTGCACTCGCAACGGACATTGGGCAGTTTTTGTCATTTCTTTTTATTTTACGTTTCATGATGAAAAGCAAGGATATGTATCGTCTGGAATTGCGGAAAATCAGGGTAGATAAGAAAACAGCCATCCGGATTATCAAGGTAGGGATTCCAACCGGGGTTCAGAATATGATGATTTCCTTTTCAAATGTTATCATCCAGTCCAGTGTAAACAGCTTCGGGGCAGTTCTGATGGCGGCATTTGCAGCTTATGTGAAGATTGATGGATTTAATATCTTACCGGTATTGAGCTTTAGTATGGCGGCAACGACATTTACCGGACAGAATGTAGGAGCAGGACAATACGAACGTGTGAAGCGTGGAATGTGGACCGTGCTTGCTATGGGAATTGGCTATACCCTTTTAAGCAGCACAGGAATTATGCTGTTCGGACGGCAGATCATAGGTGTGTTTGTAAATGATGCGGAAGTAATTGAACTTGGCTGTTATATCTTGAAATTCTTCTGTCCGTTTTATTTTCTGCTTGCCATTATTCATGTGCTTGCAGGAACAGTCAGAGGAACGGGAAAGACGATTCCTCCAATGTTGATTATTTTAATGTCCTTATGTGTGTTCCGTATTATCTGGATTCAGATTACATTAAAGTTATTTGGTGGAATGAAATGGATTTTTGCATCTTATCCGTTATCCTGGTTTGTCGGAGCAGTTGCCATGGTTCTATATGCATGGAAAGGAAACTGGCGGCCGGAGAAAATGAATAAGAATCAATAAAAAGGAATAGAAGAGAAAACAAATAAATGAAGATTATCTATAAAAATAAACGATAGCAATACATTTGCAGTCAAAAATAGTCTGTGTTAGAATGTATCATAAAGGGTATAGTACAGACTTTTTGATGAAGCATCATGTTGCGGGAAACTATGGAGGGACTTATGAAAAAGACAGATAAAAGATACAGTACATATATTCAGACTCTGAAAGAGGAATTGATACCGGCTATGGGATGTACGGAGCCGATTGCACTTGCTTATGCAGCGGCAAAAGCGCGGGAAGTGCTGGGATGTATTCCAGATAAAGTGAAGATTGATGCCAGCGGAAGTATTATCAAGAATGTTAAATCAGTCATTGTGCCAAACACAAATCATTTAAAAGGAATTCCGGCATCGGCAGCAGCCGGGATTGTGGCAGGAAAGCCGGAAAAAGAGCTGGAAGTAATTGCAGAAGTCACTCCTGAACAGATTGAGGAAATGAAGAAGTTTCTTGCAACGAGGACTATTGAAGTCCGTCATGTAGATAATGGATATACCTTTGAAATTGGGGTGTGTGTTTCCAAAGGTGCGGATTATGCGAAAGTAAGAATCATTAATTATCATACCAATATTGTATGGATTGAGAAGAACGGAGAGATTCTTTTCGAGAAAAAAGTAGAGGGCGAGGAAGAATCGGGACTCACAGACAGAAGCCTTCTGGATATGGAGCACATCTGGGATTTTGCAAATACAGTGGATATTGAAGATGTGAGAGACGTGATTGGACGCCAGATCAAGTATAACATGGCTATCTCGGAAGAAGGATTCCGTGGAGATTATGGTGCAAATATTGGAAGTGTACTGCTTGACATGGAAGGCGATAACATCCGTACAAGGGCAAAGGCAAGAGCGGCAGCAGGTTCGGATGCCAGAATGAATGGATGTGAACTTCCGGTAGTTATTAATTCCGGAAGTGGAAACCAGGGAATGACCTGTTCCCTTCCTGTGATTGAATATGCAAACGAATTAAAATCTACAGAAGAACAGCTTTACAGAGCGTTGGTGCTTTCCAACCTGGTTGCGATTCATCAGAAAACCGGAATCGGAAGACTTAGCGCATACTGTGGAGCAGTATGTGCAGGAGCTGCGGCCGGAGCAGGAATTGCATATCTGTGTGGCGGAGATTATGAGGATATTACCCACACGGTTGTAAATGCACTTGCAATTGTATCCGGTATTGTCTGTGACGGAGCAAAGGCTTCCTGCGCTGCAAAGATTGCGGCATCGGTAGATGCGGGCATTCTCGGTTATAATATGTATAAGCGTGGACAGCAGTTCTATGCCGGTGACGGAATCGTTACCAAAGGAGCAGATGCAACCATTAAGAATGTAGGACGTCTTGGCAAAGAAGGCATGAGGGAAACCAATGAAGAGATTATCAGCATTATGGTAGATGGAATCTGCTAAACATATGATATAATTTGCCGAATTTTACCGAAAAATATCGTAATCTGCACAAGTGCGAATATTTTTGATATACTCTCGAAAAAATGCTTCACGAACAAGACTAATCTATCGAAAATTATGGAAATGTGTTAAACTAATAGTAGATAGTTCCTGCTCGTGAAACAAGAAGCGAGAGGGATGCAAATGAGTAATCAAGACAATTTTATTATGTTACCAACTAATGATTTCTGCTTTAAAGAATTGATGCAGAACCCGAAAGTTCGGAAGGGGTTTATTGCAGATATTTTGCAGAAAGACCCAAAAGAAATTCGGGAGACGATACTTCTGCCGACAGAAACCAGACGGGATTATGTGGATGACAAGCTTTCTGTTTTGGATGTGCGTGTATTATTGGAAGATGGAGCGCAGATGGATTTGGAAATGCAAGTGGAGTATTTTGCATTTTGGGATAAACGTGTGCTGTTCTATTTATCTAAGATGTATACGGAGCAGCTTAAAAAGGGAGATGGGTATGAAAAATTAAAGAAATGCATTCATGTAGGTGTATTGAATTTTATCCATTTTCCAAACAGTGAGGAATGTTATCATAAAGTGAATCTATGTAATAGCAGGACTGGAGAAGTGTATTCGGATTTATTTGAAATGCATATTCTGGAACTTCCGAAGCTGCCGAAAGTCCTTGAAAAGATGGCCTGTGGAGAAGCAGTATCGGATAAGGCAATCATTCAATGGATGGAATTCTTTAGTGGTAAGACTCAGGAGGATTTTGAAGAAATGGCAAAGCAGAATGAGTATGTAGCAGAAGCAGTGAATACCTTGTTTGAACTTAGTGCAGATGAAAAGAAACGTATGGAATATGAAGCCAGGGAGAAAGCAATCCGAGATTACAATACACAGATGAAAAGTGCAGAACAGCGAGGAATTGAGCAAGGAATGGAACATGGAATAGAAGAAGGAATTAAATTGACTTTACGGGTTTTAAAGTTAAAAGCTGAAGGGAAAAGTGCTGAGCAGATTTCGAAGAAATGTAATGCACCTTTGGAGCAGATAAAAAGAATTATAGAATTGGATAAGTAATAGCAGGTGCTATTTCACGAAAACAGGAAGATGAGAGGAAGACAGGAAGAACTTCTGATGGATAAAAAGGTAAATATTATGAATTATGGAATGCGCAGGCACAGTATTACATAGAGGCATAGATGGAAAATATCGTTCAAGTTATCGCGGCATCTATACTCCGTTCCGGCCGTTGCTGAACAAGTGCCACTGGCGCTTAGCAATGCCAAATTCTCGTGCAAGCACGGACTTTGGATCGTTGCTTCGCGTAAATCAAAAAAGCAGGGAGAATTTATAAAGATTCTCCCTGTTCAGCTTATTTCTGCATATTGCGAATCGTCTGCAGCATTTCCAGATCTTCTTTTCCAACTTTCAGATTGGAAGTGAGTGTTTTCCCGTCCGGTGTTGTTACCGTAATTTCTAAAATTGCATTTTCTTGCATTGCTGCCTGGGATGCGGCTTTCAAAAAAGCAGGAAATTTGGGATGTCTTTTTGTAAAGCCATTCCAAAGAGAGGAAAGCTGCATAAAAGCTAACGGATTCATTGCCATAAAAAGATCCTCGTTTCTACAGTTTAATATCGATTGGCTCTACATCATATTCCCAAAGGAATTTATCTAAATCCTTATAAGAGAGAAATACGGTTGCTGTATTTTCAAGTGGATGGACACCAACGCTTTTGGCACGGGTTACATCTTTGTCGATAAAAAACTCTACGGCATGCTCAGTGTCGTTCATTAGAGCCAGAGGGGTAACACTCCCCGGTTTGACTTTCAAATATTTTTCGAGACGTTCTTCTGATGCAAAGCTTAATTTACCGGCACCAATTAAACGACCAAGACGTTCCAAGTCTACTTTTTTCTTTTCGTCACAAGAAACAAGAAAATGTCGTTTTCCTTTGGCATCTCTAAGAAAAAGATTTTTACAAAGTAATCCTTTTTCCGGAAGTCCTAAGCGATCCATGTCTTCCATGGTATGAACCGGTTCATGTTCAACAACTTCGTATTTGATATTCAATCGTTTTAATTCGTCATAAACACGCTGCTTTTGATTTTCCATAGTTTTGTCCTCCATTCGATAAGCTTAAATACCTATTAATTATTAAAGAAATATTTTAGTTAATCCGCAAAGACTTTCACACGGTCTTTACGTGCGGCACAGATTAAAGTAAGGTTATATTCTTTTGCAAGCATAATTGCTTCTGCAGTCGGGGAAGCTTTGCTTGACAGTACGGGAATTCCGGCATAAATCGCTTTCATTGCCATATCTGTAGGAATTCTTCCGCTTGAATAGACCATGCATTGATGTAAATCTATATTGTTTCGTAAAGCATAGCCGATTGCTTTGTCCAGTGCATTGTGCCGTCCGATATCTTCGCAGGAAAACAGAATCTTATCTTCTCTGGCGAGAAAACAGCTATGGGTTGCAAAAGTGACACTGTGAAGTGGCATGCCCGAAGCAAATTGGTCAGCCATATGGAAAATCCATTCTGGCTCCCAGTGAATCGGAGTAAGAGGCTTCGGCTCATAGCCGGATACGAAATAATCATTTAAAATATGATTTCCGGTGCAACAGGAAGGTGTTACCTCAACGAAAGGTTCAGAATCCATGTGCTCTTTGGTATTCTTTAAATAAACTTTTGCCCGCTTTCCAAATTCACATATATAAATCTGTTCGACATCATCTACTGTCTGGATAATATGTTCAGTTAAAAGTCGGCCAAGTACTAATTCGGAAAGGTGCTGTGGCAGACAGATGAGCTTCATAGTAAGACGGTCATTAACGTATACATTCAGCAGATGTTCGTTTAACACTTCTTCCTGTTCATGGTGGAGCTGACCATCCCGCCCTATAAACTGATATTCTTCTGTTTCTAGTAATGGTAAATCATGGTATTGCTCATTAATGTACATAGTTTCTCCAATCTGAATATTATTGCGAAAGAGAACATGTCTCTCAGTTCTAACATTCCAATAATAGTATAAGTATAGCAGAAAGAAGTGTATTTCGAAAGAGCGGAAATGAAAAAAATCAAATTAATGGGTTGACAAAAATAAAAAAATAGATATAATAATACAAGTAACGCGGGTGTAGTTCAATGGTAGAACACCAGCCTTCCAAGCTGGATACGTGGGTTCGATTCCCATCACCCGCTTTTTTCATACCTGTTTTTAGAAATCCAGATTTGTAAAGCTGGATTTTTTCTTATATTTGGATAGAATGAACATGGAAGAACAAAAAGAAAGGTATCAGGTGTGTACAGATGAAAAAGGACAAAAGCACAAGAAAAAAGCAGCGGAAAGAATTTTTTAAGGCATTGGATATGGAAATCAGAGAACATAAGAGTTCGTTTGCAGTGTATGTCATATTGCGTGCATTGGTAGTGTTATGTATGATTCTGCAAATCTTTAATAGGAACTATGAAAATGTGTTCTTGTGTGCACTTACTTTGATTCTCTTTATTGTTCCAAGTTTTTTACAGGTAGAACTTAAAATGGAGCTGCCATCTACTTTGGAAATTATTATCTTGATGTTTATTTTCTCGGCAGAAATTTTGGGAGAAATTCAGGCATATTATATTAAGTTTCCATATTGGGATACTATTTTACATACTTTGAATGGTTTTCTGATGGCGGCAATTGGATTTTCACTTGTGGATATTCTAAATAGAAACGAAAAAGTGAAATTAGAATTATCACCGGCTTTTATGGCAATCGTTGCATTCTGCTTTTCTATGACAGTCGGAGTGCTGTGGGAGTTCTTTGAATTTGGAATGGATACTTTTTTCGGATTTGACATGCAGAAGGACACCATTATTCATACGATAAACTCGGTCATGTTGGACCCTGCCGGAGGTAATAAAGTTGCTACAATAAAGAATATTACGGATGTTGTGGTAAATGGGCAGCCGCTTGGACTTGGTGGCTATCTTGATGTAGGCCTGCATGATACGATGATCGATTTGATAGTTAATTTTATCGGTGCAGTTACTTTTTCCATTATTGGTTTCTTCTATGTGAAGTATAAAGGAAAGGGAAAAGGAAAAATTGCAGGCAACTTTATTCCGGTTCTTAAGGATGAGGAAAAAGATTATCTGAAAATTGTTCAGGAGAATCAACTAGAGGAAGAACAGGAAAATAAAACAGATAAAAAAGGTAAAGAAAAGAAAGTGGATAAAGATAAATAAAAAGACCATGTCTGGTATTACAGTTGAGGTAAACTCATCTTCTGGATTCCAGACATGGTTTTATATTTGATTATTATGCTGCCTTTGCAGATTTAAAAATCACATTTTTATATTTTGCAAGTGCGGTATAAAGGATGAGCCCTAATACTCCACATCCCACAATTTCCCCGATTCCAACAGTGAGCATCATAAACGGAATTGGAAGGTTTACACCGTATCCAAGTTTTAACACAAATGGAACGATAACAGTATTGGAAATAATTGGTGGAAGAACGGCTAATACTTTATTCTTATCTCTGAGCAGATAAGTAAATACTGCCCCGATTAAAGTAGCAATACTGCCGAAAATAATATCTGGCAGAATAGCACCACCTAAGATATTTCCTACTAAGCATCCGATAAAAAGACCAGGAATTGCTGCCGGTGTAAATACCGGAAGAATGGTCAGAGCTTCTGCGATACGAATCTGTACCTCGCCAAAGCTGAATGGTGCAAAAACATAAGTCAGCACCACGTAGATAGCGGCAATCACAGCCGCATGGGTCATGAATAACACATTTTTGTTTCTCATTATACAATTCTCCTTTAGTTTTGTTTTACGTGTGGAAGGTCACGAACACACGATTCATTTTCGCGCAGCAATGAGTCTGGCGGCCATGCTGGCATGGACATCTGACGAATGCCGCGGAAGGCATATACTGTAAGTATATGACCTTGTGCCGGAAATCGGCAAAACCCTTGTAAGACCTTGTTTTTTCGGGTTCGGTAACGGATGTTAGTATAGCATAGAGAAAGTGAAAAAGCAAGATTTGTCCAAGACTATTTTCTATAATTTAAACCTAAATCCGATTAAAACAGAAAATTTGAATATTGTATTGTTGAATTACATATGCTATAATGCCAGTAGGCAAAGAGAAGTGTGTAGTCCATGTGATTTGACTACGAATATCAAAAACCCCAGTGTTGCAGCACTGGGGTTTTCTATTTTATGTTTATCAGATTAAGAAGAAAAAGAATTGGAAAAATAATAAGTGTTTATTTGCCGAATAAGGGAAATGATGTTATAATCAGATTACGTTAATTTAAAAGGCAGAGGAGGTTGATGACATGGATTTCATCACAGTTAGAGAATTGTACAGAAATAAGTCAGAATACCTGAACAAAGAAATCACAATTGGTGGCTGGGTTCGCAGTATTCGTGACTCTAAAACATTTGGATTCATTGTAGTAAATGATGGTTCATTTTTCGAATCACTTCAGATTGTATATAGTGATAAATTAAATAATTTTGCAGAAATTTCCAAGCTGAATGTAGGAGCTGCAATCGTTGTTCGTGGAACATTAGTTGAGACACCGGATGCAAAACAGCCATTTGAGATTCAGGCAGAAGAAATTGAGGTGGAAGGTGCTTCTACACCGGATTACCCGCTTCAAAAGAAACGCCATAGTTTCGAATATTTGAGAACAATTTCTCATCTGCGTCCAAGAACCAATACATTCCAGGCAGTATTCCGTGTACGTTCACTCACGGCATATGCGATTCATAAGTTTTTTCAGGAGAGAGGCTTTGTATATGTGCATACACCACTGATCACAGGAAGTGACTGCGAAGGTGCAGGAGAAATGTTCCGTGTTACAACATTGGATATGGAAAATCTTCCGAAGAATCCGGATGGAACAGTGGATTACACGAAAGATTTCTTCAATAAAGAAACGAATCTTACGGTAAGTGGACAGCTTAACGGAGAGACATTTGCTCAGGCATTCCGTAATATTTATACATTCGGACCAACTTTCCGTGCAGAAAATTCTAATACAACCCGCCATGCTGCAGAATTCTGGATGATTGAACCGGAAATTGCATTTGCAGATTTGGAAGATGATATGGTTCTTGCAGAGAGTATGTTGAAATATGTTATCCGCTATGTGCTGGAAAATGCACCGGAAGAAATGAACTTCTTCAATTCTTTTGTAGATAAGGGATTGCTGGAACGTCTGAATAACGTGGTAAATTCTGATTTTGCCCGTGTAACTTACACAGAGGCAGTAGAAATTCTGGAGAAACACAATGATAAGTTTGAATATCCGGTTTCCTGGGGAACAGACCTTCAGACAGAACATGAACGGTATCTGACAGAAGAAATTTACAAGCGTCCTGTATTTGTAACAGATTATCCGAAGGATATTAAGGCATTCTATATGAAGATGAATGAAGACAATAAAACAGTTGCAGCAGTTGACTGTCTGGTTCCTGGTATTGGGGAAATTATCGGGGGAAGCCAGAGGGAAGATGACTATGACAAGCTTGTAAAGAGAATGAATGAACTGGGTCTGAAGGAAGAAGATTACGGTTTCTATCTTGACCTCAGAAAATATGGTTCTACCCGTCATGCGGGATTTGGGCTTGGTTTTGAACGCTGTATTATGTATCTGACAGGTATGGCAAACATCCGTGACGTAATTCCGTTCCCAAGAACAGTGAATAACTGTGAATTATAATCGGTTCGATTAGAATTACTTTGAGAGACAAGCCACAGGAAACGAGGGGAGCTCGCAATTCGAGGAGGCTTAGAGTATGAATATATTAATAGTGGATGATGAAAAAGAAATTGCGGATGTAGTGGAACTGTATCTGCAGACAGAGTATAATGTATTGAAGTTTTATACAGGTAAGGAGGCTCTTGCCTGTATAGAACATTCAAAAATCGATTTAGCAATTCTAGATGTAATGCTTCCGGATATTGATGGATTTACGATTTTGAAGAAAATCCGGGAGAAATATACATTTCCGGTAATTATGCTGACTGCCAAGACAGAATATATTGATAAGATTACGGGACTTACACTTGGCGCAGATGATTATATTCCGAAACCATTTAACCCGTTAGAACTGGTGGCCAGAGTAAAAGCGCAGATGCGTCGGTATACACAGTATAATGACAACACGAAAAAAGATGGTGATGTCATTGATTTTGGCTGCCTGATTTTGAAAAAGCAATCCCATGAATGTATTTACAATGAACAGGTGCTGACACTGACTCCGACAGAATTTGAGATTCTGTGGCTGTTGTGCGAAAACCGGGGAAAAGTAATGAGTTCGGAAAAATTATTTGAAACTGTATGGAAGGAAACTTATTATAAGAACAGCAACAACACGGTCATGGTACATATCAGGCATTTGCGTGAGAAGCTGAGCGGCCCGACGGGAAAATCAGACCTCATTAAGACTGTCTGGGGAGTGGGATATAAGATTGAAGAATAAATACCTCAAATTAAAATTGACAATATTACTTCAGGCAATGTTTATCACATCCGTTACGGTGCTGGTAGGCAGCCTGATTTTGGTATATTTTGTAGATGGCGTATATAATGACAGCTTTGCCAATATCTTTTTGAAATTTATGAGGCTGATTCATATAGATGAGGAAAACGCAATTTCCTTGTATTGGAACTGGATTGGACACAATAAATTGGCATTTATGGTAATTGGCTTTCTGGCATTGTTTGCGCTTTTTGCATATATAGGTATTTCCAATCTGACGAAATATCTGGATCAGATAGGAGATGGTATCGAGAGTATACTTTCGGATTCCGATGAACCTATTGAATTGATTACGGAGCTGAAACCGCTTGAAGAACGCATGAATGAAATTAAGACAACGCTCCGCAGACAGGAGAAGGAAGCAGAGGAAATGGAGCAGAAGAAAAATGATTTGGTTCTGTTTCTGGCACATGATTTAAAGACTCCGCTTACTTCAGTGGTTGCCTATCTGACGATGCTTGAAGAACACCCGGATATGACAGTGGAAGAACGGGCAAGATATACGCATATTTCACTGGAAAAGGCCATACGTCTGGGAGAACTTATTAATGAATTTTTTGAAATTACAAAGTTCAATCTTCATGGAATTACGCTAGAGCTGGTGGAATTGGATTTGGGAATGATGTTAGAGCAGATTGCAGATGAACTTTATGCGGTATTACAGGGGAAAGGCCTGGAGTGCAAGGTAGATGTCCAGGAAGATTTGTTGATTATGGCAGACCCGGATAAGCTGGCAAGGGTGTTTGATAATATTCTGCGAAATGCCATTGCTTATTGTAAAGCAAATACAGTGATTTCCATTCGTTGTCATGGAGATAAAAAAGCGGTAAATATTATTTTTGAAAATGAAGGACAAACCATATCAGAAGAAGCATTGGAAAAGATTTTTGAAAAATTTTACCGGGAAGACGCAGCAAGATCCAGCTCGACAGGCGGAGCGGGACTGGGACTTGCAATTGCCAAAGAAATTGTAGAACTTCATGGTGGAACGATTCATGCGGAAAGTCAGGCTGGAAAAACCAGATTTATTGTAACGCTTCCGAAGGAAAAGGGGAATATAAAAAATGAAATTTATACACATCGCAGATGTACATCTTGGAGTATGTCCGAACGCTGGAAAGGCTTACACAGAAAATAGAAACAAAGAAATACGGCATACATTTGAAAAAGTTGTGCAGGTCTGTGAGACAGAAAAGGTGGATTTACTTCTGATTGCCGGAGATTTATTTCATCGCCAGCCGCTTTTGCGTGAACTTCGGGAGTTAGATGCGCTCTTTGCAGAACTGACTCATACAAAGGTTGTTCTGATAGCAGGAAATCATGACTATTTGAAACCAGATTCTTATTATAGAAGATATAAATGGAAATCGGAAGTGTATGGGCTGATGAGCGGAGAACTGGATTATATTGAATTTCAGGAGCTGGAAACCTGTGTATATGGGCTGAGCTATCTTGAGAAGGAGATTACAGAACCATTGTATGACAATGCATTTCCTGAGCACAGACAAAAAAATGAAATTTTACTTGCACATGGCGGAGACGAGAAGCATATTCCGATTCAAAAGAATCGATTAATACAACTAGGCTATGATTTTATTGCTTTTGGACATATTCATCGAAGAACGATTTTACAAGAAGGAAAGATAGAATATGCAGGTTCACTGGAGCCGACAGATAAAAATGATATTGGTCCGCATGGATATGTGAAAGGCGAAATAATAAATGGAAATGTAAAGACAGAATTTGTTCCATTTGCGTCCAGAGAATACATTCATACTACAGTGGAAATGACAACACAGATGACACAGCGGGAGCTGAAAAATGAAATCAAGAATAAAATCGGGCAGCTTGGAATAGAAAATATTTATAAAATTACGGTTACAGGTTTCCGGACACAGGATTTGGAACTTGAGCTGGAAGATATGGATGTATATGGAAATGTATTAGAGTTTGTGGATGACACGCAGCCGTATTTTGATTTTGAAAAATTGTATCGTATGAATGAATCCAATCTGCTTGGAAAGTATATTGAGAGTCTCAGGGGCAGTGAACCGGGAAGCGTGGAATATGAAGCGCTTTTTGAGGGAGTATGTGCGTTGACCGAAGTAAAAGAGGGATAGTATGAGGATTACAGAGTTATTTCTGAAAAATTTTGGAAAGTTCCAAGATAAAAAAATCGAACTTTCCGATGGAATCAATTTAATATATGGAGAAAATGAGTCAGGAAAATCTACGATATATACGTTTCTGCGAGGAATGCTTTTTGGTATGGAGCGCGGAAGGGGACGGGCTGCATTAAAAGACAATTTCAGTAAATATGAACCCTGGTCAAATCCCAATTCTTATTCTGGAACCTTACGTTTTACATGTGAGGGGAAACATTTTTGCCTGAATAGAAATTTTGATAAGTATTCAAAATGTGCTTTCTTATTTTGTGAGGATGACGGGGAGGAGTTTTCGCTGGAGCATGGGGATTTGGAAATTCTGCTTGGAGGGCTGAAGGAACTGGACTATGATAACACAGTGGCAGTCGGGCAGAGCAAAGTCCTCGTAGGAAATGAGCTGGCAGAAGAATTAAAGAACTATGCTGCCAATTATTATGTTTCCGGAGACAGTCAGATTAATATGAGTGCAGCTCTGCAGAGCCTGAAGGAACGCAAAAAGCAATTGGAGCGTGAGGTAAGGAAGCAAACAGAAAAGGCACAGGAACAGAAGGAGCACATCGAACAGGAAGCATCTTATGTGTGGAGAGATTTGCGTAGTCTGGAGAAAGAGACTGCACAGGTAAAAGAAGAACAAGAGAAGTATAATAAAGAGTTTACAAAGATGAATGTTGACAGTCCGCATAGCTTGGACCAGTGGCGGATTCATCCGATTGCAGCGATTGTTATGATAGCGATTGTGGTATTAGCAATGATTGTATTCGATAAGCCATGGAATCTGGTTGGTAGTATCGTGATTATTCTTGCAGAGGGAATTTATGTATGGAATGCCCTCAAAGATGGACGTAAGAATAAGGATGAAGAAAAGAAGAAAAGAGAAGCACAGAAAGTCTGGAATGAGATTAACAAGTGCGAGGGCAGACTGGAAAAACTGAAAGAAGATTATCAGGAAAAGCAAATCTATTACGAAAATCTTCAGGAACAAATAGAAGAATGCGAAGAGGTCGGCAGAGAAACGACAGAGCAGAAGAAACGAAGGAAGGCATTGGAACTTGCAGCAGAACGCATTCAGAACATCGCAAAGGAGATGCAGGATGGAATCGGAAAAAGGCTGAATGAAGAGGTTTCGGAGATATTTGCCAAGATGACAGACGAAAAGTATGAGAAAGTCTGGATTGATGAACAACTGGAAATGTCACTTTTTACCGGAGAACGGAAAGTGTCGATGAATCAGGTCAGTCTTGGAACTCTGGAACAACTTCAACTGGCACTTCGTATTGCAACGGCAAATATAATGTATGAAGAAAAATATCCATTGATTTTGGATGATACGTTTGCATATTATGATGATCAGAGACTGGAGAGAACCCTTCGCTGGCTGGACAAAAGTGGACATCAGGTTATCGTTTTTACTTGTCAGAAACGCGAAGAAGAACTGATGAAGAAAAATGGAATTCTGTTTCACAAAATTGAATTAGGAACGGAGCAGAATCCGTAAATAAGAAGGTAAATAAGAAAAGGCACTGCGATTGCAGTGCCTTTTCTGTAAACGTTACTCGATAGGTTCGCCTTTTTTGTAGGCTTCCACAATTGCCTGAATACGGTCATATGGGTCTAATAAACCACTGATAGAACCATCATGATTCAGCGTATCAATTAAGAGAGCAACATATTTGCTCATGTCGCAGTCGATATAGTAAGGGCGGCTGAGTAGTTCTGGTGTCTGGTAAATCAGATTTGTAGTTAAAATACCGTGAATCAGTCCTTCTTCATAAGCCTGGTCAAATTTTTCCATGCCGTTTGTAAAAAGTCCAAATGTAGCAGCTGCGAAGATACGTCTGGCTTTACGCGCTTTTAACTGCTTTGCAACATCTAAGATACTGTCACCGGATGAAATCATATCGTCTAAAATGATAACGTCTTTTCCTTCTACAGAAGAACCAAGAAATTCATGGGCAACAATCGGATTGCGACCGTTTACAACCTGCGTATAATCGCGGCGTTTGTAGAACATACCCATATCAATTCCAAGAACATTGGCGAAATAAATAGCTCGTCCGGTTGCACCTTCATCCGGGCTGATAGCCATCAGATGCTCACTGTCTAACTGTAAATCATCGAATGAGCGGAGCAGTCCTTTGATAAACTGGTAAGTAGGACGTACTGTCTCAAATCCGCTAAGCGGGATCGCATTCTGAACACGTGGGTCATGTGCATCAAAGGTAATAATGTTGTCCACACCCATACGGACAAGTTCCTGAAGTGCAAGTGCACAGTCCAGAGACTCGCGGGCGCTGCGCTTATGCTGACGGCTTTCATAGAGGAACGGCATGATGACATTTAAACGTCTTGCCTTTCCGCCTACAGCGGCAATGATACGTTTCAGATTCTGGAAATGATCATCAGGAGACATGTGATTGGTATTTCCGGACAAGGAATAGGTAAGGCTGTAATTGCACACATCAACCATGAGATACAAATCTTTTCCTCTCACAGATTCTTCGATAATACCCTTTGCTTCACCAGAACCGAAGCGAGGTACTTTAGCATCAATGAGATAGGTATCATTTTCATAGCCGGAGAAGACAATATTGTCTTTGTGCGCATGATCTGTTTCCTTTCTCCATTTTACGAGATAATCATTTACCCGGTTTCCCATTTCTTCACATCCCGGTAAAGAAATAATGCCAAGTGCTCCTACTGGAATATTATCCAGAATGCGGTCAGTACGATGTACCATGTTAAATATCCTCCCTGTTCATAAGTCTCTTTTGTATTCGTATATCATCGCCGGCAAGGCGAAGTACTTTATAGTGATTACTGATACGCGAGAAAGTCCGCTCTGTGTAGTTGGACTTAATCTCGTTCAAGGTCAGGTTTGTCGATATAATTGTGGATTTCTGATTCAGAATCCGGTTATTCAGACACACAAACAACTGTGAAATAACAAAATCGGTATTGCGCTCCGTTCCCAAATCATCAATGATGAGAAGCTCACATTCCTGAATCTGCTCATAAAGATTCAGACTTTCGTCATTCTGGTGAAAGGCTTTATCAAGGAGTGCGTCAAAAAATTCCGTGGCAGTCAGATATAAAACAGAGTGTCCTGACTGCATAATATCGCGGGCAATACAGTGGGTTAAAAAAGTCTTTCCTACTCCGGTATTCCCGAAAATCAGCAAATTATTCTTTTCTGCATTTACAGTATCTGAAGCAAAAGTGTGAATATAGTTCCTACATTCTTCATATGCATGACGGGCAAGCTGCAAAGCAGACTGACCGGATAGTTTATCTATATAATTTGGTGAATAATAGTCAAAAGAAAAACAGTCAAAGTTTTCGGATTCTAAAAGTCCCTTTAGATTCGACTGCGTATAGAATAAGTCAATGGCAGCCTTTTGAAAACAGTGGCATTTTTGATTTCCAATATACCCGGTGTCGTGACAGTCAGCACACTCATAAGATGGCTCCAGGTAATCCGCAGGAAACCTGGCGCTTTGAAGCAGAGAAGCACGTTTCCCGGACAAAGCATGAATTTCTTTTTTCAAGGCAGAAAGAGCATTCTCGTCCCCATTTAACAGCTTTTTTGCCTGCTCCAGACTACATTTGGAAATAGAATCATCCACAGCTTTTAATTCGGGAATCTGTGCGTAAGCACGTTCGAAATGTGCATTTAACCGGTCACGGCTTTTTAATTGCTTTTGTTCATATGCACGCATAAGCGTATTGTACTGGGAATTCGTGAGCGGCACTGTGGCCTCCTTTCCAAGATTACGGTTAGTTCGTCTTTAAAAGTTCTTTTGTTAATTCGTCCATATCGTAAGAACGTTCTTCAAAATTACGGAATTTTGAAGGAGATACAGTTTGTTTAACGGAAGTCTTTGGCGCAGGTTTCTTTGCGGCAGCTTTTGCCTGCTCAAAGGCAGTATCCTGAGAACGAATATCTTTTAATGTATGTACATGGTTTTGCTTCCAATTCTGCAAAATTTTGTCTGCGTATTCAAAGCTTGGCTGATGAATCGCAAGTACAGTACGGCTGCAGGCTTCTAAAATAATCTCATGGTCGAAGCTTTCTGTATCGTACCATTTACGGATATATTCTAACTCTGATGCGGCCGGACCACGCCCTTTGATGCCAAATGCGTTTAGAACAGAATAACAGTTCCGGTTATACAGTGCAGATGAACTGCGTGCCTGTTGAACAGTAGTAATATGTTCATCAGACCAGGCAAGAGCTACTTTCTGAATATAATGCATACTCTTATGACCATTTTCGACGCAGTACTCAATCAGGTATTCAATCAAATCTGCAGAAAACTGCAGGGTATCATAAAAATAAGTAATGGTATCGACATCCGTAAGACTCAATGTCTTACCTAGATATTGCTCTGCGATAAACAAAATCTGTTTCAACTCTTTGCGGTTCAAGGTTGATTTTTTCTCTGCAGCAGGTAAAGAAGAAGCCGTGGCTGCAGGAACAGGAGTTATTCTCGAAGCTTCTGGATTTACAGCAGCGGGAATATCATGAGCCAAGGAAGAGTCAGAGCTTGTCTTTCCGGAACCAAAGTCAATGCCAATAATCTGCTGTTCCTGATTGTAGTCTAATGTCAGAAGACCGGATTTTTCCCAATATTTTAAGGCGCGAATAATATCACCTTCTGTATTTTCCAGACGGTCAGCCATCTGTGAAATACTCAAAGATGAACCGGAATGGTTCAAATGACGTAACAAAAGGAGATATACTTTTACATATTCTCCGTTTGCTTTTGCCATATATTGGTCTATAAATGTATTTTCAACTAAAGTAATTTCGCTTTGAAAATAATTGTGTAAAGTAAGGACGTTCATTTTCCCACTCCTTTCGTTATTCAAGTATAACATTATTATAGCGTGGAAAAAAAGAGTTATTTCCCTTAAAACACGGATTTTTTGTTGATAAATCCGGCATAACTTATGTGGATAATGTGGATAACTATTTTTGGAGTAATTCTTCTCCGATATTTACCACATCTCCGGCCCCCATTGTGATAAGAAGGTCTCCTTCTTTACAGTGCGCAAGTACATAGTCTTCAATGGACGAAAAATCCGGAAGATAAACGGCATCGCAGCCAAGTTCTCTGACAGCACCGGCAAGCTGTTCGGATGAGACACCCAAAGTATCTGTTTCTCTGGCAGCATAAATATCTGCAAGAATCAGGTGTTGCGCTTTGGAGAGTGCAGATGCAAATTCCGAGAACAGGGACTTGGTTCTTGAATACGTATGTGGTTGGAAAATGCACCAGAGTTCCCGGTGTGGGTAGTGCTCTGCTGTTGTAAGTGTAGCTGCGATTTCCGTAGGATGATGTGCATAGTCATCAATCACGGTAATTCCATTTACGGTTCCTTTATACTGAAAACGACGGTCTGTTCCATGGAAGGAAAGAAGTCCGTTCTGAATGTGTTCTGTAGAAATCTGGAGTAAATCAGATACAGCAATCACGGAAAGTGCATTATAAATGTTATGTTTTCCACCTACAGAGAGGGTAATATGCTCTGCCGGTGTTCCATGTTTTACCACCGTAAAGGATGCATTTCCAAGTTCGTCATAGCTGATATCTGTAGCACTGTAGTCCGAACCGGAGTTACCAAAAGTAATTACCTTGCAGGAAAGTCCATCCGTTATTTCTGCCAGCTTTGGAATCTCATTGTTGATAACGAGAGTGCCATCGTCCGGTAAAAGCTCTGCAAACTTGCGGAAAGAGTGGCGGATGTCATCTAAATCCTTAAAGAAATCCAGATGGTCTGCATCAATATTTAATATAACCCCAATTTTGGGAAAGAAGTGCAGAAAACTGTTTGTGTATTCACATGCTTCGGTTACAAAATATTCGGATTTACCGACACGGATATTTCCGCCAATTGCTTTTAAGATGCCACCTACAGAAATCGTAGGATCAAGTTCTCCGTCTAACAGAATGTGCGACATCATAGAAGTTGTTGTTGTCTTTCCGTGTGTTCCCGAAATTGCGATAGGAATATCGTAATTTGTCATAAGCTGACCGAGAAGTTCTGCTCTGGAGAGCATTGGAAGATTCTGGCGCACTGCTTCTTTGTACTCTTCGTTATCTGCGTGGATTGCGGCAGTATATACAACCACATCAATGCCGGGAATAATGTTTGAAGCCTTCTGGCCATAGAATATCTGTGCTCCATTTTGGGTAAGATGGTCGGTCAGAGGCGTTTCTTTGGAGTCAGAACCGGACACGGTAAAATCTTCTTCCAGAAGAATCTCTGCAAGTCCACTCATGCTAATCCCGCCAATTCCTATAAAATGAATATGGCATGGTTTGTTAAAGTCTATTTTATACATCATTACACTTCCTATTCTATCCGCAGGCAGAGGCTGCACTGTGGAATGTTGCAAAATTTATTGTCATAATTAAAAAATTCCTCCTATATATTATATACATATACGAAAAAAAAACCAAGCCATTTCTTTTTGTGAGATTTGGATAAAAAAAGGGTAATGAAGGAAAAATGTTTGTAAAGATTGTTCACTATATTTGCACAATATGCTATAATAGACGTAACGTTTACTGGGAAGGGGTGAGAATATGGTCAAAAAAGAAATGATAGCGATGCTTCTGGCGGGTGGACAAGGCAGCAGACTAGGAATATTAACTGCTAAAGTTGCTAAACCGGCTGTCGCATTCGGGGGAAAATACCGCATTATTGATTTTCCGCTCAGTAATTGTATTAATTCTGGAGTTGATACGGTGGGAGTGTTGACACAATATCAGCCATTCAGATTGAATACACATATTGGAATTGGTATTCCGTGGGATTTGGACCGCAATGTGGGAGGCGTTTCCATTCTTCCGCCATATGAAAAAAGTGCAAGCAGTGAATGGTATACAGGAACAGCGAATGCGATTTATCAGAATCTGGATTATATGGAATCTTTTAATCCGGATTATGTGTTGATTCTGTCAGGGGACCATATTTACAAGATGGATTATGAGGTAATGCTTGATTTTCATAAGGCCAATCATGCGGATGTAACGATTGCAGCCATGCCGGTGCCAATTGAGGAGGCAAGCAGATTTGGTATTGTGATTACGGATGATAACAAACAAATCACGGAGTTTGAAGAGAAGCCAGCGCATCCGAGAAGTAATCTGGCATCAATGGGGATTTACATTTTCAGCTGGTCTGTTCTGAAAGAAGCACTCATTGCTCTTTCGGAAGAACCTGGATGTGATTTTGGTAAACATATCATTCCACATTGCCATAAGCAGGGAAAGCGGATGTTTGCCTATGAGTATCATGGTTACTGGAAGGATGTAGGAACATTAAGTTCCTACTGGGAGGCGAATATGGAACTGATTGATATCATTCCGGAATTTAATCTGTATGAAGAGTTCTGGCAGATTTATACAAGGAGTGATTCCATTCCACCGCAGTATGTGGCAGACGAGGCTTCGATTTCAAGATGCATTATCGGTGATGGGGCAGAGATACATGGCAAGCTGGAAAATTGTGTGGTTGGCTCTGGTGTCATCATAGAACAGGGGGCTGTTGTAAGGGATTCTATTATTATGAAAGATGTAGTAATTGGCCCCGGATGCGTCATTGACAAAGCTGTTATTGCGGAAGGCGCCCAGATTGGCGGACACGTGATTATGGGAATCGGAAGTGACGCTCCAAACAAATTCCGACCGGATATCTATAATTCCGGACTTGTTGCAGTGGGTGAAAATTCTGTCATACCAGATGGCGTTCAGATTGGGAAAAATACAGCAGTCAGTGGTGTGACAACGAAGGAAGACTACGCAGACTGTGTTCTGGAGAGTGGAGGAACGTTGATAAAGGCGGGTGACGTATCATGAGAGCAGTAGGAATTATCTTGGCAGGTGGAGACAGCAATAAGCTGAGAGAACTTACATACAGACGTGCCGTGGCAGCTATGCCTATAGCGGGAAGTTACCGGAGCATTGATTTTGCACTTAGTAATATGGCAAATTCGCATGTAAATAAGGTTGCTGTACTGACACAGTACAATTCCCGTTCTTTAAATGAACATCTCAATTCTTCGAAATGGTGGGACTTCGGAAGAAAACAGGGAGGACTTTATGTATTTCCACCAACAATTACGAAGGAGAATGGAGACTGGTATCGGGGAACTGCGGATGCAATTTACCAGAATCTGGATTTCTTGAAGAGGTGTCATGAGCCATATGTTATTATCACATCGGGAGATGCAGTGTACAAGCTGGATTACAGCAAAGTGTTAGAATATCATATGGATACAAAAGCAGATATTACTGTGGTATGTAAAGAGATGGAATCAGATACGGATTTTAGTCGTTTTGGAACGATAAAGGTAAATGATGAAATGCGGATAGTGGAGTTTGAAGAAAAAACATCATTACCGAGTTCGCATTTGATTTCAACCGGTATTTATATTATCAGACGAAGAATGCTGATTGATTTAATCGAACAGAGTGCCGTTGAGAAGAAATATGACTTTGTGAGAGACATTCTGATTCGATATAAGAATTTGAAAAGAATTTGCGCTTATAAATTAGAGGAT
Organism: uncultured Bariatricus sp.; assembly: GCA_934307065.1. GTDB lineage: Bacteria > Bacillota > Clostridia > Lachnospirales > Lachnospiraceae > Allocoprococcus. Next base: position 80,087 of record CAKRCD010000007.1, on the reverse strand, counting down.
TATTGGTGCAATATTGCAACAGTAGACGCATATTATCGAGCAAATATGGATTTCCTGAAGCCAGAGGTAAGAAAATATTTTTGGCGGGATTATCCGGCAATATATTCGAAGGTTACTGATTTGCCACCTGCGAAGTATAACCCGGGGGCTGCGGTAAAGAACAGTCTGGTTTCCAGTGGATGTATCATTAATGGAACAGTGGAAAATTCTGTTTTGTTTAAAAAGGTATTTGTTGGAAATAATTGTGTGATTCGAAATTCAATCATTTTGAATGATGTTTATTTGGGCGATAATACGTATATTGAAAATTGTATTGTTGAAAGTCGGAGTACGATTCGGGCGAATACACGTTATGTCAGCGGAGATGGCGTTCAGATTGTAGTAGAAGATGGAGAAAGATACGAATTATAAAAATAGAATAATGAGAGGATAAAAGGCATTGACGAAAGGGGAACAAGAAGATGCAGATTACAGATGTACGAGTGAGAAGAGTTGCAAAGGATGGAAAGTTAAAGGCGGTAGTATCTATTACTTTAGATGGAGAATTTGTGGTTCATGATATTAAAGTAATAGAAGGCGAGAAAGGACCTTTTATTGCGATGCCAAGCAAAAAATCGGCAGATGGAGAATACAGAGATATTGCGCATCCGATCAATTCCGGAACAAGAGAGCACATGCAGACATTGATTCTGGAAAAATATGAGGAGACAATAGCACTGGACGAAGCAGCCGTGGAAGCTGAAGAAGAGGCAGAAGAAGCGGAAGCTTAGTGCAAGGTCAATGCAGGGGGACTGTAACCGGATTGAATTCTGGTTGCAGTCCCTTTTTATCGTTGTTGCGAAAACTTCATATATATGCTATTATAAACGTGTTTATGATAGAAATAAAGAAATGTGAGGAAAGGCAAATGTCACTGGAATTAGCAAATAAAAAAGAAGTAGACCGGCAATTGAAGGGATTGGTACTATCCTGTTTGGGCGCGTTTTGCTTTGCATTTGGACTGAATGTATTTATTCTTCCGCTTAATCTTTACAATGGTGGATTTATGGGGATTGCACAATTACTGCGAACTCTGATTGTAACTGTGTTTCATCTGTCATTGGGACAGATGGATATTACTGGAATTGTTTTCTGGTTTATTAACTTACCGCTTTGCTTTCTTGCGTGGAAGAAGGTTGGAAAGTCGTTTTTGATTCGTTCCATGATTGTAATTCTTGTTCAGTCGCTGAGTCAGACACTGATACCGGTTCCGGCCACACCGATTATCCCGGATTATCTGACAGCCTGCATTGTGGGTGGCATGATAGCAGGCGGTGGAACCGGACTGGTACTTCGAGGCGGCAATTCGGGAGGCGGACAGGAAATGCTTGGAATGTATATTACAAAAGAATTTCCAACCATCAGTGTAGGAACAGTGGGCATGATGGTAAATTTTCTGGTTTACGCAATCTGTTTTTTCTTGTTTGATATAGAAATTGTGATATATTCTTTGATATACGGTGTTGTGTTTGCTTTGGTCTGTGATAAAGTGCATGTGCAGAATATCTGTGTAAAGGTATTGATTTTCACAAAGAAAGAAGGAATTGACCAGTTGATTATGGATGAAATGCATCGTGGAGTCACAAAATGGGAAGGGGTTGGAGCTTATACCAATGAAGATACCCATGTGATGGTAACTATGATTTCCAAATATGAAATTCATCAGATTAAACGGGTTGTCAAATCTGTCGACCCGAAGGCATTTGTAATACTGGACGAGGGATGCAACGTAGTCAGTGGTAACTATGAGAAGAGATTGACGTAAGATGGCAGGGAAAAGCATGCAATATTTGGATGACATTGTAAAGAGTGGCTTATTTCAGGAGATAGCAAAAACGGAGCGGGAGAAGGCTTTGGATTCATTGGTAATCACGGAAAGAAGAAGTGAGAGGGGAAGCACACTTTTTTTTGAAGGGGATGATGTGGAGTGGCTCTGCATTTTGAAAAGTGGTATGATAAGAGGGGAAAAGGATTACTGTAATGGAAATAAAAGCATTCTGCAGATTGTAGATGCCGGGGAAATTTTTGCATTGGATGGTATTTCAACGAATACAACAGCCTCAATGAGCTATGTGTGCCAGGAAGATTGCCAGGTAATTTTCATAAGTTGGAACAGTATTTTAAAATCCAGGTATTGTAAAGAAATTCTATATGTGCTCATGCAGAAATTACAGGATGAATATATCTGGCAAATGCATCAGCTTGAGATGCTCTCGAAAAGGGGAATCCGGGAACGGATTATGACATTTTTGGAAATGCGTCGGGAGAAAGAAGGCAGCAATGAAATTCATATAAAAATGAACCGACAGCAAATGGCGGAATATCTGTGCGTAAACCGGAGCGTGCTTTCGAAGGAGTTGTCTAGGATGAGGCAGGAAGGCATGATTGAAATGAACAAAAAGAATATTGTAGTGAAGTGGACAGATAGAGAATAAAATGAGGACCGGTTTTCATGCCGGTCCTTTTGCTATCTTTATGAATGATGTTATAACTTCCATTGCTGCAGGGTTTCTACGATTTCCGGAAATTCCATACTATGGGAAGCTTTGACAAGAACGGTATCTCCTTTTTTGATTACGTTAGGAAACTTTGCAAGAAACTCTTGTTTTGTTTTAAAGTAAAGGATGCTATTTCTATCTGCGTATGCTTTTGCACCTTCATAAGTGTTTTGGGAAAGTTCTCCGATACAGCAGATAACATCAATTTTATCCTGAGAAGCATGTGCACCTGTATTGTAATGCAGCTCTTTTTCATTGGTACCAAGTTCAAACATATCTCCAAGCACAGCGACTGTGCGTCCTTTTGCTGTGGCAAGGATGTCAAGCGAGGACATGGTAGAGATTGGATTGGCATTATAACAGTCATCAATGATTAACAAGGAATCGGTCTGAATCAGATTTGTGCGTCCGGCAATTGTGCGGAGAGCAGCGATTCCCGCTTGAATTTCTTCCAAAGAAAGTCCAAGTGCAAGTCCGGTGCAGGCAGCAGCCAGAGCATTGTAAATCATATGTTTCCCCGGAACCGGAATATGTACACGAATTTCTCCGGCAGGCAAATGTAAAGTGCAGTCTGTTCCAAACAGTCCTAAATCTTCCATTTCATCTGCGTAAGCAGGAAGCTTGTCAGACAACCCGAAAAATACAGGAGATTTTCCCTGAACGGATGAGACTGTAGAAAGCTTGTCATCATCCCCGTTTAAAATTACAGTTGCATTCGGCTTCAGATACTCAAAGATTTCTGTCTTGGCTTTCAATGTACCTTCTCTTGTTCCGAAATTTTCCAAATGAGCAAGACCGATATTGGTAATGACTGCAATGTCAGGTCTGGTAATCGGTCCAAGCTTATGCATATCCCCTGGTTGGTCAATTCCCATTTCCAGCACGGCTACTTCATGTTCTTCCGTGATAGAAAACACAGTCAGAGGCACACCGATTTCATTATTATGGTTTCCGTCTGTTTTCAAAACCTTATACTTCTGAGAAAGGACAGAAGCAATGGTTTCTTTGGTACTGGTTTTTCCGACACTTCCAGTAATTCCAACCACCTTGATATCCAGTGTGTTGCGATAGAAGGCAGCCAAATCAGCAAGTGCCTGTTCACAGGATTTTACATGAATATAAGGATAAGACATCCCATCTAAGATTTCTTCAGATAAGGTGGCCAGTGCCCCCTTTTCCATTACCTGTGGGATGAATGTATGCCCATCTACACGAGCACCTTTCAGTGGAACAAAGAGAAAGTCTTTTTCCGCTTTACGGCTGTCAATGGCGATTCCAGTAACTTCTTTTGATAATAAATCTGCGTTGCCATAGTAGGTTCCATGGCAGGCAGCAGTTATATTTTGTAATGTCATTTGTTTCATGTTCAAAGCCTCATTTCTTATCAGTATCGGGCTTAGCGGTATCTGGCATCCAGTGATTTCTCAATAATCATGTCACACAGTTCAGGGTATTCGATACCGATGTAAGCAGCTTCTTTTGGAAGAAGGCTTGCTGGAGTCATGCCAGGAAGGGTATTGACTTCCAGACAATAAATATTTCCATTTTCATCCAACAGGAAATCCGCACGGGAATATACATTTAGCTTTAATGCATCAAATGCACGTTCAGTAGCTTTTCGCATTTTCTGTTCAATTTCTTCCGAAATATTGGCAGGACAGATTTCTTCTGTGCAGCCATCCTGGTATTTGTTTGCATAATCAAAGAATCCGGTTTTTGGCACGATTTCAATGACCGGAAGTGCTTTTCCGTCAATAACACCGCAGGCAAATTCACGGCCTTTGATGTATTCTTCCACCATGACACACTGTTCGTGCGGGAAAGAAGCATCAAGTGCAGCACGGTATTCTTCTTCCGTATGGCAGATATAAACTCCGATACTGGAGCCACCGGAACAAGGTTTTACAACGACTGGAAGAGAAAGACCGAAATCAGACAATGGTTTGTCTTTTGATTTTTCATATAACCAGATTCCTTCCGGTGTCGGAATATTGTTCATTTTGAAAATCTGTTTCGTAACGCTCTTATCCATGGCAAGTGCATTTCCAAGAGAATTTGGCCCTGTGTATTTGATTCCAAGTAAATCAAAGGCTGCCTGCAGTCTTCCATCTTCTCCATAGCCACCGTGAAGTCCTAAGAATGCAATGTCTGCAAGACGGCAGATTTCGATGACATTTGGTCCAAAGAAGCAGTCCGATTTGTCTTGGCGGGAAGCCTTTACTGCTTCTAAGTCTGGTTCTGTTGTTTTAATTCCGTCTGCAATCTTCAGGTTACTGTCTGGAAGGTCAAAGACTTCTTCCAAGTTTGCAGGTGCATCCGGAAGTCCCATAAATACATCTAATAACAGTGTATGGTGTCCTCTTTCCTTTAAGGCACGGCAAATGCTTGCACCGGAAGTAAGAGACACATCTCTTTCTGTGCTGAGTCCGCCGGCTAATACTACAACTTTCATATTCATTACTCCTCTGTCATACTCATTTTATTTAATAATTCTTGTTTTACTTTATAAAGCTTATCTGATAAATCCACGTATACTTGATGCGGGTAGAAGAGACGTTTTGTCTCATCCCAAAGGGTATCCTTTTCCTGTTTACAATAGGCTGCAATTTCTTTGATGTTCGGTGATTCATAGACACATTTACCATCTAAGAAGATTGGCTGAAGCATTTCACGGATTTCGTAAGTACCGCCTTTTAATTTTGTTCTCTTCCATGTTTCTGCCGGGTCGAAAAGCAACAGGTCATTTTCAGGATTCAGTTCTTCGTCTACAAAGCAGATATAATCGGCTTTAATTTTGCCGGTTTCTTTTTCGTAGATTCTATAAAATGTCTTATTTCCCGGGTTCGTAATTTTCTCTGTATTCTCAGATAACTTGATTTTAGGAATAAATTCTCCGGCTCCATTCTGAATGGCAGCCAATTTATACACACCGCCGAAGGATGGACAGTCCTTGGCTGTAATCAGATTGGTTCCTACACCCCAGGAATCAATCGCAGCTTCTTGACGTTTCAAATCGTTAATCAGATATTCATCCAAATCATTGGATGCACAGATGGTTACATCTGTGTGTCCGGCCTCATCTAACATTTTACGGGCCTGCTTGGAAAGATATGCAAGATCTCCGCTGTCCAGACGAATACCGAGCTTGCGTGGAGTTACGTTGTTTGCTTTCATTTCATCGAAAATACGGATGGCATTCGGTACACCGGATTTCAAGGTATCATAAGTGTCCACCAATAAGGTACAGCATTCCGGGTAAAGGTCTGCATATGCCTTAAATGCAGTGTACTCATCCGGGAAACTCATAATCCAGCTGTGGGCGTGGGTTCCCATGACAGGTACGTCAAATAATTTTCCGGTTAATACGCAGGAAGTTCCTACGCAGCCGCCAATCATGGCAGCACGCGCACCATAGACACCGGCATCAGGACCCTGTGCACGTCGGAGCCCAAATTCCATCACGCCTCCATTACCTGCAGCAAATACAATACGGGAGGTCTTGGTGGCAATCAGGGACTGGTGATTGATCATATTTAAAATAGCGGTTTCTACAAGCTGTGCTTCCATAATCGGTGCAATGACTTTTACCAGAGGTTCCCGTGGAAATACCACGCTTCCTTCCGGTACCGCATAAATACTTCCACTGAAACGGTAATCTAACAGATAGGCGAGAAAATCTTCTGAGAAGATTCCAAGGCTTCTGAGATATGCCACATCATCTTCTGCAAAATGAAGGTTTTTGACATAATCGATGACCTGCTCCAGTCCGGCAACAACAGAGTAGCCGGAACCGAATGGATTGTTGCGGAAAAACACATCAAATACAACAACTTCATTGGTCTGTTTGTCAAAATATCCCTGCATCATTGTAAGTTCATACAAATCAGTCAGTAAGGTAAGATTTTCACTTGTAACGCTCATACTATCCCTCTTTTCTACTTATATTATAAAGGTTTACACTAACTCTGCATTTTTTTTGATTGTAGCTTCAATCAAGTCATGGCAGTAGGTTCCGAGTTGCTTTTTGGCTTCTTTATCTAATGTATTTGGATAAATAGGTTCGCCATATTCCAGTACAACATGGGTTTTGCGGATAAATGGAAAATGTGCCTCCAGAATCTGTACACTGTTGTTGATGCTGACTGGAACTACCGCACATCCGGTTTTCTCGGCTATTTTGAAAGAACCATCGTGGAACGGCAGAACGGAAAGTTCTTCTCCTTTGTTGCGGGTTCCTTCCGGGAAAATGAAAATGGAGATTCCATTTTTTACCTGTTCAATTGCGGTCAGAATTGTTTTCAGTCCTGCGCGCACATCATCACGGTCAAGAAAGAGACAGTATAAAAACCGCATCCACGTTGAAAGCAGTGGAACCTTTTCTATTTCTTTCTTTGCTACAAACCCGGTCAGACGTCTGCAACGGGAATAGGTAATCGGAACATCAAAGAAGCTGCGATGATTTCCAATATAAAGCACTGGTTCATCTGGAATATGTTCTTCCCCGATAACGGTAACATTTACCCCGGCAATCCAAAGGATTACCTTGAATGCCCACTGTACAATGCGTAAGGAACTGTAATCTTTCGTATTTGGACTCTTTTTCCCAATGAGCCACTCCACCAACATAACCGGAATGGAAAGGATTAAAAATACAACCAGAAACAAAACTACGAAAATAAAACGTATCATTTGTCTAAAATCCTCCGTTCATGTGCCATATCATGGCAACTTATGGGACTTATTATACTATTCAAGGAATGAAAATACAAGGAAGATAATAGGATATTAGAGAGAAACTGCGGAGAGGGAAAAATTGAAAAAAAAGATTTTTATTTGCAGTATGCTCTTCGCGGCATGTTCTATTATGGGTTGCAGGGTCATCATAAAAACAACGGAAGGGCATGTTCCGGTGGAATATGAGGTTGTGGAGGAGGCGGATATTCCGGATGATATGAAGAAAGAAATAGAACAAAAGAAAGAGAGGCCTTTCCGAATCGTATATCGGGAATCGGAGGCATTGTATATAGGAGAAGGATATGGGAAACAAGAGTGCAGTGGATCTTGCGTAGAATGGGTAGAGTGTGCAGAGGCAGAAGAAGCATTATATATAGAAACAACACTGCACGGACCGGGCGGAGAAGGCATGGTGTGTGAAAATGAATATTCCTACAGTGTAATAAAACTGGAAGAAAACGGGAAACAAGTAATATTTGCAGATTAGAACAGGAGGAGCATATGGAACTGATTAAGAAAAGAATACAGACGAACGTCATAGGTAAGACCATTACAGACCAGTTTGTGATTGATGATGATTATAACGTACCTGATTCCAAAAGCGATGTGGGGCGTGTGATAGTAGGCGAAGGTACGGTAAAAGTAGAAGAAGTAAAAAAGGTAGAAAATTATCTTCGGGTAGTAGGAAAATTATTTTTCAAAATACTCTATGTAACAGATGCATCCGTGGCGGAACTGGCATCATTGCAAGGACAGCTTCCATATGAAGAAATGGTGTATCTGGATAAAGAAGATGGAGAAGAATATATTGTACAGGTAACAGGTGTAGAATTTCATTCTACAGTCATTCATTCCCGCAAATTATCTTTGAAGGCAATGGTGGATTTATCTATTCATGCGGAACGGACAGGGGAGGAAGAAATTACCATGGATGTGGATGGGGAAGAACAGATTTTCAAAAAAATACAATCCGCAGAGTTGTTGAAATTACATACCAGTAAGAAAGATATTTACCGGATGAAAGAGGAAGTAACGATTCCCGGAACGAAAGAGAATATTGGAACATTGATATGGACAGATGTAGAACTGCGGAAAATAGATACAAAAGTTTCGCAGGACGCGATTTTGTTTACAGGAACTTTGCAACTTTTTGCACTCTATAAATCAGAGGAGGATAAAACAGACTGGGTAGAGCAGACAGTTCCGTTTGAGGGCAGTATTACCTGTAATGGAGCGGAAGAAGGTCATTACCATCATATGTATCACAACTTAAGTGATATAAATGTAGAGGTACGGATGGATGGTGATGGAGAAATGCGTGCCCTCGGAATTGAAGCGACACTGGAAATGCGGGTACTGCTTTATGAAGAAGAACAAATCGAATTGCTGGAGGATGTATATTCATTGGCTCATGAATGTATACTGGAAAGACAGCCGGCATCTTATGAAGAACTGATTACCCAGAATCATTCTAAATATAAATTCTCTGAGCGTTTGAATCTGCCGGAGCTGAAAGATGAGATTTTGCAGATTTGCCATAGTGGTGGGCGGATGCAGATTGAACACATGGATGTAGTGGAAAATGGAATCCAGATAGAGGGTGTTCTGTATGTGAATTTCCTGTATGTGAAGGCGAATGACGGGATACCATTTGGCATGTGGAGTGGCATGCTTCCGTTCAGCTATGTGGTAGAGAGTGGACGAGATTACCCGGAGATACGCTATAATATTACGGCAAATGTAGAGCAGCTTTCCATTGACATGGCGGGAAGTGAGGAAGTGGAGGTAAAAGCAGTACTCGCTTTTCAAAGTTTCCTGCGTTTACCGCTTCAGACAGAAACCATTGTGCAGATGGAGCTTCAGCCATTTGACGAAGAGGAAATGGATAAACGGCCGGGAATTATCGGTTATATTACCAAAGAAGGAGATGATCTCTGGAGTCTGGCAAAACGATATTATACTACGGAAGAAGGAATTATGGAGAATAATCAGCTTACGTCCAGGGAACTGCGTTCAGGGGAGAAGCTGTTGATTTTTAAGGAAAATATGAGTATACTGTAAGCAAAAAAGACAAGGAGAAATGCCATGGATAAGTTACAACTGAAGGCACTTGGAAAGATTAATCTGGGGCTGGATGTACTGGGGAAAAGGGAAAATGGCTATCACGACGTACGCATGGTGATGCAGACCTTGTATTTATATGATACAGTGACCCTGATAAAAGAAGAAAAAGAAGGCATAGAAATAGAATCAAATTTATTTTTCTTGCCGAAGGACGAGAATAATATTGCATGGAGAGCGGCAAAGCTTTTGATGGATGAATTTCATATAGAAGGAGGCATCCGGATTGTGCTGGAGAAGCATATACCTGTAGCTGCAGGAATGGCAGGAGGAAGCTCCAATGCGGCAGCAGTGCTGTATGGAATGAACCGGATGTATGAACTAGGACTTTCCCAACAGGAATTGATGGACCGGGGCGTGACACTTGGGGCAGATGTGCCATACTGTATTATGCGGGGAACTGTTCTGGCAGAAGGAATCGGGGAAATCTTATCACCGCTTCCACCAATGCCGAAATGCCAGATTCTGCTTGTGAAGCCGCCAATCAGTGTGTCAACAAAAACAATTTATCAGGCATTAGATTCCAAAGAAATCAAAGAACACCCTGATATTGACGGTGTCATTGATGGTCTTAAAAACCAAGATTTACATCAGGTTGCAGGGGCAATGGGAAATGTGCTCGAAGAAGTTACTATGGAAATGCATCCAGTGATTGGAAAGATTAAGAATTGTATGCTGGAGCATGGTGCCCTTGGTGCCATGATGAGCGGCAGCGGTCCTACCGTGTTTGGCATTTATGATGATAAAAATAAAATCCGGACAGCTATGAGCAGAATGAAGAAGCAAGGATTGGCAAAGCAGATATACATTGCTAATGTACACAATACAGCAGAGTACAGTCGTTTGAAAAAATAATTCAGAAAATAAGGCGGGTCTTGTATAAGGCCCGTTTTTTATGTGCAAACTTACATAGGATTTATGAAAGGAGTACATAAAATGAGCATCAGATGGAAGAATCGAATCAGTCTGCTGGCAGCAGTTATTTTTGCTATATTCTTGACAGCATGTATGGTGGAGGCGAGAGAGGTAAAAGCAAGGGAGAGACAGACGCAGGAAAGTCTGGCAAAGGAAGTATTTCGTTTTCATGTGCTTGCCAATAGTGACAGTCAGACAGACCAGGATTTGAAAATGCAGGTAAAGACTGCTGTGTTGGATTACATGAAGCAGGAAATCCCTGACAGTAGAACAGCAGAAGAAACAAAAAAATGGGCGAAGACACATTTAAAGGATATTGAGCAAGTAGCACAAAATATGATTAATCAAAGAGGGTATTCCTATCTGGTAACTGCGGAGGTAACGAATTGCAGATTCCCGGAGAAGTCTTATGGAGATGTAACATTTCCGGCAGGAATGTATGATGCACTTCGCATCAAAATAGGAAGTGCGAAAGGGCAAAACTGGTGGTGTGTGCTTTATCCGAACCTTTGCTTTATGGATTCTGTGCGGGCGGTTGTACCGGAGGAAGGCAAAGAGCATTTGAAAAATGTGCTGACCGATGAAGAATACAACGAAATTACAGAGGTAAAAATCAAATGGTTTTACTTGCAAATATGCGAGGGAGTGTGTAGAATAACAGAAGTAATAGATAGGTAGAAACTGTACAGATAAAGGGTGTGTGCGAATGTATACGATAGAAGGAAGAGTCAGATACAGTGAAGTAGATAGCGGAAACAGGATGAGGCTTCCGGCCATCGTTAATTATTTCCAGGATTGTACTACTTTTCAGTCTGAAGACATGGGTATGGGTCATCAGATTATGGAAAAATATGGAAAGGTCTGGATATTATCTTACTGGCAGATTGAAGTAGAACGCTATCCGTTAATCGGTGAGAAAATTAAAGTCGATACATGGTCAACCGGGTTCGAAGGGATTTATGGACATCGTGAATTCCGTATGTGTACCGAGAATGGAGAAGTACTGGCCTGGGCACATTCATTATGGCTTTATATGGATGTGAAAAAGGGGAGACCAACCCGCCCGGATGAAGAGACACAGCAGGCATATGGGGAAGAACATTTGATTGAGAAGGAAATTCTTCCAAGAAAGATTATACTTCCGGAAGAAGGAACGGCATGTGAGTCCTTTCCGGTGCTGAGAAGTCAGATTGATACTAACGAGCATGTAAATAATTGTCAGTATATCCAGATGGCACTGGAAGTATTGCCAGAGTGTGGACATGTGGGGAAAATTCGTGTAGAATATAAGAAATCAGCAGTGCTTGGAGACAGGATTTACCCAAAAGTTGCCATGGATGAGGAACGAAAGATAGTAGAGCTTTGCACAGCGGAGGGGGCTCCGTATGCAGTGATAGAATTTAAGGAGAAGTAGATGGACTTAGGAAAAAAGCAAGTATTAACAGTAGTGAAAATCGTAGATTTCGGAGTATATCTGGGGTCAGAGAAGGAGAAGGTGCTTCTGCCGAAAAAGCAGGTGCCAAGCGGAATTGAATTAGGTGACCCAATCGAGGTGTTTTTATATAAGGATTCCTCAGACCGTCTGATTGCGACAACACATGAACCAAAGCTTACATTAGGACAGATTGCAGTTCTTGATGTATTGCAGGTCGGAAAGTTCGGAGCATTTTTGGACTGGGGATTGGAGAAGGATTTGTTCCTTCCATTTAAAGAACAGACAGTGAAGGTAAAACCGGGAGATGAATGTCTGGTTGCACTTTATATTGATAAGAGTGAACGACTTTGTGCAACAATGAAGGTGTATGACTATCTTCAGAAAGATTCGGATTATCAGAGAGATGACCGCGTAGAAGGAAGAATTTACGAATCCAGCGATAACTTTGGACTTTTCGTAGCAGTAGATGATAAATATTCTGCATTGATTCCAAAACGGGAAGCACCATATGGACTTCATGTGGGTAATAAGGTACATGCCCGTGTCACCGAAGTAAAACCAGATGGCAAGCTGACACTCAGCGTGAGAGAGAAAGCATTTATCCAGATGAACAAAGATGCAGAAGTAGTGCTGAAGCGGATACAGGAAAATGGGGGAAGCCTTGCTTTGAATGACAAGTCTGATGCGGAAGTGATTAAGGCAGAACTTGGACTTAGCAAAAATGCCTTCAAACGTGCGGTAGGTCATTTGTATAAAGCAAGAAAGATTGAAATTCTGGAAGACGGGTTGAAATTAAAATAAGAAGTGAATGGAAGATGTTAATTTTAAGGAGAGCCAAGATGGCTCTCCTTATTGCATTTTAATTTCTTTTTTCCAGTACATAGTAAACATTGTGATAGACAGAATCAGGCATACTGCTTCCGCCATAAGTGGGGACCACCAGATTCCTTCTCCGCCAAATAGAGCAGTAAGCAGGATTAAAGCACCCACAAGTGCAATAATACTTCTTGTCAGGGAAATGGCAGTTGCCAGACCTGCCTTCTCTATGGCTGTAAAGTATCCGCCAATGATGATATTAAAGCCAGCCAGTAGGAATGACAGAATGAAAATCCGAAATACCCGGACGGAATAGACTGCCAGTTCGGACGTCATATCCTTTAGAAAAAGTGAGACAATCCAGTTTGCGGTACTATAACAGATTCCGGTTGATACAATGGAAAAAGCGGTAGAAGCAATTAAACTATATTTTAATAATTTTAAATATTTCTTTTGAACGTTTTTTCCAAGGTAATAGCTTATGAGAGGCTGAGTACCTTGTGCAATACCTGTCATGGACATGATTACGATGGTATTTATATACGAAATAATGGTATAACTTACCAAAGCGTCTTCACCAATGTAAGTGAGGATGGCCTGATTAAAGAAGAAAATAATAATTCCACTGGAAAATTCGGTAATTCCAGAAGAGAGTCCATTTCGTATCTGACGTGCGATAATGCCCGGTCTAAATTTGAACCTGGTAAAACGGATAGTAGCATTCTTCCCAAGAAAATGGGTTAAATATAATATAATCACAGAGGCTTGCGAGATTCCAGTTGCGAAAGCAGCACCCGTGACACCGCATTGTAACACAATAACCAGCAAATAATCTAGAACACAGTTAAGTAAGGCGCCACAGGTAACAAAAATCGTGGCGAGTTTGGGATATCCATCTGTTTTGATGAGTGTTTCAAACGAATATGATAATAAGTAGGCAAAAGCGAAAGGTGCAATGGTTCCAATATACTCTTTGGCATAAATAAGGATATTGTCCGTAGCACCAAGGAATCTTGCAAACGGTTCTAAAAACATCAATGCCAGTATGGTAATAAGAAAAGAAATCAGTATAATGACTACAACGTTCTGCGAGAAAATCTCATTTGCTTCTTTAGATTTTCCTTGTCCAAGCTTAATTGCTACAATAGTTGAATTTCCCACGGCAAAAAGAAGGGAAATGGAAAACATCCCGACAGAAAAAGGCATGGAAATATTTACCGCAGTCAGGGCAGTTTCTGATACTCCTCGCGCAACAAAGATTCCATCGACCATTGTATAAAGTGAAAATACCCATTGCGCAGCAATGGATGGCAGAATAAACTTAAAAAAGTCCCGGAGCAGAGACTTACCTTCCAAATTCATATGTTTTAACCTTCCTTAAGTTTTACGGTGTACTAATAGTGTAACGGTGAAAGGTGAAGCAGGTCAAGGGAAAACGATAAGATTTTGAACTACGAATATATAGACAAGAATTTTGAAAATGTGATATGCTATATACAAAGATGCGTGAGAATTAAACTGAATACAAATTGAAGAAAATTAAAAAAACACAATGGCATCCAGCGTTTTGCTCCGCAATTCGGCTGGAACTCAGGGAAGATAAGGAGTTTCTGGAGTATTTTAATGAGTATAATCTAAATACGAAACCACTCCAGATAGATTTACTTATTATTAAAAAATTACGTAAAACGGAACTTAGAAATGAAATTGGAAAAATATTTCGAAAGCATAATATTTTGGAATATAAATCCAAGGATGATTCCATGAATGTTGATACATTCATTAAAGTAATTGGTTATGCATGTATCTACAAAGCAGCGGAAAAGAATGTAAACAGTATCAGGCTTGACGAAATTACAATTACGTTAGTAAGAGAGAGGATACCACGAGAACTATTTAAATGGTTTCGGAAACGTGGATTCTTGATTAATGAGCAATATAAGGGAATCTTTTATGTAATGAAAAAAGACTGTTTTCCAATACAGGTTTTAGTATCGGGAAGACTTTCTAAAGAAAATCAGAAATGGTTGACGTTGCTCAATACGGATTTAGGGCAGGATGATGTACAACGTTTCGTAGAACAAAATAACGGGTTGCATCAAAAGGAAGAGAAAGAACTGGCAGATTCGGTGTTGCAGGTTGCAATGATGGAAAACAGAGAAGTATTTGAGGAAACAAAGAAGGAAGGCGATTATATGTGTGAAGCATTAAGGGAACTTTTTAGTGATGAAATCGAGGCTGAAAAAGCGCGCGCAAGGAGAGAAGGCAGAGAAGAAGGGATAGCGGAAGGACGTGCGGAAGGACGTGCAGAAGGACGTGCAGAAGGACGTGTAGAAGGTCTTGCAGCAGGGATGGCAGAAGGTAGAGCAGAGGAACGGGCAGAATCTCAAAACGTAATTTCTAAATTGCAAGAACAGATTGAACTGCTTAATCAGACAGTTATCGAATTAAAAAATAAATTAAGTAAATTAGAAGAAGCGTAGTGGGAAGATGGATAAAATAAAATTTGCACATTTACACGTCCATACGGAATATAGTCTGTTGGACGGTTCAAATAAGATAAAAGAATATGTTGCCAGAGTGAAAGAACTGGGGATGACTGCAGCGGCCATTACTGACCATGGGGTTATGTTTGGGGTGATTGATTTCTATCGTGCTGCAAGAGCAGCAGGGATTCATCCGGTTTTAGGCTGCGAGGTGTATGTGGCACCGGGCTCCAGATTTGAGAAAGAATCTATGGGGCGGGATGCGGACCGGTATTATCATCTGGTGTTGCTTGCTGAAAATAATACAGGTTATGCGAACCTGATGAAAATCGTATCCCGTGGATTTACAGAAGGGTATTACTATAAACCTAGGGTAGATTTGGACCTTTTGCGTGAATATCATGAAGGCATTATTGCACTAAGTGCTTGTCTTGCCGGAGAAGTGCAGAAGAATCTGACCCGTGGAATGTATGAAGAAGGAAAGGAAGCAGCCCTTCGTTATGAAGAAATTTTTGGAAAGGGCAATTTCTTTCTGGAATTACAGGACCATGGCATTCCCGAACAGTCAATGGTAAATCCGCAGCTTATGCGTATGTCAGAGGAAACAGGGATTGAACTTGTGGCAACCAATGATGTGCATTATACCTATGCGGAAGATGTGAAACCGCATGATATTTTATTGTGTCTTCAGACAGGGAAAAAACTGGCAGATGAAGACAGAATGCGTTATGAGGGTGGACAGTATTATGTGAAGTCACCGGAAGAAATGGCAGAACTTTTCCCATATGCACTGCAAGCCCTGGAAAATACACAGAAGATCGCTGAGCGCTGTAACGTGGAAATTGAGTTTGGTGTGACAAAGCTTCCAAGGTTTGATGTTCCGGATGGCTATACCTCATGGGAATACTTGAATAAACTTTGCTTTGAAGGATTGGAACGGCGCTATGGCAATCCGTCAGAGGAGTTAAAAGCACGTTTGAATTATGAGCTTTCTACGATTAAAAATATGGGATACGTGGATTATTTCCTGATTGTATGGGATTTTATTCACTATTCGCGGGAACATGGAATTATGGTAGGACCGGGAAGAGGTTCGGCCGCGGGAAGTATTGTGGCATATACGCTTGGCATTACCAATATTGACCCTATCCGGTATCAGCTTCTGTTTGAGCGTTTCTTAAATCCAGAGCGTGTATCCATGCCCGATATTGACGTGGACTTTTGTTTTGAGCGAAGACAGGAAGTAATTGAATATGTAATCCGAAAATATGGAAAAGAGCAGGTAGCTCAGATTGTTACGTTCGGAACCCTTCAGGCGCGAGGAGTTATCCGTGATGTGGGCAGAGTAATGGATTTGCCATATGCATTTGTGGATTCTATTGCAAAGATGATTCCAAAAGAACTGAATATCACGTTAGACAAATCCTTGAAAATGAATCCGGATTTGAAGAAACTTTACGATGAAGACCCACAGGTTAAAGAATTAATTGACATGTCAAAGCGTCTGGAAGGTCTTCCGAGACATACTTCCATGCATGCAGCGGGGGTTGTAATCAGTCAGAAAGCAGTGGATGAGTATGTGCCGCTTGCTCTTGGCGCTGATAATATTCCGATTACCCAGTTCACTATGACGACTTTGGAAGAGCTGGGGCTTTTGAAAATGGATTTCTTAGGGCTTCGTACCCTTACTGTCATACAAAATGCGATTCAACTTGTGGAAGAAAGTACGGGTGGGCGCATTGTTCCGGAAGAAATGGATTACGATGATAAGAAGGTACTTGATTCAATTGGAACCGGGAAGACAGACGGAGTCTTCCAGCTTGAAAGTGCCGGTATGAAAAACTTCATGAAGGAACTGAAGCCGCAGAGTCTGGAAGACATTATTGCAGGAATTTCCTTATATCGTCCGGGCCCGATGGACTTTATTCCACAGTATATCAAGGGAAAGAATCATCCGGAAGAAATTGTATACGACTGCCCGCAGTTGGAGCCGATTCTGGCACCGACTTACGGCTGTATCGTTTATCAGGAACAGGTTATGCAGATTGTACGTGACCTGGCAGGATATACACTGGGACGAAGCGACCTGCTGCGCCGTGCCATGAGCAAGAAGAAGGCAGAGGTTATGCAGAAGGAGCGTCAGAATTTTGTCTATGGGAATCCGGAAGAAGGAGTTCCGGGGTGTCTGGCGAATGGCATTTCCGAGCAGACTGCGAATAAGATTTATGATGAAATGATTGATTTTGCAAAATATGCCTTTAACAAATCCCATGCAGCAGCATATGCGGTGGTATCGTATCAGACGGCCTATTTGAAATATTATCATCCGGTAGAATTTATGGCAGCACTTATGACTTCCGTGATTGATAATCCGGGAAAAGTAGCAGAATATATTTATACCTGTAGGCAGATGGGAATTAAAATCCTTCCACCTGATATTAACCGGGGAGTGGGAAGCTTTTCCGTTGATGGTGGAAATATCCGTTATGGCCTGGCTGCGATTAAGAGTATCGGACGTCCGGTGATAGATGCGATTATCCGCGAGCGGACAGCGGGTGGTACGTTTAAGAGCTTGAAGGATTTTATGGAACGGCTGACGGGAAAAGAGGTTAATAAAAAGACCATTGAAAATTTTGTTAAGTCAGGGGCATTTGACAGTCTGCGAGGCACACGAAAACAGCAGATGATGGTATATATCCAGATTATGGATCAGGTAAATCAGGAACGGAAGAATTCCATGGCAGGCCAGATGACGTTATTTGATTTGGTGGGCGAAGACCAAAAGCAGGAATTTGAAATTTCCTATCCGGATGTAGGAGAATACCAGAAAGAAACACTTCTTGCTTTTGAAAAAGAAGTGCTCGGTGTTTACTTAAGCGGACATCCACTGGAAGAATATGAAGAAAAGTGGAGAAAGAGTATTTCAGCAACTACTTTGGATTTTCAGCTGGATGAGGAAACCGGGCACACAAAGGTGCGTGATGGTGCAAAAGAAATTGTGGGAGGCATGATTACCTCAAAGACCATTAAATATACAAAGAATAATAAAACGATGGCATTTTTTACGGTGGAAGATTTGATGGGAACGGTAGAAGTGGTTGTTTTCCCACGGGACTATGAAAAAAATCAGGCTTATATCCAGGAAGACAATAAAGTGTTTGTCAGAGGACGCGTGTCGGAGGAAGATGATAATGCCAGCAAATTAATTTGCGAAGAAGTGATTCCGTTTGAACAGACAAAGAGGGAATTGTGGATTCAGTATGCAGACAAGGAGAGTTTTCTGAAGGATGAGCAGAATCTGAATCAGATGATTGGCGCCAGTGAAGGAAATGATGAAGTGGTTATTTTCTGTAAAGCGGAACGGGCAGTGAAGCGGCTGCCGAAGAATCGGAATATTCAGATTGAGCCGGGGATCTTAAGCCGGCTTACGAATTACTATGGCGAGGCAGATGTGAAGGTGGTTGAGAAATCCATTGAAAAATCGTCGTAAAAGGTATACAATATTCAACGGTAATATGAAATGTCAGACAACGTATGTCTGGCGGGGATGGAGGAATTTATCATGGCAGGACATACAATCAGAACAATTGGAGTATTAACAAGCGGAGGCGATGCTCCCGGAATGAATGCAGCGATTCGCGCTGTGGTGAGAACTGCGAGAAGTAAAGGACTTCATGTGCGTGGAATCCGCAGAGGGTATGATGGTCTTCTGAACGAAGAAATTATTCGTATGGATTCCGGAGATGTTTCGGATATTATTCAGCGTGGAGGAACGATTTTGCAGACGGCACGTTGTAAAGAGATGATGACAGAAGAAGGTCCGAGAAAGGCGGCTGCAGTCTGTAAGAAATATGATATTGACGGTCTTGTTGTAATTGGTGGAGACGGTACATTCCGGGGAGCCCAGAAGATTGCAAATTATGGGGTAAATACGATTGGACTTCCGGGAACTATAGATCTTGATATTGCATGTACAGAGTATACCATTGGATTTGATACTGCGGTAAATACAGCGATGCAGGCGATTGATAAGATTCGGGATACTTCGACCTCTCATCAGCGATGCAGTATTGTAGAAGTGATGGGTCGGGATGCGGGCTATCTTGCTTTGTGGTGCGGTATTGCCAATGGCGCAGAAAGGATTCTGATGCCGGAAGAACACGATTATGATGAAGAAAAGATTGTAAAAGACATCATTGAAAGTAGAAAACGTGGCAAGAAGAACTATATTATCATCAATGCGGAAGGAATTGGTGATTCTATGAACATGGCAAAGAGAATAGAAGAACTGACGGGTGTAGAGACAAGAGCAACGATTCTTGGTCATATGCAGCGGGGAGGAAGTCCTACTTGTAAAGACAGAGTATATGCTTCTATTATGGGAGCTATGGCGGTTGATTTACTGTTGGAGGGAAAGACGAATCGTGTGGTTGGTTACCGACACGGAGAATACATAGATTTTGATATTGATGAAGCACTTGATATGACGAAGGGAATCCCCGAATACCAATATGACGTTGCGAAGATTCTCTCACTTTAGAAAAGAAAGGATTATATGACACAAGATGTATTATTAACAATTTCCGGACTTCACAACATGGGGAATTCAGATATAACAGCAGAGGAAAATGAGGCATTAGAGGTTATTACCCCTGCAAAATATTATATGAAAAATGGAAAGCATTATATTTTATATGATGAAGTTGTGGAAGGTGTTCCAGGAAACATAAAAAACAAAGTTAAAATTGCAGATGGTAAGATACTTGAGATTATTAAGACAGGCATTACGAATTCCCATATGGTCTTTGAAGCTGGAAAGAGTCATCTGACACTCTATGATACCCCTTATGGACAATTCCATGTGGATGTTCACACAAAGAAATTGGATATTGTAGAGGTAGAAGATGAGATTTCGGTAAGGGTATCATATGGATTGGATATCAATCATGAAGCTCTGGCGGAATGTGAGATAGCATTGAGTGTAAAGCCGAAGGAAATCAGGGTACTGTAAAGCAATGACAAACAAATAGCATTAATCAGGTAAAAGAAAAGCTCTCACAATAAAGTGGGAGCTTTTGCTATGCGTATGTCTGTTATTTGCGGAACCTTGCGAAAAATCCTTTTTTCTTTTTTTCCGGAGTTTCGAGTGGTCCTCTGATTCCTTTTACACCTGTAATATAGATACCACTTACAGTTGCTTTGACTTCTTTTTTTACCGGGATGAGGTCATAAATTTTATCATCACACATTAAAGTCATAATTTTTGGACCGATTTTTGCCTTGACAACGGCTACCTTAGAACGGCGAAGGTATTTCGGTGTACTTTCGATAACCTGTGCAGGAAGATTTGCATCTTTCAACCGCATAATTCCCTTATCAATAATCAGCATAGATACCTGCTGAGCTGCTGCCTCTAAAGCCTGTTGCTGTTCTTCCTGTTTCTTTTGTGCCTTCTTTCCGAAGAAGTACAAAGCAACGAGAATAGCAATCATAATAGCTAAAATGACTAATAAAATTATCGTTCCTTTACTCACGGGTCTTCCTCCTAACCTCTATTTACATATCTGATATTGTAACATTCTTTCTATGTGAGTGCAAGTGAAAATCCAGTTCTTCTAAGTGTTTACTGAATATCCTGCTTTGTAAAAAAAGTGTGAACTTAGGAAAAAGTATTTTCATTTTGAAAAAAGATGGTATAATGGGGGATGCGACAGCCTGTTCTTATATAGGCTGCCGCGAATGATATAAGGAGAGAAGAGATTATGAAAAAGAAAGTAGTTGCATTTACGTTGGCTATGAGTATGTCGGCAATGCTTTTGACTGGATGCCAGTCAAAGGAGTTATCGAATAAGTATGCCACGATTACATCGTATAAAGGTGTTGAAGTAGATAAGATTGATAAGCCGGAAGTATCGGATGACGATGTGGATGCACAGATTCAGAGTACAATGATTGAGCACATTGCGGATATCACAGAGCAGCGTGCTGCGAAAGAGGGAGATAAAGCGATTATTGATTTCGTTGGAAAGAAAGATGGGGAAGCTTTTCAGGGAGGAACTTCTTCTAATTATGCGTTAGAGCTTGGGAGCAATACTTTTATTGATGGATTTGAAGATGGTATTATCGGACATACACCGGGAGAAACCTTTGATTTGAACCTTACCTTCCCGGAAAATTATCAGTCAACAGATCTTGCAGGGCAGGAAGTTGTATTTACTGTAACGTTGAATGGATTTTTACCAGAGCTTTCAGATGATATCGTAAAGATACTTGCAGATAAATCAGAAACAGTAGAAGAGTATAAGAAAGAAGTAAAGAATGACCTTCAGGCAACAAAGGATGAATCTTATGAGTCTTCACTGAAAGAGGCAGCTTGGAATGCAATTCTGGATAATACAGAAGTAAAAGAATATCCGGAAGATAAGGTGCAGGAATATATAGATATGATGAATGAACAGTATGAGACAATGGCATCATATTATAACATGGAATTTGAAGATTTTCTGACTACTTATATGCAGATGGATCAAGATACATATGATGAGAAAGTGAAAGAAGCAGCCGAAAAACAGGTTAAGAGTGACTTGGCAAGAGATCTTTTACTTGACAATGTGAAGAAGATTGATACTTCAGATGAAGCCCGTCAGTCTATCTATGAGCAATATGCAGAATATTATGGATATAGTGATGTGGATTCTTTCTTGGAAGCCATGGAAAATGCAGGTAACATGGACAAAGTGGAGGCAATGGTTAAACTGGCAATGGTTCAGAACTGGGTTGCTGATAACTGTAAGCAGGTAGAGTCAAAATCAGATTCAAAATCAGAATAACGAAATGTAAAACAACTGAATAGAGACAAGGCTGTTGCGGAGTAAGAGATAATAAACGTATATTATCTTGTGTGCAACAGCTTTTTTATTTTCGGAGAAAATATTTCTACAAGAATTAAGTGCAGGTATTATTAAGATGTGATACAATGGAAAAAAATATAGAAAAAGGAGGCTGACGGAAGATGGCGAATCAGGACTGGGACAGATTTGGAGAAGAAATCAAGCGGACAGTGCAGGATGCAGTAGAGTCCCGTAATTTTGACCAGCTTAATCAGACAATCAGCAGAACCATAAATGATGCAGTAAATACCGTTGCGTGGAACGTGAAAAATTATAGTACATCAGCAGGACAAAGATGGAGTAATTATCAATATCGGGAGCCGGGTACTCAGAATAACCAGAATCAAAACAATCAAAATCAGAGTAATCAAAACCGGAATAACCCGGGTGCGAATACGGGATATAGTTACACTTATGGACAGCCGAAGAATTCGATAGTTCTTTATGATAAGAAAGGAATGTCCGTAGGAGGAAATGTGGCACTTGCTATTTGTGGATATATGGTGTTCATTCCCAGCGCAGTATCAGCACTTTTGGCACTGATATTTATGCTCACTATTCCCGGACATCTCGCCGGCTTTATGACATGGTTTTTAATCAGTGCGTTGTTGGCAATTCCATTTGGAATGATGGGAGTTTCAGGGACCCGTTCTTATAAGAGTAAAGGGCGTTTTAAAACATATTTAAGAAAATTAGATGGACGAGAGTGCTGTAATATTACAGAGTTAGCGGATGGTGTCGGTAAATCCACACAGGTGGTTGTCAAGGATCTGGAAAGTATGATTCGGAAAAGATGGTTCCTTCAGGGACATTTGGACAGGCAAAAGACATGCTTGATTGTGACGGACCGTATGTACCGTGAGTATCTGCAACTAGAGACGCAGAAACAGGACTATCAGGAACAGCTAAAGCAGAGTGATATGCAGAGGCAGATGGAGCAGAAGGCAGCTGAGTTGGAACGGAATGAGCGGATGAAAAAGCTGGACCCTGAAGTACGTAAAGTTCTTGAACAAGGTGATGTATTTGTTCAGAAAATCAGACAGTGCAATGACGCTATACCGGGAGAAGAAATTTCTGCAAAGATATCTAGAATGGAAATGATTGTAGACCGTATTTTTGACAGAATAGAACAGAATCCAAGTTCCGTTGGTGATATTCGAAAGTTGCTGGAATATTATCTTCCTACGACGGTAAAACTTTTGGAGGCATATCAGGAAATGGATGCGCAGCCGGTTGGTGGAGAAAACATTCAGAAAGCAAAGGCGGAAATAGAAGCAACTTTGGACACCTTGAATGCCGCTTTTGAAAAATTACTGGATAATTTATTTCAGGATACAGCATGGGATGTTTCATCCGATATTTCTGTTTTAAATACGATGCTCTATCAGGAAGGACTTCAGGAAGACGGACTGAAAAAACAATAAGCATTATAAATGGAGGAATGAAAATGAGTAACGAATTTGAATCAGTACAGACAGTACCAACACTTACTTTAGAGCCATTTGCGGAAACAAATCAAGTCATGGCGGACACGAAAAATGAACTGGTGAAAGAAGCAGAACCAGCACTGGATGACAGCATTTTGACAGAAGAAGAAAAACAGGCTGTAGCTGCGTTTGCAGAACAGATTGACTTGACCAATTCCTCTATGATTCTTCAGTATGGAGCAGGAACACAAAAGAAGATGGCTGATTTCTCAGAAAATGCATTGGAAAATGTAAAGACCAAGGACTTGGGAGAAGTTGGAAATCTTCTTTCAGGGGTGGTAAAAGAGTTAAAGAGTTTTGATGAGGAAGAAGAAAAAGGGTTCCTTGGAATCTTCAAAAAGACTTCTAATAAGATTCAGAATATGAAAGCAAAATATGCGAAAGCAGAGACGAATGTAAATCAGATTTGTCAGGTACTTGAGACCCATCAGGTACAGCTTATGAAGGATATCGCAATTTTGGATAAAATGTATGAATTAAATCTGACCTACTTTAAAGAATTGTCTATGTACATTCTTGCAGGAAAGAAAAAGCTTCAGGAAGTGCGGGAAGGTAAGCTGCAGGAAATGATTAAAAAAGCACAGGAGAGCAATTTACCGGAGGATGCACAGGCTGCAAGAGACTTGGAAAATATGTGCAATCGTTTTGAAAAGAAACTGCATGATTTGGAACTTACCAGAACAATCTCGATTCAGACAGCACCACAGATTCGTCTGGTTCAAGGCAATGATACATTGATGGTAGAGAAGATTCAGTCTACGGTTGTCAATACCATTCCGCTTTGGAAGAGCCAGATGGTGCTGGCTCTTGGAGTAGAGCATTCTACGCAGGCTGCTGAAGCTCAGCGCAAAGTTACAGATATGACAAATGAATTGTTAAAGAAGAATGCAGAAAAGCTTCAGATGGCAACGGTAGAAACTGCAAAAGAATCAGAACGAGGAATCGTTGACATAGAAACATTAAAAGCAACAAATGAATCTCTTATCAATACGTTGGATGAGGTAATGCGGATTCAGAGTGAAGGACGTCAGAAGAGAAAAGAAGCAGAGGCTGAGATGGTAAGACTGGAAGGCGAGCTGAAAGGCAAACTGTTACAGTTACAGGGTTGATTGTTTCGGAAAAATGAGAGTAGAAAAGAACTCGCGGGAGTGGTATAAATACACCACAAACCTGCAAGTTCTTTTTTAGTTATTAAGTATATAAGAAAAAGAGTTTTGTCAGTTATTTAAATAAGATTAACGCTTGATCTGACTTAAATATTTTTCCAGATACGGGCGGAGAGCATGGCGTGTTTCTCCGGTATATCCAACTACGGTATCTGCTGCAATCATAGAATTCAGCACAGCCTCTTCTTCTGCTTCGATGACAGCATGAAAAGCAAGATCCATTTTTCCTTCGTTCAGGAAATGGTATTCATTGAAGCATTCCGCATTGGTATGGGAAACAGTGTGTGCGGTAGAAAATCCAATCATTACATCCCCGCTTCCATGCCCGACATGAGAACCGGTACGGCCAAGCCCGATTCCAACACGTTTCAGCAGCCGGTGGAGCTGACGGCTGGAAAGCGGAAGATCTGTTGCAACGATAGAAAGAATGGAACCCTTATCCACAACTGCCGGATTGATTTCTTTGTCGACAAGCTGTCCAAGAGGAAAACCACAAATCTCGAAATCGGATGTTTTCCCGAAATTTGACTGTACCAGGACTCCGATAGTATAGGTCTTGCCATCTAATTCAATCTGGCGGGAGGCAGAACCGATTCCCCCTTTAAATCCAAAGCAGATGGTTCCTTTTCCGGCACCGACATCACCTTGTTCGAAATCTTCGGTAGCATTTTCAATGGCTTTGTATACATGTTCCCTTTGTACTGCACGTTCGCAGATGTCATTTAAGGAGGAATCATTACATTCTCCGATTACAGGGTTGAAGGATTTAAGAACTACATTTTCATTCTGGCAGCGATTTACCATATAATCAACGATGGCATCCTGAACCAGCCCTACATTCAAAGTATTGGTCAGAGCAATTGGGGACTCCAGAGTTCCCAACTCTTGAATCTGAAGTAAACCTGTGGTTTTACCAAAACCATTCAGCACGTAGGAAGAAGCAATCAGCTTATTCTGAAAAATATTTTCCGGTCTTGGCAGAATGACAGTCACTCCTGTTTTATGACGTTCATCATCAATGGTACAATGACCAACGGTAACTCCCTTCACATCTGCGATATTATTATGCTCCCCAGAAGGAAAAGAACCAATCTTGATTCCGAAATCTTTTATTCTGGTCGAATTCATGATACAGTACCTCCGTATTTTTTTGTTATTTAGAAAATAACAAATCAGTTTTCTTTTAGTTTATCACACAGAAAACACTACAACAAGTGGAAGATTCTGTGTTATACTCTTTCCATAAATATTAAGATTACCAGAGGTGCTAACGTGGATGATAGAAAGACAAATGAAACAGAAGAAGTATCGCGTCATGAACAGTTAAAATTCCGACTCAGGAACCGCGTAGATAAAGAAATATTTGACCATATGTCGGAAGAAATACAGGATTATCTGATTGCGATGGATCCTGCAGATGTGAAAGAAGCGTATTTGACTACATTGTTAAAGCTGCCATGGAAGTCAAGCTTTGAAGTACCAAAGATTGAATTAAAACTTGCCAAGTTGATGTTGGACAGAAGTCATTATGGAATGACGGACGTAAAGGAAAAAGTGCTCCGTTATATGGCATGCCAGAAGCATTTAGGGAAAAATTATGGAGCGGTTTTGCTATTGGCGGGTGCACCGGGCGTTGGAAAGACTTCGATTGCTATGTCAATTGCAAGGGCTATGGGACGGCCGTGTGTGAAAATTTCTCTGGCAGGAGTCTCTGATGCCTTATTTCTCAGAGGGACGCAGACTATATTTCATAATGCGAAGCCAGGGAGAATTGTAGATGCGCTGACCCGTTCGAAAAGCTTTTGCCCACTGATTTTACTGGATGAAATTGATAAGATGGGGGATTCGGTAGAACATGGAGATCCGGAAAGTGTTCTACTTGATATTTTAGATACGGATCGCTCAGAGTTTGTGGATAATTATTTGGGGTTTCCACTGGATTTATCAAATGTTATATTCATTGCTACAGCAAATAGCCTGGAACCTTTGTCCCCGATTCTGAAAGACAGATTAGATATCGTCGAACTTCCGTCATATAAGCCGCAGGATAAAGAGAAGATTGTTAATCAGTACGTGTGGCCAAAGCTTATCAGAGAGTACCGTCTGGATTGCCTGGATTATTTGGTAGATCCGATGGAAGAAGTAATGGAACATCCGGAAAGTCTGGAACTGGATGAGAGCGCGGTGCGGGAATTGATTGCGATCTGCCCGGAAGAAGGAGTGAGAGATTTGGAGCGTATATGCCGCAATTTGTGTGAATCTGTTATTAGTATTTATTATGCAGAAGGGAAAATTATCAACCGGATTACAGCAAATTTACTGCCGGAATTAATGGAACCGATTTACTATAAATAGTATTAGATATTTTTGCTAAAAATTTCGACAAAAGTTTTGGTTGACAAACTATTTTATACAAAATAAAATAAACATATAGAACGACTGTGAAACAGAAGATTTCATGGAAACGGTAAGGAGGAAACTATCATGAAAAAGAGAGTTTTAAGCTTATTGCTTGCAACCGGTATGGTTGTTTCACTTGCAGCGTGCGGTGGCAGCGATAACAAGAGCGCATCTGACGATAAAAAGTCAGGAGATGACCCAATTAAAGTATGTGTTGTTTATTCAGGAAACCTTGGAGACAAGTCATATAATGATTCTTGTAACATTGGTGCTGAAAAGGCAAAAGAAGAATTTGGGGTTGAAGTTAAAAATCTGGAAGGAACAACTGCAGAAGAATGGAAAGCAAATCTTCTTTCCGCATGTGAAGATGGATATGACCTTGTAATCTGCTCTTCATCTAACTTCCAGGAATATCTGGAGGAATATGCTCCAGAATATCCAGATGTTAAATTTGCTATCATCGATACTACAGTAGAAGCTGATAACGTAGTATCCGTAAGCTTTGCACAGAATCAGGGGTCATTCCTTGCAGGTGCAGCAGCAGCCCTCTTCACACAGCATTCAGAAATCGATGGAGTGAATGACGATGCTGTTATCGGATGGGTAGGTGGAATGGATATTCCGGTACTTCAGGATTTCTTTGTTGGTTACAAACAGGGTGCAGAATATATCAACCCAGATATCAAAGTTCTTCAGTCATTTGCCGGAACATGGAATGACCCATTAAAAGGAAAAGAACTTACACTTGCTCAGTATGAGCAGGGTGCAGACATCGTTATGAACGTTGCATCTGGTACAGGCCCTGGTATCCTTGAAGCAGCAACAGAAGCAGGAAAGTATGCAATTGGTGTTGACCTTAATCAGGACAACGATCAGCCAGGACATGTTTTAACATCTATGGTTAAACGTGTAGATACAGCTTGCTACAGTGTTATCAAATCTGTTGTAGACGGTTCTTTCAAAGGAAACTCAGTATCTTACCTTGACGTTGCAGCAGAAGGTGTTGGACTTACAGACTTCTCTGTAATCAAAGAAGCTCTTGGCGACAAGTTCCCAGAAGAAATTCTGACACAGGTTGAGGAATTACAGAAAAAGATTATTTCTGGTGAAATCGTTGTAGAAAACTACGAAGGATTCGGACCTCAGAAATAAGAATAGTAAGACAAAATAGTTTTTACGTTTTGAATTATGATTGAATGATGGCTGGGAGGGCTTGGATATATGATATTAATACTATCCAATCTCTCCCTTTGCTGTCTTTATTTCGCCTATGAGCGATATATTAAATAAGATGGGAAGAAGGTGGTATGTTGAACGCAAATTATGTGGTGGAAATGAAGGATATTCAGAAGTCCTTCGGAAGTGTACATGCCGTAAAAAATGGTCAATTTACTCTGAGGAAAGGGGAAATTCATTCTCTGATCGGAGAAAACGGAGCCGGTAAGTCTACTATGATGAAACTTCTTTATGGAATGTATCCGTTCGATGAAGGAGAAGTGTTAATCAATGGAAAGAAATATGAAAGTATTAATCCGAAAACAGCAATTGAAGCCGGAGTCGGAATGGTACATCAGGAATTCATGCTTGTAAATGAACTGACTGTATTAGAGAATATCATTTTGGGATTTGAACCAAAGAAAGGTCTTACAATCGACTTTGACGCAGCCAGAAAAATGGCACAGAAGTACATAGATCAGTATGATATGGATGTGCAGCTTGACAAAAAGATTTCGCAGATTTCTGTAGGTGAGGCGCAGAGAGTAGAGATTATTAAGATTCTTGCCCGTGGAGCTGAGATCATTATTCTGGACGAGCCAACGGCCGTGCTGACTCCGCAGGAAGCAAGACGTTTGTTTGAAATTCTAAATAATCTGAAGGCAGATGGAAAATCAGTCGTATTTATTTCACACAAGTTGAATGAGGTTATGGAAATCAGTGACCGCATTTCCTGCATGCGTCAGGGAGCTTATACAGGGACGGTAAATAAGACAGAAACATCGCCGACAGAACTTACCAAAATGATGATTGGACGAGAAGTATTCCTGAACATTGAGAAGAAGACTGCCAAACAAGGTGACACAGTTCTGGAAGTAAAGGATGTATGGACATCCGGAGAAAAGGAAATCAGTAAAATCCGTGGAATTTCTTTTGATGTAAAAGCGGGAGAAATTGTGGGAATTGCCGGAATTGACGGAAATGGTCAGAGCGAGTTGATTGAAGCTATTGCAGGACTCCGTAAAGTAGAAAAGGGAAATGTAATCTTAGGCGGCGCTGATATTACGAATAAGAGTGTGAAGAAAATTCGTGAAGCAGGGCTTACCCATATTCCGGAGGATAGAAATACAAGAGGTCTTAACAGAGCATTTACGATTGCAGATAATCTGGTAGAAGTAGAACTCGATAAGACTCCGATTGTAAAAGGCGGCATTGTTAACAAATCTGCAATTAGTAAACGTGCAGAGGAAATGATTAAGAAATTTGACATCAGACCTGCAGATGGAAGTCTGCCGACATCTTCGTTGTCAGGTGGTAATGCACAGAAAGTCGTTGTTGCCAGAGAAGTAAATCTTGGTGGAAAGCTTCTGATTGCTTCACAGCCTACCCGCGGTGTAGACATTGGCGCCATTGAATCCATCCGTAGTATTTTGCAGGATGTAAAAGAACAAGGACTGGGAGTGCTTCTGGTATCAGCAGAACTGGAAGAAGTTATGTCTCTGTCTGATCGTATTATTGTTATGCATGAAGGTAAGATTACAGGTCGTATGAACGCAGAGGATGCAGATGAAGAGACACTGGGACTTCTGATGATGGGCGGTCACAATGCGGAAGAGAAAGGAGAACAGCATGAATAAAAAGAAATTTGACTTCAAGAGTGTTGCAAATGTCCTTCTCCCGTTGGTATTGGCACTTCTTGTCGGAACAATTATCATTGTATGTATGGGAGAAGATCCTATAACAGCATATTCAGCACTGCTTCGTGGTGCGTTCAAGGGTAAATTAAAGTTAGGAACAACCCTTGCGAGTTTTACACCACTGTTGCTGACTTCAGTTGCATTCATTATTGCAGCTAAGGCAGGCGCATTTAATGTTGGTGTAGAAGGTGAAGTATTCTTAGGCGGAATTACAGCAGCTTATATTGGAATTAACTGGACATTCCTTCCGAAACCGATACTTTTGATTACCTGTTTTGTAGGAGCGGTTGTTGTGGCAGCGGCTTGGGCATTTATCCCGGCAGCACTTAAGGTTTACTATAATGTATCGGAAGTATGTACAACGATTTTGATGAACTCAGTTGCATTATACATTACGAACTATCTGGTAAGTGGACCAATGAGTGCCGGTGCAGCCAATGCACAGTCTGATCCGGTTACGGTTACACTTCCTCAGATTATGAAGCCAAGTTCACTGAATGTTGGTATTTTCATTGCAATTGCAGTGACCTTACTGGTAATCTTCATGCTCCAGAAAACTTCACTTGGTATGCAGATTCGTATGGTAGGAACGAATCCGGCCAATGCAGAATTTGCCGGAATTAATCCAAAAACAACATTTATCAAGGCTATGATGATTTCTGGGGCAATTGGAGGTATAGCCGGAGCAATCGAAGTTCTTGGTGTTCATGGATATTTCCTGAACAACTTTGCAACTGGTCTTGGATCAAATGGTATGCTGGCTGCACTGATTGTTAAAAACAACATTGTAACAGCACCATTTATTGCATTCTTTATTGCAGTATTAAAATCAGGTGCAATGGGTATGCAGCAGGCAACAAGTGTTCCAAAATCACTGGTTGATACAATTACAGCAGTATTTATTATCTTTGCATGTATGGAACTGATTGGTAACTTCAGAAGAAAAAAGAAACATTCTGATGAGAAGAAGGCGTAGGAGGGAGGCAGAGATATGCAATTAGGTAAAATTTTTAACGCTTCGTTGATTTATGCAACATTTCGCTCTGCTACACCTATCATTTATGCAGCGCTTTGTGCAGCAATTACACAGCAGGCAGATATTTTAAATATCGGTACAGAAGGTATCATGTTAGTAGGGGCTTTTATGGCAGTAGCAGTCAGCTATCTTACAGGAAGCTGGGTACTTGGTGTTTTAGTTGCTATGATATCAGGTCTGGTAATGGCCATGATCATGGCGGTTGGTACAATTAAATTCAAAGCAGATATCTGTGCAATTGGTATGGGGATTAATATGTTTGCCCTCGCAATTACCAAGTTCCTTTTGAATGCATGGCTTGGACAGAGTGGTACATTTATGAGCCCGGATATTAAGTCCATTCCAAAGGTAAACATTCCATTTCTGAATAATGTGCCAATTCTCGGAACGATTTTCAACAACTGGTATATTACGGAATGGTTTGTAATTATCCTGGTTATTGTACTTTGGTTTGTATTTTACAAGACAGTATGGGGACTTCGTCTCAGAGCAGTGGGACGTATGCCGCTTGCGGCACAGACAGCAGGAATTAATGTAAATGCTATGAAATATCAGGCAATTGCAATTTCTGGTCTGGTTGGTGGACTTGCAGGTGCACACTTATCGCTTGGATATTCTACGATGTTCGTAGAAAATATGACAAGTTCCAGAGGTTTCATGGGTGTTGCAGCTATGTACTTTGGTGGAGCACATCCGGTATTTACAGCACTTGGTTGTCTTGTATTTGGATTCTCAGATTCCATTGGAGCAAGATTGCAGGCGAATGGTGTACCAAGTCAGCTTGTACTTTTGATGCCATACGTTGTTACGGTTGTAGTTCTTGCAATTTCCATGGCTTCAAAGATGTCAGCAGAAAAGAAGAGAAAGAGCTCTTTGATTTCTCATTCATAAATGGAGGTAGTTATGACAAAACAAAAAGTCTTATTAGATTGTGACCCGGGGCATGATGATGCCATAGGGATTATGCTTGCCGGAAGAAGTCCGGAATTAGAACTGGTTGGAATTTCTGTAGTGGCAGGTAACCAGACCATTGAAAAGACAGCAATTAATGCACTCAATGTGTGTCAGTATCTTGGATTAGATGATGTTCCTGTATGCGCAGGATGTGGACAACCAATGGTAAGAAATCGTGTGATTGCAGGAGATATTCACGGAGAAACAGGACTGGATGGTCCGACATTTGCACCGCTTACCAAGAAGTTAGACCCAAGACATGGGGTACAGCTTATCATTGATACATTGATGGAATCAGATGGAGATATCATTCTTGTTCCGACGGGACCGCTTACTAACATAGCGATGGCAATGCGGATGGAACCAAGAATTATCCCGAAGATTAAGAGGATTGTTCTGATGGGAGGTTCTTATCAGAATGGAAATGTGACACCTGCAGCAGAATTTAATATCATGGCTGACGGTGAAGCAGCATATGTTGTATTTAATTCAGGAAGACCAATTACAATGGTTGGCCTTGACGTTACAAGAAAGGTACTTTGCTATCCTGAAATCGTAGACCGCATGGAAAAATTGGATACACCTGCAGCACACCTGTTTGCAGATCTTATGAGATTCTTTAATAAGAGCCAGAAAGAGGTGTTCGGATGGGAAGGTGGACCGCTTCATGATCCTGTAACTTGTGCATCGATTATTGATCCGGACTTATTAAAGACAAAACACGTACATGTAAGCATTGATATTCGTTCCGCAGAAAGCTATGGAAGAACAAACTGTGATATGTTCAATTATCTGCAGCTTGAACCAAATTGTGATGTCGCTTATGATATTGATGTAGAACGGTTCTGGGATATCATTGAACAGGGTATAAAAAATTATGGTAAATAAATTAAAACAGACACTGGAAGAACATAAGGAAGAATATTTACAATATTTGAAGGACTTGATTGCTTGTGATACACAGGATCTAGGACATGGAATTGCAGGTGGAAGAGAAAAATCAGGTCAGGAATATATGACAGCACTTTTTGAAAAAATGGGTGCTGATGAAATTGTGAAAGACCAGATGCAGGAAGCAGTCATTCAGGAATGCTATGATAAATACGGTGAAGGAAATTTAGGTCATAATTACGATGACCGTTATAATGTCTATGCCACATTTCATGGAAAGAATAGTACGAAGAGTCTGATGTTCAACGGACATATTGATACCATGCCGCCTGGGGATGAGAAGGAGTGGAAGTTCCCTCCCCATACACCTACTGTGGAAGACGGAAAATTGTATGGTCTTGGGGCAGCAGATATGAAAGCCGGACTGATGTCATCAACACTTGGAATTAAACTTTTACAAGATGCAGGAATTGAGATTCCATGTGATGTGAAAGTAACTTCTGTGTGTGACGAAGAAGGTGGCGGAAATGGTTCTATGCAGGCTGTAATGAGTGGACAGACTGCAGACGGTGTGATTGTCTGTGAACCAACCAGTTCAGAGTTGGTAATCGCACATATGGGATTTGTATTCTTTAAAGTTGAATTTGAAGGAAAGGCAAATCATTCCGGAGAAAAAAGGCTAGGTGTTTCTGCTATTGAAAAGGCTATGAAAGTAATCCGTGGTCTGGAAGAACTTGAGCATGGCTGGCTGTTAAATTACAGACATCCTCTTCTTCCTTCTCCGAGCTTGAATATTGGAACAATTCACGGTGGAACTGCAGGTTCTACTGTGGCTGGAAGATGTTATTTTGAAACTTGTATTCATTATTTGCCGGAACAGATGAGTTATGATATGATTTATCAAATGTTTACCGACACAGTAAATGACATTGCCAAATCTGACCCATGGATGCGAAACCATATGCCGAAGATTACTATGTATCAGAGTGGAGGTGCTTTTGAACAGAAAGAAGACGCACCATTTGTACAGTCCTTTAAGAAAGCCTTCCACGATGTGACAGATACGGAAATCAAAGTAGTAGGTTCACCGGCCGGATGTGACTCCAGACTTTGGAAACGAATTGCAGGAGCACAGGTATTCCAATATGGACCGGGGAATCAGGAACAGTGTCATTCTATCAATGAATATGTTGATGTAGAAGAATTTTATAAGGCAATCCTTGTCTATGCACAGTTTATTTTGACATGGGCACAGAGATAATTTAAGGAGGATGAAAAATGAGCAAGAAGATTTTATTAGTTGGTGAGTCATGGATGAGTTTTACGACTCATGTAAAAGGCTTTGATACATTTTATACTTCTGTATATGAAACAGGAAAAGAATGGATCGAAAAGGCAGTAGAAGAGGCTGGATATGAATTCGTATTTATGCCAAATCATGAAGCTATGGATGGATTTCCATTCGAATTAGAAGCATTAAAAGAGTATGACTGTATCATTTTATCTGACATTGGTGCAAATACATTATTATTACCGACAGAGACATTTACAAAGAGCATCAAGAAACCGAACAGATGCAATTTGCTCAGAGACTATGTCCTTGACGGAGGTTCCCTTCTGATGGTGGGCGGTTATATGACATTTGCCGGAATTGATGGAAAAGGAAAATGGCATGATACAGCTGTACAGGAAGTACTTCCGGTGGAAGTTCTTACTGTAGATGACCGTATGGAGCACTGCGAAGGTGTAGTTCCTGAAATTGTGAAAAAGGAACATGAAGTTTTAAATGGTATTCCGGTAGAATTTCCAAATGTACTTGGATACAATAAAACAATTGCTAAGACAGATGCAGACGTTGTTGCTACAATCTGTGGTGATCCATTCATCGCATTTGGCAGCTATGGCAAAGGAAAATCAGGTGTATTTACCACAGACTGTGCACCGCACTGGGCACCACCAGAATTTTGTAATTGGGAATATTATAATAAATTGTTTGCAAATATCTTTGCATATTTGACAAAATAGGAAAGCAGTATGCTCCGGCAACCGATTCAAGCGAATGCCGGAGCATTTTTGCCTTGTCTAATATGGAACTTTTGATACCATAATCATATGGAAAACAAGATAGATAGGGATGATAATTGTGAGAGAATTTGAAAACGAAGCAAAGGAATTATTGATACAAGTATTATCAATTCCAAGTGTCAATCATAAAGATGATGAAGGAAAAGTAGCAGAATATCTTCAGACATATCTTACAGAAGCAGGGATTGAAGCAAGGGTGCAGAGAATTGATGAGACACATGCGAACCTGATTGCATTTATTCCGGGAGAAAATCCTGGAAAACCTACAGTATGGAATGGTCATATTGATACCGTTCCATATGGTGATTTAGCAGAATGGGAGACAAATCCCGCAACTCCGACTGAAAAAGATGGGAAATTATATGCAAGAGGTGCCAGCGATATGAAAAGTGGAATTGCCGCTATGGCATATACCCTTGCGACAATTGTAAAATCAGGAAAAAAACCGGCATATGATATTACACTGGTTGGTACTTGTGATGAGGAAAAGAATGGGTTAGGTGCAAGAGAACTTGTGAAAGCAGGATTACTCCCTGATGTAGAGGGAGTATTGATTGGAGAACCGACAGGATTAAATATTGGAATTGCGCAGAAAGGCTGTTTATGGCTGGAGTTTGAGGTATTTGGTAAAACAAGTCATGGAGCTTATCCGGAGCAGGGAGCAAATGCAGTTGATTATGCGGTCCGGATGGCAGAACGGTTAAAAGAATTTGTGACAGAGACAGCACATCCGATCTTGGGAAATGCAACAGCACAAATTACCCAGATTACAGGTGGGGTTGCACCTAATATGACACCAGACAGATGTACAGTGCTGATGGATATGCGCCTGGTTCCGGGACAGACAAAAGAAATAATAATTGACAAATTAGAAGAGATAGCGAAAGAGTATGCAGAAGAAACCGAAGGACAGATTCGCGTAGAATGTCATGTGAAAAATGACAGGATTGCGGTAAGCACAGAGCCGGAGGACACATTTACAAAAAAACTACAAAAGAACATAGAAAATAATGGCGTTTCGCCAAAAAATATTGGGATTAATTATTTTACAGATGGTTCCATTATGCTACAGGCAAATTCAAAACTGAAAGTATTGTTATTCGGTGCAGGGGAGGCAGATTTGTGTCATAAATCAAATGAATATGTATATCTGGACAAATATTATAAATCCATAGAAATATTAACGGCATATGCACTTGATAAATAGAAACAGACAGGATATGAAAGAGAGGAAAAGCAATATGGAAGATAAAAGAATTTTCCTGATTGTGTTAGACAGTTATGGAGTAGGAAATGCTCCCGATGCAGAGGCTTTTGGAGATTTGGGGGCTAATACTCTAAAAACGATTTCGCAGAACAGCGCGTATCATACACCAAATATGAATAAAATCGGTCTAGCAAATATTGACGGAGTGGACAGTCTGCCAAAAGAAGAAAAAACAATCGGGGCATATGGAAGGCTGGAAGAGTCCTCAAAGGGAAAAGATACGACAATCGGACACTGGGAGATTGCCGGAGTAATTTCAGAGAATCCACTTCCGACTTACCCAAATGGATTTCCGGAGGAACTTCTGGAAGAATTCAGCCGACAGACTGGGAGAGGTGTTTTGTGTAATCGACCATATTCGGGAACAGATGTCATCCGTGATTATGGGGAAGAGCATATGAAGACAGGAAAGCTGATTGTATATACTTCGGCAGACAGTGTATTTCAGATTGCAGCCCACGAAGAAATAGTTCCGGTGCCGGAATTATATCATGATTGTGAAATAGCCCGCAGTATTTTAAAAGGCAAACATGGGGTAGGACGCGTGATTGCAAGACCATTTGTAGGAACTGCTTCCGATAATTTCCAGAGAACTTCGAACCGGCATGATTATTCGTTGTTGCCGCCAAAACCGACTATGCTGGATGCAATGGTAAATGCAGGATATGACACCTATGGAATCGGAAAGATTTCGGATATTTTTGCAGGTCAGGGAATCCGGCATTCGCAAAGAATCAAAAATAATGTAGATGGAATGGAACGGACCATTGAAATGCAGGATACTCCATTTAAAGGAATTTGCTTTGTAAATCTGGTGGATTTTGATATGCTGTATGGTCATAGAAATGATATCGAAGGATATGCGAAAGCCGCAACTACATTTGATGGGCAATTAGAAACATTTATTGGACGTATGAAAGAAAATGACATTCTTATGATTACAGCTGACCATGGATGCGACCCAGGATATAAGGGAACAGACCACTCCAGAGAGTGTGTGCCATTCCTCGCATATGGTGCATCGGTAAAAGAAAATGTGAATCTGGGAACCAGAAAAACTTATGCGGATATTGCCGCAACCATACTGGATATACTGGGTGTGGAAAATAATACAGACGGATCCAGTTTCAAAAAGGAAATTATGAAGTAGCAGGAGGTGCGTATGACAAGTGCAGAATTAATTCAGGAGGCTAAAAAAGCCAGAGAAAGAGCTTATACGCCATATTCGAATTTTCAGGTAGGAGCAGCACTTCTTACAAAGAGTGGAAAGATTTATCATGGATGTAATATTGAAAATGCGGGGTATACGCCAACAAACTGTGCAGAACGCACAGCATTTTTCCGGGCAGTTTATGATGGGGAAAGAGAATTTGAAAAAATTGCTGTGGTAGGTGGACCGAAGGGGGAAGAAGCGGATACGCTTTGTGCACCCTGCGGAGTCTGCAGACAAGTGATGATGGAATTTTGTGATCCGGAAACATTTCAGATTATTCTGGCAAATGGCAAAGACGCATATGTCGAACTGACATTGAAAGAATTGTTTCCATATGGATTTGGACCGTTGGATTTGAAAAAGACAGAGATATAAGGGGGACGGACAATGAGAATGTATGATTTGATTATGAAAAAACGCAGTGGGGAGGCGTTGAATGAGGAAGAAATTCATTTTATGATTCAGGGCTATGTTGCAGGGGACATTCCAGATTATCAAATGGCAGCATTTTTGATGGCTGTGTATTTTAAAGGAATGACGGAAGAAGAAACTGTAGCTATGACACAGGCGGTTGCCCATTCCGGTGATATGGTGGACCTTTCCGGAATTAAGGGAATAAAAGTCGATAAACATTCAACCGGCGGGGTAGGAGATAAGACGACCTTGATCATCGCGCCAATCGTGGCAGCATGTGGTGTGAAAGTGGCGAAAATGTCCGGAAAAGGTCTGGGTCATACAGGCGGAACCATCGATAAACTGGAATCCATTCCGGGAATGCAGACTGCTATTTCCCAAGAGCGTTTCTTTGAAATTGTAAATGAAACCGGCTTGAGTGTGGTTGGACAGTCCGGCAATCTGACACCGGCAGATAAGAAGCTTTATGCACTTCGTGATGTGACAGCAACGGTTGACAGCATACCGCTGATTGCAGTTTCTATTATGAGTAAAAAGCTGGCAGCAGGCAGTGACGGTATTGTGCTTGATGTAAAGACCGGAAGCGGTGCATTTATGAAAACAGTAGAAGATTCGATTCTTCTTGCAAAAGAAATGGTATCTATCGGAGAAAATGCAGGACGTAGAACGGTGGCGCTGATTACAGATATGGATATTCCGCTTGGAAATAATATCGGAAACAGTCTGGAAGTAATAGAAGCGGTACATACACTACAGGGGCATGGACCGGAAGATTTAACACAGGTCAGCCTTCAGCTTGCAGGAAATATGATGTATCTGGCAGGAAAAGGCAGTATCGAAGAATGTATTGAAATGGCAAAAGGTGCAATTGCAGATGGAAGTGCCTTCGAATGTCTGTGCAAAATGGTAGAAGCCCAGGGTGGTGATAGTTCTGTGCTTCGAGATACAGAAAAGTTTACAAAGGCAGCATATTCTTGCGATGTTCTTTCAGAAAAAGAGGGATACATTACGCATATGGATACAGAAAGCTGTGGTATCGCATCTGTACTTTTAGGTGCAGGCAGAGAGACAAAGGAAAGTGAGATTGATTATTCAGCAGGTATTATCTTACATAAAAAGACAGGGGATTTTGTAAAGAAGGGCGACAAAATCGCAACCTTATATACTTCAAAAAAAGAAACCTTTGCGGATGCAGAAAAACGCTATTTGAAAGCATTGACATTTGCAAAAGAAAAACCGGCTGAAGAACCGCTTATCTATGCAAGAGTTACCAAAGACAGTGTAGAGAAATACTAGAGAATAAATGACTGGAAAATAGGAAAAGGATAGAAAGTAAATGCGAAAAATAAGTGTAAAACGCTGCGTGATTGCAGAGATTGGAATTTTTATGATTGCGGTAGGAGTATCTTTTAATGCAATGGCGCAGCTGGGAAATGACCCGGTTGGTATCTTCTACGATGGAATACGAAATGCATTATCTCTTTCACAGACACAGCTTGGTATTGCCTCCAATCTGATTAATATCATCTTCTTTGGATTATTGTGTCTGTTTGGAAGAAAATATATTCATATAGGAACATTGCTGTATGTCATTCCTTATGGAACTTTTGTGAGCATCGGAACGGCAGCTTATCCGCACATTTTTGCGTCGGGAACTTTGGCATGCAGAATTGCAGGAAGCGTGACGGGATGCCTGCTTTTATATATCGGTGTAGGAATTTATGTAGCAATGGAAATAGGACTGGATCCGATGAATGGCATTTCTCTGCTGCTTATGGAAACTATTAAGTTAGATTATGCCAAGACGAAGTGGATATTCGATGGAACTATGACGGCAATAGGCTTTCTTCTTGGTGGAAAGTTTGGTGTGGTAACCTTACTGACTGCCCTGACCGGAGGACCGGGAATCCAGATTACTATTAACACAGTGAAACATTTTATGCATGAGGAGAAAGTAAATGTTAAGTAAAGAAATTTTAACCATGCCGAAAATAGACTTGCATTGTCATCTGGACGGTTCGCTGACACAGCAATGTATCAGCCATCTGCTAGGCAGAAATGTTGGAATACAGGAATTGCAGGTGGCAGATGACTGCCGGAACCTGGCAGAATATCTAGAAAAATTCGATCTTCCTTTGCAGTGTCTTCAGACAGCAGAAGGGTTAAAGAAAGCAAGCAAATCATTTCTTATAAACCTAGAAGATGATAATATAAGGTATGTGGAAGTAAGATTTGCCCCGCTTTTATCGGTAAACGAGCATCTGAATACCGGTCAGGTCATGGAAGCGGTACTGAGTGGTCTGGAAGAAGGAAAAAAAGAGTGTGGCATTTCTTACAATGTCATTGTATGTGCGATGCGGCATCATAATCCGGAAGAAAGCTTGCAAATGATTCGAGATTGCAGAGTATATTTGAATCAGGGATTATGTGCAGCCGATTTGGCTGGCAATGAAGCAGCTTTCCCGATGAAGGATTTCCGTAATCTTTTTGCAGAAGTAAAGCGGATGGAGATTCCATTTACCATACATGCAGGAGAATGCGGAAGCGTAGGAAATATTGTAGAGTCAGTAGAAGCCGGCGCAATGCGGATCGGACATGGCATTGCACTCCGTGGAAAGAAAGATGCGATTGCGTTTTGTAAAGAGCGGGGGATTGCACTGGAGATGTGTCCAATCAGTAATATGCAGACCAAGGCCGTTGCCAGAAAAGAAGAATATCCGATCCGGGAATTTCTGGATGCAGGGCTGAAAGTAACCATTAATACGGATAACCGGACGGTAAGCAACACTACAATTACTAAAGAAATGAAATTCATTCAAGAAAATTATGGAATTACCGATGACGAGTTGAGACAGGTTACAGAAAATGCAATCGAAGCTTCTTTTGCAAATGATGATGTGAAACAAATGCTGTGGAAACAGAATCACGGAGAATAGGAGAATGTGTGATGAATCCAGTTTATGAGAAATTATGTAAATGTGTAGAGAGTATCCGGAAACAGACGGATTTTAAACCGGAAATTGGAATTATTCTGGGGTCCGGTTTGGGAGATTTTGCGGAGCATATTCAGGTAGAGGCAATGGTTCCTTATACCAGTATTGAAGGCTTTCCGGTATCTACCGTAGCAGGTCATAAAGGACAGTTTGTGTTTGGATATGCGGGAAAATCCCCAGTTGTGATTATGCAGGGACGTGTACATTATTATGAAGGATATTCTATGACAGATGTGGTGCTTCCGACCAGACTTATGGGAATGCTTGGAGTAAAGACACTGATTCTTACCAATGCGGCAGGCGGAATCAATACTTCTTTCGAAGCAGGCAATCTGATGATGATTACGGACCATATTACAACAGCAGTTCCAAGTCCACTGATTGGAGCGAACTTGGAAGAACTTGGAGTAAGATTCCCGGATATGAGTCAGGTATATAGTCTTAAATTACAGGAAATCATTCGTGAATCTGCGAAAGAACAGGGAATTGACTTAAAAGAAGGTGTGTATGTACAATTTACAGGACCAAGCTATGAGACTCCGGCTGAGATTCGTATGGCAAGAGCATGGGGAGCAGACGCAGTTGGTATGAGTACCGCTTGTGAAGCCATGGCCGCAAGACATATGGGACTGGAAGTATGTGGTATTTCCTGCATCACAAATATGGCTTCGGGAGTAACCAATAAGGAATTGAATCACGAAGAAGTGAAAGAGACAGCAGACCGGGTTGGAAAAGAATTCCAACAGCTTTTGTGGTCCGTGATTGAAAAAATAAACAGAAAATAGCTTTTCAGAGATAAGACATAGTTGGTGAATAAACGAAGAAAAATGCGTTTTGCGTAATTTAAAAGGAGTGTGCCCTGCGATTTTAGCAGCGGCACACTCCTTTTTTGGGCTATGCGACACACGTCATTTTGATATCATTTGACGACAATCCCCTGTTGTAGCAACTCTGGAATCCTTACAGCAATCCCTGAATCAGAATTACGAGAATCAGGATTGGAAGGATAAACTGGAAGTAGAATTTGAAATGACGTGACATTTTTATTCCATTTCCCGTGTTCACTTCTTCCATGTATTTGTCAAATCCCCATCCCCATTTGCTGACGCAGAACAGGAGATAAATCAGGGAACCAACTGGAAGCAGTAAGTTACTTACAAGAAAATCCT
Source organism: uncultured Bariatricus sp. (assembly GCA_934307065.1). Lineage (GTDB taxonomy): Bacteria > Bacillota > Clostridia > Lachnospirales > Lachnospiraceae > Allocoprococcus. The sequence continues at coordinate 38,166 of CAKRCD010000007.1, read as the reverse complement.
CTGTTCCCAAAATATCATTTCCACGAATCAGGTGAATGTTACTAAGTACGTTGTAGCCGAGCAGGCAAGGCATGCTGGCAGCAAAAACAAAAATACAGTTGATAATAATTGCTTTTTTACGTGTCCATCCAAAGTTATCAATACAGCTTGCAAGCAGATTTTCAAATACGGCTGTTACCGTCGAGAAGCTTGCAAACGTCATAAATAAGAAGAACAGGCTTCCCCATAATCTTCCGCCTGCCATGTTGGCAAATACCTTTGGCAGTGTAACAAAAATAAGGGAAGGCCCCTGATCCGGTTGTACATTGAAGCTGAAGCAGGCCGGGAAAATAATCAGACCGGACATCAAAGCTACGAAAGTATCCAAAGCGCAGATGCGAATAGATTCTCCTGTCAGGGTGTGATCTTTGGACATGTAACTTCCGAAGATTTCCATAGCAGCAATTCCGAGGCTTAATGTAAAGAAGGACTGATTCATTGCAGCAGTGATTACATTTCCAATTCCAATTTCAGAAGCACGCTGAAAATCAGGAAGTAAATAGAAAGCAAGACCTTCCGAAGCACCGCTTAAAGTCAGACTGTGTACAGCAAGCAGAATGATAAGCCCTAATAAACAAATCATCATTATCTTCGTCACGCGTTCCAGACCATTTTTCAAACCACCGCTGCATACCAAAAAGCCAAGGAATACAGTGATTCCCATGAAAATAGTCATTTCAACCGGATTTGCAAGCATTGCTCCAAATACCGAATCTACTGAGTTGGCAGAAACTTTGCTGAATGTTCCAGAAACGAATTTTACACAATAATCTAACATCCAGCCAGCCACCGTGGTGTAGTACATCATCAGCAGATAGCATCCGATAACACAGAACCATCCGTGAATATGCCATTTACTTCCCTTTTTCTCCAGTGCCTGATATCCTTTGACAGCGCTCTGACGGCTTGCACGGCCTACGGCAAGTTCCATGGTAAGTACAGGCATTCCCATAATTGCCAGAAATAACAGGTAAAACAGTACGAAGACACCTCCTCCGTTTTGCCCGGCAACATAAGGAAATTTCCATACGTTTCCAATGCCGATGGCACATCCTGCACTGACCAGGATAAAGCCAAGTCTTGACTGAAAACTCTCTCTTTGCATAATTGCATCCTCCATTTATAAAATCACGATTTCTATTGTAATGGTATTGTGGATTAATTGCAAGGGAGAAAGTATGATTGGACTAATGGGGAAGGAGGTTTTTCATTACGACCAGGTGAAGAAACAGAGGTGTTACTTTCATATGCGATAAGTCCTAGTCATGAAGTGGAGTATGAAAAACAGTTCAAAAAGAAATTTGAGGAAAATCCACCGAATTTGCAGATAACAGCATATCCAACCAAGAAATTAATTGCGACGAAATAATATTTGACAAAACCACTATTTATAATATACACTTATACTGACATATTTATTTTTAAGAAACGATTATAAGTTAAAATATGGGTTGGAGATACACAAGATGGCAGATTTAGATATCATTTGTATTGGCGCAATTAATTATGATTATATGTTTCACTGCACCAGCTTTGATTTAATTAAAAACAACGACAAAGAAGGTGACGAGAACCTGAGCAATCCGATTTCCGATGTGGAAGATGATATTTACGAACTGGTTCAGAAGGGGAAGGAATATACAACACAGATTGGAGGTTCTGCCTTTATCACATTGAAAGTGGCGAAGCATATTCTGCCAAATCTTCAGGTGGCATATACAGGAGTCTGCGGTACACCGAATCCGTTTGACTTGCGTTATGGAAAAAGCAATAATGTGGAAGGAGAACTGTCACATCTGGATAACCGTGACTGGCTTTTTACAACGAAAGAGCGGTTTGAAGACCCGTACTATAAAGCAATTGCGAAATCAGTGGTACGTCTTTATAATCACAGCAGAAACTGCATCAAAATCGCACCTTGTGCCAATAACACACTGTTGGACCGGATTCAGGAGCAGGAAGAAAGAACGGGTAAAACTCTGGCAGAATATCTGGCAGGAGCAAAATGGATTCATTTATCCTCTCTTTCGGACTTTTCCCAGTTTGAAGCAATTATGCAAAGTGTAATCGAAGCAAAGCGTATCAATAAAAATCTGAAAGTCAGCATGGACCCTGGTTTTGAATACACTTCCATGTGGAGGGAACGTCTTCAGCCGTTAATCTGTCATGCGGATTATGTGTTTTTAAATAAATCAGAAAAGAAGAATCTTGGATTAAATGCAAGAAGTGCACGACCACTTTATGCAAATCTGTGCGAGTATTTTTCTTCGGTTTATCCGAATCCGGAGCGTACATTGATTGTGAAATATGATGACCGCCATGAGTTGATTCAATTTGAAAATGGGAAGAGTAAGATACGTACAGTACGACATAAGAAACTATTCCATTACCAATTAAACAATGATACCGGCGCAGGAGATTCTTTTGCAGGCGGATTTATTGCAGGAATGCTGGATGAACGGTTAAATGCAGATATTGCAGGTCCGATACAGCTTGGGGTAACTGCAGCAAAAGGACGTATGATTAGTTTTGATTATGAAAACCCATATTTGAATATACAAAAATTGACGGATAAGTTTTTGGAAGAACTAAAATAGAAAATAAGATAAATAAAATAGAAGATGAATAAAAATGAAAAGCAACTATTGATGAAGTCGAATCAGTCAGTAGTTGCTTTTTGTGAGTAACAAGCTTTGTAAGTAATAAACTTGTACAAGCTTTTTCATTGTTGGTATCAATGGTGTTTATTCGTCAAAACCGGACAAGGAATCAATGGTGGGTTTGTGCACCGCGGATATAAGGACTCCGCCAGAAGGCCCACATCAGTTCGACTGCCATAAAACACCAGATAACCGGTTCACACCAAATCACGGCATGATACTGGAATTTTGGAATGAACAGAATTACGAATATGATTTTTCCGATAAGTTCCAGAATACTGGAGAAAAGCGGAAGAATGGTGCTTCCAATAGATTGTAGCGCGGAGCGTGTGTTTGTTACCAGTCCTAAAATAAAGTAGAACGGTGCAACAATCTGCAAATACAAGGTACCATTTTGCACAAGGGTCGGGTCATTGGAACCTGACAGAAGACGCATCATGGTAGAGGCAAACAGTAGATTCAAAGCAGTTAATATTACCGTAATCACTGCGTTGTAAAAGTAGGCATATTTCATGGCTTTACGAATTCGCTGCACCTGATCTGCACCATAATTCTGGGAAACAAAAGTACTGACCGATGTAATCATGGATGAAAATGGCATGATTTCAAATTGCATCAGTTTTCTTGCAGCCGTGTGTCCTGCGATAGTGAGAGCACCTAAGTCATTAATTCCTGCCTGCAAAATGGCGGTTCCTGCGGAAACAATACTGCTCATAAATCCCATGGAAAATCCTTGTCCTGCCATTTCCGCATAGAGATGCCGGTCATATGCGAAATGCTTCTTTTGCGGGATTAATATTTTGGCATATCGTGAAATATAAATCAGGCACAGTACGACGGATACGGTCTGAGAAATGACCGTGGCAACGGCAGCGCCTTTCATTCCCATATTCAATTTGATAATGCAGAACAAATCCAGTCCAATATTAAGTACAGAGGACAGAAAAAGGAAAACGAGCGGCATTAGGCTGTTCCCGATGGCACGTAGAAGTCCTGCACAGAGGTTATAGGCAAACATGACACCTGCAAACAGTGTAATGACGGAAATATACTCATAGGTATCCCGGATGATGGCAGCAGGTGTATGAAGCAGACTGAGAAACGGCATAAGGAAAAAACGGGTTAATACCGCAATTACTAGGCTGATTCCGGTGCCGATAGTAATGGAAACGGCTACCGAACGCTTTAACAGCTCCATGTCATTCAGCCCATAGCTACGGGAAGTCATTAAAGAAAGTCCATTTCCGATTCCGAGAGCAAATCCAATCAAAAGTTCATAGACTGGGGCAGCAGCACCTGCCGCGGCAAGTGCATTTTCTCCAAGCACATGCCCGATAATTATGGTATCTACCGTATTATATAATTCCTGAAACAAACAGGAAAATAAAATCGGTATGGAAAAAATTATCATAGCTGAAAAAATACTTCCATTTAACAAATCAATCTGAGGTCCCCTGCGTGCAGATGTAAGCTTCATATATCAATCATTCCTTTTTATTTTTTGTTTATTGCTATAAAAATTTCGTATTTCAGTATAAAGGAAAATGAGCGAAAGGTAAATATTTTCTTGTCTGGATTTACATGGATTTAACATGAGTTGGCACATAGTTTAACAAGGGTTTGTTACGCTTTCAAATAGAAAGAGAGGAAACCGCTATGATGAAAAAAGTATGGAATTTCTGTAAAGAGAAAAATCTGGAAAGAGAAAAGAAATTGACAATGTTTTTGATGTTACATATGGTGGCTTGGTGCGTAATCGGTGCAGTTGTATGGATGCTCATTAGTCGGATTGTTTTAAAAGATATGTTGTGGCTGTTTCTGTTTATTGGATATGCAGGTGTGTTTCCAGGATTGATTGGTGGCACTTTATATGCGATGAATTTGGAGGATTATTAAACTTTATAATAGAAAAGTTCTGTGATTGTGTGGAAAAGCAATTTAGTATATAATGATGGTAAATATAGGTGGAAGGAAGGATAAAAGCCATGGAGAGAGTAGTTAAATTTTTAAAAGATGCAGAAACTTACTATCTGGCAACAGTAGAAGGAGACCAGCCTAGAGTAAGACCATTTGGAACAGCACATATTTTTGAAGGAAAGCTATACATACAGACTGGAAAAGTAAAAGAAGTTTCTAAACAGTTACACGCGAATCCAAAAGCAGAAATTTGCGCATTTAAAGATGGTGAGTGGATCCGGGTTGCAGGGGAGCTCATTGAGGATGACCGCAGAGAAGCAAGACAGTCTATGCTGGATGCGTATCCATCTTTGCAGAGAATGTATTCTGCTGATGATGGCAATACAGAAGTATTTTATTTTAAAAATGCGATAGCAACATTTTCTTCTTTTACACATGAACCAGAAGTAGTGAAGTTTTAAAGAGACCTAAGATGAAAGGGCATTGGAATGATCCAGTGCTCTTTTTCTATAGTAGGTTGATAAATATGAGACCAATGCCGATGATAATAGTTGCCAGGTATTGTTTTTTATTCAGTGTTTCCCTGAATGCAAGGTAGTTTATAATGTTTACCAGAATAATCAGTCCGGCACTGTAAGTAGGATATACAATGTATGCTGGTAAGAAAGTGGCAGCACGCAGGAGTAAAAGGGTGGTAAGCTGGTTAGGAATGCCGACACCTATTCCGATTAAGCTGTCACGAATGGTCATTTTATTACCGTCTTTTACGAAGAGAATGATACTGACAATTAATGCAGCAAGAAACGTGTACAGCACGAAACAAGTCTGACTTTCTGCGTCATAATATAAGCTGTAAACACGGGAAATAAAATCTAAAGTTCCACCAAGAATAAATACTAAAATAAGGCCTGCCATAAATGCAGGTCTGTCTTTTTTGTCACCAGTATTCATAATGATAATAGCGAAAATGCATAAAGAAAGCCCAACAATCTTCATTGGAGCCGGGATTTCTTTAAACAAAAATGCAGACAGGATTGTTGGTATCAATATTCCCAGTCGGTTGAAGGTGGTTGTCAGTGGGGCACCATTTCTGCGTATACTAATCTGAATTAATACAAGCGCACTGACAAATCCGATTCCATTGATAGTACCAAGAAGAATAGTAGTAAAATCGCCAGAAAAAATAACAGATTTATTTTCAAGAAACAAGATGCTGAGCAAAGCACCAGCCAGATAATTCCATATATTTAATGCATATCTATTTCCGTTGTGGTGCTCAGAATAACGCATGAGGAACGTCATAATTAAGTTGGCACCAATGGCAGATAATAAGTAAGTCATAATTTAATCTCCATAGTAAATATTTTTGTTTTCAATTGCTGCGATAAGAAAGAGTATTACAGCGCAGGTATAAGTTGGCTATTGCTATATGATAACAATCGATACTTCCCAAAAATTATACTTAGAAAAAAGAAAAATAGCAAGTAGTATTCAAGGATTGCTTGAGATGTAGGTAATATGTAAATTCAAGTAGAAGTTGGATAAAATAAAGTTTCAAATAGAAACTTAATAAGAAATACAAGATAAAAGTTGCGAAACGAAACAAAATGAGATATAATAAAAAGAAAAACAAAAGCGGTGATAATATGAAGACAAAATTTCATGAATATCTTACAGCGTTTCGCAAATTATGTGGATATACACAGGCGCAGATGGCGGAAAGGATTGGAGTTTCACGCTCCACATATACTAATTATGAAAGCGGGAACCGCACACCAGATTACGAAGTGCTGGAGAGAATCAGTGATGTACTGGGATGTTCTCTGGATGAATTATTTGGAAGAGAATCCAAATATGCAATGAATGATAGTGTATTGCGGGATAGAACAATACCATATGAGGCATCCACTGGGAAAGAAGTAGTGCCGAGGCTCGCAATCGGTGTACAGAATTTCCGTGATTTAAGGGAAAAGCATGCCTATTATGTGGACAAGACTCAGTTTATAAAAGAATTTTTGGATTCATGGTATCAGATTACCTTAATTACCAGACCAAGAAGATTTGGAAAGACATTGAATATGTCTATGCTGGCAGAGTTCTTAGATTGTACAAAGGTGTCTGGGGATATATTTGAAGGAACGAAGATTGCCGCAAGTAGTTTTCAGAAAGAAATGAATCAGCACCCTGTTGTGTTTCTGTCTTTTCTCAATGTGAAGGCAGATAATGCAGATTCGTTGTGTTATGCGCTGAAAGATACGGTGCGGGCAGAATATGAACGGTATTATCCAGTCATCAACGATGGCACATTGTCTGAATTTCAGAAAAAAGAGTTTCACACAATCTATGAAAGCTTATGCTCGGGAAGAGGAAGAAAAGAAATTGAAAATGATGTGATTCGGTCACTTACAATCCTTTGCCAGACATTGAATATGTATTATGGGAAAAAGGTATTTCTGCTGCTTGATGAATATGACACCCCATTTATGTCAGCCAATTCAGAAGGATATTATGAGGAAGTCAGAAGTGTCCTAAATGGAATTTTGTCAACTTCCCTAAAGGGCAATCCGTTCCTTGAGAAAGCGATTCTGACCGGGATTCAAAGAATAGCCAAAGAAAATATCTTTTCCGGTCTTAATAACCTGATTGTCTGTACAGTACAGGATACGGATTATGATGATTGCTTTGGATTTACAGAAGAAGAGGTGAAAAAGCTCCTTGCCTATTGTAATGTAGAATTTTCGGATGAACTGAAGAAAATGTATGATGGATATTGCTTTGGTAATGCAAAAGTTTACAATCCGTGGTCGGTATCCTGTTATGCGGCAAGAAGAAAGATGGAGTCCTACTGGGTAAATACAAGTGAGAACAGCATTTTGCGAAATGCCCTTGAGAAGCAGGGAACATCATTTAAGAAAGAATACGAGACTCTGATTCAGGAAGGGACAGTAGATGCCGTAGTGGATTTTTCAATGGCTTATTATGAGAGCATGGATGAGGCAGCATTGTGGGGGCTGCTTGTGAATGCAGGAATTGTAACAATAGAGGAAGCAATAGAAGAAGACTATTACAGGCTGCGGATTCCGAATCTGGAAGTGTGGAAAGTATTCAAGGAACTGACGGCGTGTCATTTACAGGTTGACGAAAGACAGATGGAGAAAATGCTGAATGCACTGAAACGAAAGGATATGGAACGATTTGCAGAAGAATATCAAAGAATCCTGTTGGAACTCCCATCTTACCATGATTTGAAAGATGAAAACAGCTATCATATGATGATGCTTGGAATGTGTGCATTTCTCAGACGGGACTACGCAGTAAAGAGTAACCGGGAAAGTGGAACTGGAAGAAGCGATATCTGCCTTTATTCGAAGAATGCCAGATATCCAAATCTGGTGTTGGAATTTAAGTATACCAAAGATGAAATGGAAGACTTGGTGGAATTGGCAGAAAAGGCACTGGACCAGATAAAGGAAAAGCAGTATGACGCAGAAATGGAAGGCGAAGTAGTTTACCTTGGACTGGCTCATTGTGGGAAGAGCGCCTGTGTCAGATGGGAGTAGGTGAAACATGAAAATAAAAGTAGTGAAGAGAAAAGCGGCATCTAATAAAGAACTGTCACACGAGCTTTATGAAATTCCGGATGTAAAGTATTTACACGAGCTGCTCTATCAGATTATGTTAAAGGAATTGTCAGGAACCCCGGAATTGTCATCGGCAGGCAAGATTGTCTATGAGACTTATCAGAAGCAGAAGTATACTGCAGAGCAGGCATGGAACATTGTAAAGCAGGATTTTGAGGATGGCTTATTCCGTGTATTTTTTAATCAGGAAGAATATGGAAAACTGGAAGATACATTAAAGGTAAAGGAAGAGAACGAGCTTGTTATCATCAGGCTGGTTATGATGGCGGGGAGGTTGTGGTAATGCAATCAGGCGAAATCATTGATAAATTGAGAGAATATAATAAGTCCTTGTCAAAACTGAAACTCACACAAATGGAGCAGGCATTTGTAGATGAAGTGGAGAAGAGGAGTTATTTATATCGGTTTTATTTACCGGATGTAAGGATTCCTGATACACTGGAAGAGTTAAGAAAAGAACAAAAAGACTTTAAAAGTTTACTGCCAATGCAGTATACAAAAGTTTGCGAGTATTTGACTCATATACAGGAGTATACCTGTAATACCCAGTTGATTCGGATGGATGTCAGAAGCTGTAAATTATCCAATTACCGGGAACGGGTGATTCATGCGGTTGGGGCATTCTATGTATTTTATGGTGTCGGGCTTTCTATGCAAAAGCTCATCTATGGAGAATATAAAGGTGTTTTACAGTATTACAACATGGCACCGGTTATTGCACTTGAAATTATCAGGGAAAATGAAGAAGTGATTCAATATTGTAAGGATGTTCTGACCAGTGAAAATAATGTCGGATTTTTGACCCGTGACTTGATTGTTGCGATTGAACAGAGCCGAAATCAGGAGTTACAGGACTTGCTGATGAATCTGTTATTGGCAGCAAAACTTCAAGAAGGATTAAGACAGAGTATTCTTGAGACGATAGATGAATATCAGATTGATTATTTTTATCGAATGATTGATGTGATACAGGAAGAAAACTTATTGCGGTATTCTTCGGTGCAGCGCAGCGTCCTGACATGGATTGGGATTGGTTATGAGAAAGCAGAACTAAGGTTAATGGAATTGATTTTTCATACTATTTTTGAGGATATCCATGATGAAGCAAAGCGCAGAGAAGACCTTATGGATGAAAATCCATTAAAAGTATATCTTGCATTGTACTGTATGGGAATAAGGAGTCTGGAAAAAGCAGTCGAAGAGGCTGTGGACTTATTGGACTGCGGCAAACCACATATGATTGCGGCAGCTTTGATTTACCTGCAATTAACACGGCATTTTTCTGTTTTGGAATATCAATCCTTAATCGAAAAATATAAGGAAGAACCATGGATTCGGGCACTGTATCTTAGTGAATGTGTACGATGTGATGTAAAACGTAGTACATTTACCAAAAAAGAATGCTATCAACTGTTTGATTTGGTTTATCCGTTTTTATCGGAACTTAAATCAAAACAAACCTATTCTTCCAAAGGGTTTGAATGGTTTTCTGTTACGATTAATAAGGAATCAATTGTAAATTTTCTGGCGCAATTGTTGATAAAAGCACCGGAAAAGGAACGGATTGAGCTTTTGTTGCCGCATAGTTCTACCTTGTGGATAACATCACTGGAGGAATTTCTGCATGCTTGTTTTGAATATGTGTCACTTCCAGTGAAAAAAGAATTTATGATTAAAGAGATTATTTCCCAGCAGGAAACCTTATCCCGTTTTGTGACGGAAGAATTGATGAAAACTCCATTGACTCAGGAAGATATTCTGGCATTGGAAGGGCGGTTAAAAACAAAGAAAGCCTATGCAAGAGCGGCAATTATTCAGGTGATTTCCAAACAATCGAAAGAATGTGTACAGGAAAGTTTCGCACGTCTAAAACAGTCCAAGGATAAACTGATACAGGAGTCAGCGTTAGAATTGCAACGGCTTGCTCCATCTTATTTTGAAACAGTGGCGGAGCCAGAAGTAAAGATTCTGGGGCAGGAAGAAGGGTTTGGCCTTTATCCGCGTTATCAGAAATATGAGTTGTCCTATCCGACATACTTGAACATACAGAAAAAAGGATTCCTGAAAAAGAAGGAAATCGTGGATTTGAGCTTTCTGAATGTGTGGGATAAACAAAAAATTATTACATATTTCCATTTGTGGAATCAGCGTATAGACGAGCATGCGAGGGATGAATATCAAAAGTTTGGCGAACATTGTCTGGTTGGGGACAAGGCATTTTACCCATTGAATTATCAAATAAAATCACTGGATGCACTTCCGCTTGGTGAAGTATGGAGAGAATATTTTAAGCAGGATAAATTGAGTCTGGATGTTTTGTTTCAATTATATTTTGTTTTGAAAAGTATCGGATATCATTATGACAATTTATTCCCAAGGGAAATCAAACTGACGTATTTAACCTCGGAGGATACGGAGCGATGGGCGTATTACAGCCATTTTTCACGTATTATTACTTATTATTTCTATGAATGTGACTGCAATGATGTGTTTTTGGAGAGAAATGCGCAGGTAATAGAATTGTTTCTTAAGTATGCAAAATGTAATTCGTATAAAATGCAGGACTACAATGGAAAGCTTAAAATATATTCGGTTGCAAATATTACTGCTTTTTTGATAATGGTTGATAATCTTCGGTTAGACAAGATGAATGATGCACAGTTTTCAAAGTATTTTCCGCTTGTCTATGATTGCTATCTGCATTTTCATATGGACTGCGCTCCGGCGGTGCTTAATAAAATGGAGATTCAGCCGCTGGTTGCAGCCCGTGCATGTTTACTTGGGTTTTTGCCGAAAACAGCGTTGATGGAAATGATTTTGGATAAACATACAGAAGAGAATACGGATTCAAATTATTATTCCAGAAATGTCAATACAATGTTGTATGAGGCATACAGTGCAGCATATTTTGAAAACAGAGGTGTTTACAGAAAACCGCACCTAGAACTTCCGAAAGAAAACGCAGAGGCATGCAAGTACCTCCGGGAAACATTGGATGAAATCAGTGATACGCTGATTCGCATGGAAACCACACGATTAAATGATGTGAGCACCGTTACAAAGTATGTGCAGCAGTTGTGCCTTATCCGGGGCGTGAAGTACCTGTTAATGGCATTAAAAGTATTGGATAAAGAAGAAATCAAAAGAGCTTCTTACGGAAATGACAGGCAGACCGTTTTTGCGAATCTGATTCGAAAATGCTACCCATTGCCGACAGATTCTTCTGCCGAATTGAAAAATGCAGAAATATCGGAAAAACGATTGGTGGAAGTGGCAATGATGGCGCCCCAGTGGATTGATTTTGTAAATGAAGTACTGGAATGGGATGGATTTAAAGAAGCTTGCTATTACTTTATTGCCCACATGAGACAAGATAATTCGGAGCAGAAAAAAGCAGAAATTGCCCATTATACAGCTTTGGACCCGGAGGATTTAAATGACGGTGCATTCGATATTGCATGGTGTAAAGCAATTTGCGGGAAGCTTGGCGAAAAACGCATAAAAATCTTATATGATGCATCAAAGTTGTTGTGTGAAAATAGTTTTCACACAAGGGCACGAAAATATATGGATGCTTGTACCGGTAAGAAGGGGAAAGAAGAATTTTATAAACAGGCGGCAGAAAAGAGAAATAAGGATGCATTGAATGCATATTGTATTGTGCCGCTTATAGATGAAGCAGATTTACTGGAACGGTACTTATATGTACAACAGTTTTTGAAAGAGTCAAAGGCATTTGGCGCGCAGCGTCAGGCAAGTGAGAAACGCTGCTGTGAAATTGCACTTATGAATCTTGCAAGAAATGCTCATTTTGATACAGTAGACCGGCTGACATGGAAAATGGAAAGCAGGATGGTGGATTTATATCAGGATGTTTTTGAACGGAAAACAGTAGAAGATGTTCAGATTTGCGTCACAGTAGATGAAAATGGTCAAAGCAATATCTGTGTCTATAAAGCTGGTAAGAAGTTAAAGGCAATTCCTGCGCGCCTGAAGAATCAAGAACATGTGATTCGGGTGAAAGAAGCCCATGAGCTTTTGAAACAGCAGTATCAGCGCACACGCATTATGCTTGAAAAGGCAATGGAAGAAAGAACGGAATATGACTGTGAAGAAATCGAAACCATGTCAAGGCATGTGGTTGCCGGTCCATTGATTCGACATCTAGTGATGATTTGTAATGGATTTATCGGATTTTATCAGGATAGCTGTCTGGTAATGGAAAATAAAAAAGAAAAGTGCAGTGGAAAAATACGGATTGCTCATGTCGTTGACCTATATGAGCATCAGGTATTAAAAGAATTTCAGCAGTATCTTTTTGAAAATAAGATTGTGCAGCCATTTAAACAGGTATTCCGAGAATTGTACCTGAAGCTGGAAGACGAAAAAGAACTGGACTATACAAAGCGATATACAGGTTATCAAATCCAGACAAGACAGGCAGCAGCGGCATTAAAAAGACGTGGATGGAATGTTTCTTATGAACAAGGACTGGAAAAAGTTTACTATAAGCAGGATGTTGTAGTTGGACTGATGGCAGATGCAGACTGGTTTTCACCGAGTGATATTGAAGCCCCGTCTATTGATTATGTTGCATTTTCTCATCGCAGAACAAATGAGCCATTAAAGATGAAAGATGTGGATGATGTATTATTTTCGGAGACGATGCGGGATGTGGATTTGGCAGTCAGCCTTGCATTTATCGGTGGTGTAGACCCTGTAACTTCTACATCCACAATAGAACTGAGACAGGCTATTGTGGAATGCACCTGCAATTTAATGAAACTTACGAATGTGCAGGTAGAAGGTCATTTCGTACATATTGCAGGACAGTATAATGCTTACAGCGTTCATTTGGGAAGTGGTATAGTTCATCAGAAAGCAGGAAGTACAATACATATTGTGCCTGTATGGAGCGGTCAGAGAGGAAAAGTCTATCTTCCATTTTTAGATGAAGATCCTTTGACGGCACAAATAGTGTCAAAGGTGGTTCTGCTGGCGGAAGATACATCCATAAAAGACCCGGCAATATTGGAACAGATTCGGAGAAAATAGAAAAGTCAGATTATTTTGTATTGGGTTCCATTCCGATATGAGTTAAAAATGCTCCTCAGAAACAGATACTTTTGTAGTAATATTCTGAGGGGCATTTTGGGGAAATGCTTAAATTATTTTGCTGTATTCTATTCTGCTGTATACTGGTCAAAGATATCAAGTGCTAATGCACCATATGCCATTCCGGGTCCACCACAAATCAGAACTGCGGCATTCAGTCCGGCGGCCAAGTCTTCTTTGGTTCCCCCTGCCTGAATGTAGTTCATAACATGTGCATAAATACAAGGTTCACATTTTCTTGCAACTGCAACGGTCACAATTAATAATTCCATGGTCTTTGCATCTAACGAGCCTGAATGTTCCATTGCTGCCGTAGCTGTTGCACCAAATCCATTCATTACTTCTGGATTTGCTTGTGCATATAAGCCAAACTGTCTCTGAAGATCTGCTAATTTTTCCTTTGCGTTCATGATTTAAACCTCCACTATGATTGATAAATTCAGTATAGCATGTTCTTATGGGTGGGAAAAATTGATATTTCACATGGTGATATTGAGCGATTCTATATAAATAAATTTGAGATAAAATTCAATAATAGAAACTGCATTGATCATAAGACATACATCGACTATACCTTGCATACATTGTAAAAACGGTATTTTTAAGAGGTTCTTTTTGAAGGATTATATCGAAGAGCGGGCGGTGGAGATTGCAAATTATATCTTAGAAAATAATGCAACTGTAAGGAAAACTGCGAAGCAGTTTGGAGTAAGCAAGAGTACGGTACATATGGTAGTAACAAAATAGAACGGTCAATTTGGAGAATAAAATGATAAAAATTGAAAGAGCAGAGGATATCTGCTCTTTCCTATATATGTAATTGTTTAATAGAGAAAATATATTTTTATTGGAGGGGGTTATAGTTCTTATATAAGAGGGTTTTATAAACTAAAAGTTTCATCTTATTCATTATGCCGTTCTTTATATTTAACCTCCCAAGCATCTTTGGCCATATTACGACCATCTGGCAATTGCTCCAGACATTGGTTTAATTCCTGATATTTACTGATATGATAATATTCTGCAAATGCAAGTCTTTGCATATCCTTATAATAATCATCATATTGACATTTTACTTCTTCTAACACTTTAATTTCGATTATAGCATCCTCTTTCCCTAAGGCTTGTTTTATTTTTTCATTTTTACAGTCACCGCTCCTAATTTTAACCAAATGACCAGGATTTTTACCACTAGATGAAAAGAATCTACGATATATATTGTTTGCTCTCCCAACATATGCACAATAAACGTCTTTTTTTTCTCTAATAAATATTCCATAAATACCACGTATTGGATTTTTCCAATCAAGTATTTCCTTTTCAATAACAATTTTGTTTGTCATTTTATCTTTCCACCATTTATAAGTTAAATTTCGATTTACCATAAAAAGCGTTCCCTTCTTCAAGCAAATGACTCTATTTAGCCAAACTCTTCACCAAATTTAAGTTTTTATTCTTGCAGATATATCTTTTGCGGAATATATAATATTTCCATCCCAGAAACATAGGGGGTCGTTGCCATATAGTTTAAAATTATTTTCAAGGCTGTCTGAATTTGATTTTATAAAGTCGCCACGACATTTCAAGCGAGTAGATACATAATTTGTAGATACAAGTTCTATATTCATATCTATCATTATTTTACAATTATCATTTAAATGCTCGATGATTTTCTTTTTTGTTTCAGGTTTAAGTAGCACAGTAACATTGAACCAATTACAATTTTTTGCAATTGCAATTTTATTAAATGTATTATCGTATCGATTTGTTGATACAGGAATTGTAGTTGCCTCATCACCAATAAATATCAGCATGTCATTGACTCTAATTTGCGTAGGATATCCGGACATACGCTTGAGACAGATTTCAATTTGAAAACTCCTATAATTACACTTTTGCATGCCTTTTTCTACTACAATAGATTCCGTTACAATAGATTCCGTGTATTCGCTATCAAGATTACATGCAGTCCGATTTAAACTTTTTAACTGTATACTTTCCAAAAATACTTCACAAGAATTATCTGCAATAAACCTACTTGTTTCGATTTTTTGCAAATCTGTATTTTGTTTCCATGCAATCAAACCTAAGATAAACGTTCCTATAAATGCCAGTGTTGTTGCAATATAATTGAGGGCATCTGACGCTTCCCAACGAGCAGCTAATATGTCTATCGGTGCAACATGACGAAATGCATAATTAACACCCAATGGAACCACTGCAAAACAGATTATAATTACGATAATTGTTGCAATAATAATTTCTTTTCTGTGTTTCATTATAATTTTACTCCAATCATTATAATTTCCTTCTACATATTCTTGTCCTTTCCAATACATTTATACTTCATGTAAACTAGAAGATATGGAAATCCGTAAACGACTTTATTAAATATACAAATCCCGATTTTATGATATCTATATTTTATCGGAATACTCAGAGTATTTCAATGCTTCACTGTACAAATCATATGAAACCATATCAAATTATTTTTTTGATGCAATATATTGAATTAACCATTCTTTTGGAATTTTCCAGTCTTTTCCGTCTTTATATGCTTTTAAATTTCCAGATTTGACTAAACGATATGCATAAGAGGTGCCGATTTTTAGAGCATCGGCAACCTCAGTAATTGTAAGTATATCATCAAATTCATCAAACATGCTTAGTATTCCTCCTTGGAGTAAGATAATGTAACTTTAGTTTTTGGAAAAAGATGAGTTATTTTAGAATGGGCGTAATGAAGTAGCTGTTCCATTTTGGAATCAGATAAAGGTTCTGCTTGGGGATGATAACTGTATGCATTGACTGCAAAGTGGATATGAGGATTATCGGTGTCTTTATCAAGACCGTAATATACTTGATAATCATTGCAGTAGATTAATGCTACTTGCTGTGCAAGATTCATAAAGAAAAAATCAGGACAATGATTATATTCGGGACTAAATGTTATGGCAAAATGCCAGATGTTACGGTCTTGTTTGGAGTAAGAATCTTGTTTCGATTGTTCAAAGTCGCGAATAATGCTTTTAATATCAAAAGGATAATATCCATAGCCGCCTGTTGAATATTTGTTGTAGATGTATGCAAGTACATATTCATACGCGGAATCATTTTCATATGTGCCAGGAAATATTTGTAATCTAATAGAAGACATGGGTTTCAACCTCCTTGCGAATAGACTTTATTAACTTTTCTGTACTGTCTCGATGACTGTGGATACAATTTAAAATATGGTTAAGCATGAGTGCGGATTCTACATGTGATTCGTGATTGTATTCTGAACTAGGTTCAGAAGAGTTTTGTTTTTCAGAATCTGTATGAATCAGACGAGTAATATATTCAGATACAGATTTACAATTTGTATTTTCGGTTTTTTCTTTTAAGAGTTGTTTGGTTTCTAGAGAAGTTCGTATTTCAATGCGTTCTGTTTTCTTTTTCTGTTTCATAGTATTATAAGCTCCTTTGATTTATTATCTGAATGTATAAGTTGATATTTTTTATTACATACAGACATAACATAAATGTAGAGATATAATATATATAAATATACTATATATATACTATAATACAAAAGAATAGTGTATTAGTAGTGAACTGGGTCGTTCCTTTGGCTGTTGAAGTGGGAGCGTGGCATATTTATATCAGGTAACTCTCTTGTAGAACATATTTCTAAAACGCATGATTTAACAGTGTTTTAGGATTTTTTATCCTGAAATATGTACGTACAAATTGAGTTACCTTGGTAACAACGTTATATTTAACCATATGTTGATATAGAATAATTTTTAATTATTGGAATTGATATATATTAGCAAATGTTGTGGGAAATAAAAAGAAATTGTAAGGAAATCAGTGTCTATTGCTGATTTCCTTATTTAATTTTCGAGATAACTGTTAATGACGGTATTTATGACTTCCTTTTTATTCAATGGGAGTTGTCGGTAGTTCTGAATCAATGCTTCTTCATCTTGATTTAGCATACTATCTGTAACCGGTTCGATTTTATGTGGAATTTCAGTGTGTCCGATGATGTAATCGACGGAGGTATTAAAAAAGTCTGCCATTTTTATAAGTGTTTCCAAATCGGGAGATGTAATATCGTTCTCGTATTTATAAACAGACTGTTGGCTAATGTGCAGGATATCTGCAAGTTTTTGTTGACTGAGATTGTGTTGTTTACGTAATACTTTCAGATTTTCCATATGATAAAGCCTCCTCTTTTTATTATTCTATCAATTATTACAGAATAAAAATAAAACTTTAAAAGAGTTGAAAAAGAAGCCATATAAGATTATAATTGGCTATATAAAATGCATATATGAGGGTAAAAACGAATGAAAATATTTGATGTAATAAAATGCGAGTGTGGAAATAATGTTTTGGTTTGGAAGTTTCCGGGGGAGGATTTCAATACGTTATCTCAACTTATTGTGCATGAATCACAGGAAGCAATTTTTTTTAAAGATGGAAAAGCTTTAGATGAATTTGGTGCAGGAAGGTATACATTACATTCTCAAAATATTCCAGTGATTAGAAAACTGGTAAATTTGCCATTTAATGGCACGTCTCCATTTCATTGTGAAGTTTATTTTATTAATAAAGCAGTATCAATGGATATTCAGTGGAAAACACCTACTGAAATGCCGATTCAGGACCCTATTTATAAGGTTATTGTATCAATGTATGCAAAAGGACAGTTTGCAGTACGAGTTACGGATAGCAGAAAATTATTGCTTTCATTAGTTGGTGTGATTAGGCAGTTTGATCAACAAACGCTTGTAGGGTATTTTCGTGGGATTTTACTTACAAATATAAAAGATTATATTATTAAACAGTTTGTGAATGAACAAATATCCTTTTTGGATATTCAAGGAAAATTAAAAAATATATCTGATGGTGTTGCTTCATACTTAGATTTAGAATTTGAAAAATATGGTCTTAGTTTAGTAAATTTCAATATATACGAGATTGAACCAGTTCAGAATGATGCATCTTATCAGAAGTTAAAACAGGCTTTGGAAAAAAAGGCAGAGATGCAAGTATTGGGTTACAATTATCAACAAGAGAGAGCGTATGACTTTTTAGATATAGCTGCTGCAAATGAAGGAACATCTGCTAGTCTGATGGGAGCAGGATTGGGACTAGGAATGGGAGCAGGCATGGGAAATACAGTAGGTGGCTTAGTTGGGAATATGCTATCAGAGGCTTCTAGTGGAAATAAGCTTGATGGAACAAAAGATGAATGCAGATGTCCTTATTGCCAGGCAGTAGTACCAAGTGACGCTAAGTTTTGTATGGCATGTGGAAGTAAAATAGAGAAAAATGAGAAGATGACTTGCCCTAAATGTGGTGCGATTGTTCCCAAGGCAAAATTTTGCATAGCATGTGGTGCAAATTTAGAATCGGTATGCCCTAATTGTGGAGAAGAAATAAGAGAAACGGATAGATTCTGCATGTCATGTGGGCAAAAATTGAAATAAGGAGGTTGCGAGGGTGAAGGATATTTATTGTCCAAACTGTGGAGAGAAAGTTCGAATTAATGAGGAAAAAGAATTTTCTTTTTGTACAAGTTGTGGATTCAAAATTATAAATCAAAATAAAAAAAATGTGCAGGAAGATGCGGCAGAAGTATCTGAAAAGAAAATTGATTTAGAAGAAAAATTAGAAGAAGTAGAATTTTATTATTCCTTGAGTCATCAAAAAGGAGAGGCAAAAGATAAAGAAAAAAATCCAGTATATTATTTAAAAGGGCAAGATTTATTGGTTGAACTTTCAAAACAATTTCCTGATGATTATCGGATTTGGTGGGCATTATCCAAACCACTTGATTATGGTGTAGTTGAGGAAGCCAATGACAAAGAGAATGATTTCAAATTTAATGAGGAGTATTTTAATAAGGCACTTGATTATGCGAAAATATCTGCGAAGAAAGATATCGTGGAAAAAAGAGAAGTCTATGACAATGTGAAACGTAAACTTGTGTCTGCATATGAAGAAAAAAAGAAACATATCGAATGTGAAGAGAAAAAAAGACAGAAGTTAGAGCAGGAAGAATATCAAAGAGTACAAGCTGAAAAGGAAAAACAGAGGGAGGAACAAGAAGAAAAACTTGCCAATATTATAAAAAGTGAAAATTCACAGATATGGGAAGCACTAGTTAATGGGAAATATGATTTGGTGGATAACACTTTTTTTAAGATACGTGAAAATAGCGAAGAAAAATGTATAGGAACGTTAAAACTGATTTCAAATGTTTTGTATTTAAACACATTTATTGAAAATATAATAAAAAATTGTGTTTATTATGGACAGAATTTTATGGTCAAATTTAATGCTAATGGAGAACTGGTACACTTTGATAATAAAGTAATTCGTAAAAAGGATAATTCCTATGAGCAGTCAATATTGAGAGTTTCTTCTAATGGGAATGGAAAATTAGTTATAAATGGAAATGAACTGGAGAAAAATGCTGCCTACATTACATGGTTAATGACAAACGGAAAAAAGACACTATTTGGGAATGATAAAACTTTAGTTTAAGCGGAAAGATGAGGAGAAAAGCACAATGAATTTTGATTTGATTTCAATGAAGAAGAGAGCAAAAGAATTATTTAAACAAAATCTTTCAATGATTATGATAATGACAATAATTATGTTAATTATTATGTATCTTAGGGCAGGTATATTCAGGTCATTTTCATGGCAAGTGGTTGCAGCATTATATGTTTTAGATGTATTAATAACAGGTTTATTAAAAATTGGTTATAATGCAGGTCTGTTGGATATATCGCGAGGTGGAAATTCAGGAGTTTCAGTTTTGGTTAATGGATTTAGAAAAAATGTTTTTAGTAATTTGATTACAGTAATTATCTATTTCGGTGGTATTTATTTGGGAAGTATCTTTTTTGTTGTTCCGGGAATTTTATTGTTTTACAGATGGAGATTCGTATATTTTATATTAAGTGATGGAGAAAAAAGTGTGTTAAATGCATATAAGAGGAGTATGGAACTGACAAAAGGTCATTGTATGGAATTATTTAAAATGGATGTGTCCTTTTTAGGACTGTACTTCTTGGAATTAATTACATTAGGAATTGCCGGAGTGTATGTTATTCCATATACGACAATCACTTATGCAGAATATTATGATTATATAAAAGGTCAATATGAATTAATAGGTTAAAAATATAGGACAAGAGATAAAGGAAGAAGGGGCAAGAAATATGTATTGCAAAAATTGTGGGAAAAAATTAGAAGAAGATTGGCAGACGTGCCCGTTTTGTGGAAGTTCAATTCAACAAAATGATATTTTTGTAAATGAATCTGAGGGAAATGATATTTATGTAAACGAACCATCACAAAAAGATATTTTTGTGGATGAACCATCACATAGTAATGTTTTCATAGGGGAACCATCACATAATGATAAGGTTGGTAAAGGAAAGAAAAAGAAACCTATTTTTAAAAAAATATGGTTTTGGATTTTAATTGTAATTGTGTTGTTCGTATTAGTAAATTCTATGGGTGGTAGTAATGATAAAGAAACTGACAGCGAGATAAAAGTACAAACCATGGAAGAAGTAGGTGGCTATCAACAGTGGGTAGAGGATGGATATCCGGGAAAAGTACGTACAGATATAGTTGTTGATTTACCAGTTTCAGCAAGAGAGAGCAATAATTATTGTGTACATATTTTGACTTCATTAGGAGACCCGATTTTTATAGAGCAGAAAGACGGAAGTAACGCAAATACGTGGGAATGGCTTAACAATGCTTCAGCAGATATAGAGGGTGGAAATACAGCTACATTTCAGGCAACTTTAACTTTTGATGGAGGAGTTAAAATTGATGGCAAAGCGATTCCTAAATTTATAGCAGAGGATATTGAGTCATATAATATAGGAACTGATAAGCAGACAACGGCAGAGACTGAAAATATTAATAATACTGAAACAGACTATATTTTTCCAAATAGTGATAGTGAACATCTGATGAAAATACAGGTTCAGGAAGTAGGACTTGAAAAAATGCGTATCGGACGAAATGAAATATTTGCCCGACATGGAGTAATTTTTCATTCGGAAGATTTACAAAATTATTTCGAATCAAAGTCATGGTATCAGGGAACTGTTTCCATAGATGATTTTAATGCTGAAACAGAGTTTAATGAATATGAGAAAACTAATGTAGCTTTGATAAAGAGTGTTGAAGATGAAATGAAAGGAAACAGTACTCAAGAATCATTTATAGGTGTTTCGGGAACATATCAAAGTGGAAGCGCAGGTGATTTTGGAATAATTAATGTAGAAGTAATAGATAATGATCATATCAATGTAGCTATGGGAACATGGGAACTGCCTGCATATTTAGGAGGAGTAGGCGGGGGAATGGATGGAACAATTGTAGATGCATACAATGCAGTGATAGATTGGGGAGACGGATTGTATTTCATTTTGACTTGGAGTGATGCAGGTGTTTTTGTAATTACACGAGAGGGAAGTACGGGATATGATATGTTGGATGCTGTTACAGATAATGTGGAATATGTAAATACAGATTACTATCCAGTATCGTAGATGAGTGCAATCTTGGGAAACTTTAAAGACAATTGTAAATTAAAAACTGCATAATTGTATATTATCAAAGTGTAATAAGACCAGAACCAAACAAGGCTCTGGTCTTTTATTTTGAAAAGGAGGAAAATCAATTATGGCAGCAAATGTAGAAACAATGTTTTATGTAAGGGAGAAACCATGGCATGGCTTGGGAACTAAAGTTATGGAGGCACCGAAATCAAAGGAAGCACTTAAAATAGCAGGACTGGATTGGAAAGTAGTACAGGAGCCTGTTTTTACGGAAACAAAAGAAAAGATTGAGGGGTATCGGGTAAATGTAAGAGATACAGACCGAAAGGTTTTGGGTGTTGTAACAGACCGTTATAAGGTAATTCAGAATGAAGAAGCGTTTGCATTTACAGACGCATTACTTGGTGAAGGTGTCCGTTATGAAACTGCAGGCTCTTTGCAAGGTGGAAAAAAGGTGTGGTTATTAGCACATCTTCCGCAAGAGTATATTATTTCAGGAGAAAGAATCAGTCCGTATCTGGTTTTCTCTAATACACATGATGGTTCAGGAGCAGTCCGTGTAGCATTGACACCGATTCGTGTTGTTTGCAATAACACATTGAATCTGGCACTCAGAACAGCAAAACGTTCATGGAGTATGGTGCATACCGGAAATATTCAGGAGAAGATGGAGGAAGCTAAGAATACACTTTTCATGGCAGAAAAGTATATGGACCATCTTGGAAAAGAATTTGATAACTTAAGACGGATTCAATTAACGGACCGGAAAGTAAAAGAGTACATTGAAATTCTACTTCCAATGGAAGGGGATATGACACCTTTACAGAGAAAGAATATCTTCCGGCTTAGAGAAGATATGCAGGCGAGATATTTTGACGCACCTGATTTGAAAGAAGTTGGAAATAATGCTTACCGTTTTATCAATGCAGTATCAGATTTTGCCACACATGCGCAGCCATTAAGAAAAACTGCAAATTATAAAGAAAATCTGTTTGCAAGGACGGTAGAAGGAAATCCACTGATTGATAAGGCATATCAAATGATTTGCGCAGCTTAAGGAGAGAGAACGGTATGGGACTTTGTGATTTAAAGGAATTGTTTTGTGCAAAGATTAGCCTTGAAATTCAGCATTTTAAGGAAGAACAGATTTCTATGGAACCGGAAGAAATTTATCAGCATTCCTATCAGATTGATTGTATGGTGAATATATATGAATACATGCTAGAAATAAGTCAGGAGCTTTCGCAGCAGCTTTTAATATCGTTAATGCTGTTTCCGAATCTTCTGGCATTTTTATTTGACAGATGGTTAGAAAGGGAAGATTCCCAACAGTCAGAGATGATGAGATGTCTGAAAGATGAACTGAAGAAGTTGGAAGTAAAGGAAGGAGAAGCCGCATAATGAAAAAACTGGTAAATACGTTACATCTGCCAAGAGAAGAATGGCTTCGTTATCGAAAAAGAGGAATCGGTGGTTCAGACGCAGGAGCAATATGCGGATTTAATCCATATAGCAATGCTATGAAAGTATATTATGATAAGACATCAGAAGAAGTGGAATCTTATGATAATGAAGCAATGCGTCAGGGACGGGATTTTGAGGAATATGTTGCCAAACGTTTTACAGAAGATACTGGTAAGAAAGTCCGTAGAGCCAATGCAATGTTTTATGATGAAAAATATCCCTTCATGCTTGCAGATGTAGACCGAATGATTGTTGGGGAAAATGCAGGACTGGAAATTAAAACAGCCAGTCCGTATGTAGAGAAACAATGGGTGGATGGAAAGATTCCTGTATCTTATCAAATGCAGTGCTTTCACTATATGAGTGTAATGAATGCAGATGCATGGTATATTGCAGTATTGATTTATGGCAGAGAGTTTAAGTGGTATAAGTTAGAACGGGATGAGGAAGTCATTTCCAATCTGATTCAGATAGAAAAAAGCTTCTGGGAAAATCACGTACAGAAGCGGATACTTCCTGAACCAGATGGTTCTACGGTGGCGGATAAAGTGATTGCAGGACGCTTTAAAGAATCTTCAGGAGAGGTGATTTCACTTACTGGATTTGATGAAAAACTTTATCGGAGAGAGGAACTTGTCCGTCTTATAGATAAGCTTGGACTGGAAAAGACACAGATAGAGCAGGAATTGAAAATATATTTAGGAAATGCAGAAATCGCAGAAAATAACCATTTTCAAGTATTATGGAAACCAGTAGAAACCAACAGGATTGATACGAAGCTATTGAAAATGGAGCGTCCGGATATTTACAAACAATATCAGAAATCATCTACAAGCAGACGATTTACGATAAAAGCAGCATAATACTGAAAAATAAATGTGGGATGGACTAAAAGGTTCATCCCTTTTTGCATGGAAGGAGAGAAAAAATGGTAGCAGAAAAACCGGAGCAGGTAAAGAAAGAACTGGCGAAGAAAGCAGAGGATGTCAAAAGTGAGACTAAGTTAAAAAAGTCTATGAGTATTGCGGAATTGATAAAGGTAATGGAGCCTGAAATTAAACGGGCACTTCCAGAAGTAATCACACCTGAACGTTTTACCAGAATGGCATTATCCGCATTAAATACTACACCGAAATTACGTGAATGTACGCAAATGAGTTTTCTTGCAGCACTTATGAATGCAGCGCAACTTGGATTAGAACCGAATACCCCACTAGGTCAGGCATATTTAATTCCTTATAATAATAAAGGCATTTTAGAATGTCAGTTTCAGGTAGGGTATAAAGGACTAATAGATTTAAGTTATCGTAATCCGCAAATGCAGGTTATTCAGGCTCAGGCGGTGTATGAAAATGACGAATTTATTTACGAATTAGGGTTAAATTCAAAGCTGATTCATCGTCCTGCGTTGGAAAACAGAGGGGAAGTAAAGGCATTTTATGGTCTTTATAAACTGACGAATGGTGGATTTGGTTTTGAAGTAATGAGTAAAGCGGATATGGATGAGTATGCAAAAGAATACTCCAAGACTTTTGATAGTTCCTTTAGTCCATGGAAAAACAATTACGTGGGAATGGCAAAGAAAACAGTTATAAAGCAGGCCCTTAAATATGCACCTCTCAAATCAGATTTTCGAAAAGCACTATCAACGGATGAAACGATTAAAACAGAGATAGCGGAAGACATGAGCGAGGTTCAGGGCAAAGAAATCTGGGACGTGGAATTTACGGAAAAAGATGCATAAAGAGGGAACAAAGATGTTGGATGATTTGTTTAGCAGAAATGCCCCAGACTGGCTCAATATGCTGTTTGAAGAAGAAGAAAAAGAAATAAGACATGATTTGAAAAGAGGTTCGGATTACTTTCTTGAATTGGAAAGAATCCGGACCTCTATTTATGAAGCGTATCCCAAGTTTGCACAGCTTATGGAAAATGATGTAGAAGAAGATTTTGTACTGTCGCAAGCAGAAGCACAGAAGCTTGCATTACTGATAAGGACAGAGACAGAAATCATGGAGATGTATCAAAGGCTGTTCTATTTCAGAGGATGCAGGGATGGACTGCACTTAGCAGAGTATGAAGGAATTGTAGAATACAAATAGAAAGAAGGATGAAAAATGTATAGTTATGAAGAATTTAAAGGACGCATTGTGGAATGCTTGGAGAATGAGTGCCCTGAAAAGAAATATGAAATAGAATCAATGCCGGGTATTAATCGGATGGAGGAAGGGTTAGTATTGCTGACGGAAAAGGATGCCTCTCCATTTCTGAGATTGAAACATTTGTATGACATCTATTCGGTTACAGAAGATATGGAAGCAGTTTTAAACATTATCAGAGGTGGTGTGGATTATCCCGGAGAAGATTTGGAAAATGGAGTGCTTAGTTCATGGGAAATGGATAAGACAAAGATTTTTCCAGTCGTATTAAATAAAGAAAGGAACCTTGCGTTGGTATCAAGCGCGGAGGGCATATATCGGGAAAAACTGGATTTGCTCATACTTTATTATTTGAAAGTGGATTTATTAAAAGGAAGTTTCAGCTCTGTTAGAATATCAAAGCACTTTCTGGAAGTATGGGGAGTTACGGAAGATGATTTATATCGTCAATGTTTTCAGAACCGTGATTATAGACTACTAAAATTAGCTGATGTGAATATTCTTACGAATCAGTCGAAATACAGAGGTGCGGCAGGGATGTTCTTCAGTGATGAAGTGAAGAAATTTGCTGAGAAAAATGATTGTGATGTATTCATTCTTCCGAGCAGTATTCACGAGACACTTTTGTTAAAGAGTGATTTTGGCATTTCTGTACAGGAACTCAAACAGATAGTTCGTGATATTAATTCTGACAAGGATATTATGACGGAAGAAGATTTTCTTTCTGATTCGATATATCTATATAACCGGAATGCGGATGAAATAGAGATTGTAGGATAGAAGGGAGTGAGTGTGATGTGGGGAATTGTTATTGCGATTACCAAATGCGGGAAGAAGCTTATTGAGATTGCGCTGGACTTGTAGGATGGATGAGAAATGCAAGGAAGAATTTTCGGCTATGCAAGGGTAAGCAGTAAAGAACAAAACTTAGATAGACAAATAGAAAAGTTACGGGAATATGTGTCGGAAGAAAATTTACTTCAGGAAAAACAGAGCGGAAAAGATTTTGACCGACCAGTATATCAGGCATTGAAGGGAGCGTTGGGATTACGTACTGGAGATACCCTTATTATTACGTCTTTAGACAGGTTGAGTCGTAATAAAAGTGATATTAAGAATGAACTGCAATGGTTTAAAGAACATGGTGTTCGTCTGATGATTCTTGATTTACCTACAACTTTAGTTCAGGTAGAGGAACAGCAAAAATGGATTATTGATATGATTACCAATATTCTTGTAGAAGTATTGGCTTCGATGGCGGAGCAGGAACGAATAGTAATCAAACAAAGACAACGAGAAGGGATTGAGGCAGCTAAGAAAAAAGGGAAACATTTAGGACGACCAAGGATACAGAGACCAGATAATTTTGTAGAAGTGTATCAGTGTTGGCGAGCAGAGAAGATAACTGCGAAAGAAGCAATGCAGTTATTGAAGATGAGCAGTAGTAGTTTTTATCGTATGGTAAAACAGTTTGAGAGTAACCCAAAAACTTAATGAGTTTTGGGAAATATGCCATTGTTATAAATGAACCTTTTGGGAGGCTTGTCCGGGGTGGGACAAGCCTCTGTCATAAGGTAGAGGTTTTAGCATAGGGGTACGATATATTAGCTATGTATGTTAAACCAATATGAGAAAACTGGAAAAGTGGAAGAAGGCATATAAAAGCATATTGGAAATCCAGAAATTAGTCTAGATGATTATTATCTTCTAAGTTATCAATGTAGAGTAAAAAAGTGCCTAGAAAATAAGGGTATATCTGAGAATGATTTATCATATCAAGGATTTCTGAACTGAACTCGCGTTTTGGGAATGAAAGCTTAAGTATCTTGAAAACTTTTTCACTGGACAAAGGACATTGGCTATATCCAATACTACTTAGTTGTCCTTCATGATGCTGAACCATCAGTTCTGGGAGGTTATTCGTAGTTTTCTTAAGCTTGTCATTTAAACGTTTTAAAGTGCGAGAAATTGATTTTTCTAAATTAAGATAATCATCTGGTTCAGGTATAGTATTAATGTATTTGGTAGAATCAGATGCTTTTTTCATTTTTTCAAAGAAGTTATTGAAATCCTTTTCTATTTCCATGGCATATTTAGAGAAGATGGGATGTAGTTGTGCAGTATGTTCTTCCTCATTGTAAAAATTGTATGTTAGGGTGTGGTTCTTTTGCGCAGTTATAATTTCAGGGCATTCTTTTAATGCTGTGAAAAAAGCGGACAAAGAGTCGATAAATTCCTTAGGACAGTCACAGATGGTTTGTAAGGTTTCCATGCTTTGTTTATAAAACTCATCGTAATTATCAATGGATAAAGGATATCCTTGGTACAAATGATGTTCGTCTAGGTTCTTTTGAATAGATGCAAGTAATTTTTGAGATGAAAAATCTAGCTTCTCAAAGTAATACCCAATTAACTGTGATTCGCGTACTGGTCGAAATTCTGTATCGTAGTCATAAAGGGTTTCAGCATAATTTGACAATTGTTCTTTAAAATCCGCAAGGATAGCCTCTGAGAAAGCGGTTAATCGGGGTAAGTCATTAATACTATACGCATTAATACAAAGTCTGGTGATAGGATATATTGCTTCTTGAATGAGTTGTCGTTGTTCAGGTGTTTTAGAGAATGTTTTGTAAATTTCTTCTAAGGATAAAAAATATTTTTTGTTTAAGAATGTGGATACCTGCGAATCGAGATTATTGTCTGAAGCCACCCGTATCTTAGAATGCAGTGTTTTAGTTAAGGATTTGAAAAAAAAAGATGCTGAGCGTATCTTTTTAACTGATTGCTTCTTTTTATTTGAAGAAGATTCTATATTGCTATTCGTATCCAAAGGAGTACTGCAAACATAAAGAGCCAATAAGGGGATATCATCATCTGATACATTCCATTCAAAAGTTAGAAGCTTGGAAAGAGTTTTTATATCTGGAATATAATTATTTGGACTAGTCTTTGTGCGCAGAGTAAAGGAAAAGGCATTTTGTGATTTAAAATAGTTACAAATAAGCTCATAAATATAGGCTAATTCAGTAGACAAAACGGTATTTTTCAGCGTAGCATCATGAAACATGGGGTTTTCTTGGTTAAAAGAACAATAATAGATATCCGCTTTAAAAAATTCCAAATGTTTTTGGATTGTCTTTCGGTCCAATGAACATATATGTTCTATACATGTGACAATTTTTGGCTCTTCCTTATATGCGTGAGATTTTGATTTTTGTGAGGCCATAGATGCTCTCCTTTCATGTCAAGTGGGAAAAAAAGATTCAAAAAATTTCCGAATATACAGGTTGCACTTTTCCTATTTTAATTGAATTGTAACAAAAATGAAGAAAGAATCCAAGCGCGCAAGGAAAAAAGAGGTTGAAAATGAAAAAAATGTATATTTCAGATTTGATTCCTATTCGGGATTGTGAAGAATGGCTGGATGAGAGAAAAATTCTTCTGGTCGCGCCAACTGGGATGGGGAAGACTACTTTCGTGTTGTCACGGTTAGTACCATACTGTGCAATACGCAAAAAAAAGATTGCCATTCTGTGCAATCGTAGACTTCTCCGCGAACAGTATTTATATGATTTAGCAGAGCAGTATCAGCGATTTTATGTCATGGAACGAGAGGTTGAACTTTTTACATATCAGGCTCTTGCGGAGCAGATGAAGCAGGGTGTAAGGATTGCAGAAATTTTAAGAGAATTTGATATGCTTGTTTGCGACGAGGCACATTATTTTTATGCTGATGCAGATTTTAACGGATATGGTACGTTTGCTTTGTTACAGGCATTGATTGACTGTTCCATGGATAAAGTGGTAGTTTTCATAACTGCAACAGCGAAAGAAGTCACCCCGTTGATTGAAAATACGCTGGAGTATTCTGCCGAAAGAATGGGAATTTCGAACGAAAATGTGTATAAGATGAAATGTTACGATTATTCACATTTAGCAGATTTTTCACGGTTTCACTGCTGCTATGTTGAAGACATGGAAACACTATGCAAAATTCTTGGTGAATCCCCCAAAAAAACGATTATTTTTATCGACGATAAGGCAAAGGCTGAAAGCATGAAAAAGAATTTTACAGACCAGGGAATCGTAAAAGCGAAAGACATTTTTATATTGAATGCAGAAGTCTTGGAAAAGAATATCAGAGACCCAATCATACAGAATCTGACGATATGTCATCGAGTGCTTCCAAAGATTTTGATTACTACGTCAGTTTTGGATAACGGTGTTTCGATTCATGATGTTGAAGTTGGAAATGTTGTGATTGCGACTGATTCGGAGCTAAGTTTTATCCAAATGCTTGGGCGAGTTAGAAGCGAATCTGACAAGGATGTGAATTTGTATTTTTATCCGCGTGGAGAAAAATATTTCGAAAGACGTCTAGAACAGACTACAGAAAAAATGGAACAAATTGTTGAAATAGAAGAAAAAGTTAAGAGCAGGAAAGGAAATTTGGCAATGCAATTATGGGATGATGACGCGTATTGGCGAAACATGGTGTTACTCATGGAAGAGGACTCTTTTTATTATCAAGAGGTAGCCTCGCCAATTCGAATTATATCAGGAGGATATGTTCTTGCTGTGAATGCGTTTGCAAAAGAAAAATTAGGAAATTACATTTTGGCATATCGTAAACTTCAGAAAAAAGCCTTGAATGATGAAGTAGAAGTGGTCAAGGAACAGTTACGATGGATGAAAAAGGATTTAGAAGATTTGAAAATAATATCCTCGTCATATCAGGAGGAACGGAGGAAAAAATTGCGGAAAGAACTATTGGACGTTAAGAACTTCACGAATGAAGAACTGCAAAGAAAAAAGGAAAAAATTGCACAAGATTTTTTTGAGTTAATTGGAGACATAGTTGCCAAAAGGCAATCATTTTCCAAGGAAAAATTAATTGAGATATGTGAACGATTTGAACTGAAATTAGAAGAAAAAACAATTGATGGCAGGAAGTGCTATTCAATTCATGAGCAAAATAAAATGAAAAATTGAATTGTGAGACATGCATAATTGAATATGGGCTTTCATATTTTGAAGGGAAAGTAAAGGGGTGGTAATCTATCGTGAAGAAGCGAAAGCTGAACTACAGGTTTCATGACCCAAATCCGGCGGAAGTGACCGCCGATTACATATTGAAGATTCTGATTGAAGCAAATCGAGGGAAGGTGGAGGAAATCTTAAGGGAGAAATTAGAGCAGGGGGACAAGGAAAAATAAAGTGATTCGACTGAAGAATTAAAATACTAAAATGGGGAAATAAATACATTATGTATTTATTTCCCTGATTTGGTGTGGTAAAATAAGATAAAGACGAGGAGGTATGAAGATGAAAGATATATTTTTGGTTAATTATTCAGTTAAGGGAATCAAAACTTTAGATAAATTAATTTCGCTGTCCTTTTATAAGAAAATTGTGACAAAAGAATTAGATATGCAGGAATACAATATCAAGGGTATTTATGGTATGAATGGCTCTGGCAAATCAGGAATTGTAACTTCTGTAGAAATATTGAGAAACCTGCTTGTCGATTCGAGTTATTTAAATAATCCGATTGCACAGAAAAATCTGGATGCCATTATTAATAAGAAGCTAGGGGAATTATTTATTGAGAGTGATTATATTGTAAAATCCGAAAATAAAATTTCGCTTTTCAGATATAGTGTAACACTGACTAAGGATATTACAGGAAAATACGCAATTTCGCATGAAAAGTTATCTGTCAGAAATGCACTGTCAAAAAGTGAGTCAATGAATACAGTATTTGAGGTATCGAAGGGTGAAATAACTTTTTTGTCCGGAAAAGAGGATTCTTTTTCAAAAATATTGCTTATTAAGACAATGAACTTATTGCCAATGTCTTCTATGTGTGCCTTGTTCTATGAGAAAGTGCTGCTTTCGGAATTAAGAGATACCGAAATACAGGACAAGTCTCTTTTTGCAAATTTATGTGGACTTTATGTTTTTGGAAGAAAGCTATATGTATATTTAGATGAATCTGATAATCACAGAGGATATGTAGCGCAGAATGCTTTGGAATGTAGTGCGGATGAAGAAAAGCGTTTGGACGAAGTGCATTCTTTGGTAACCAATCTTATGCAAATGGATAATCACTGTCTTAACGTGATAACTGCTGTAGGCAATATTGTTTCTAAAAATAATTATCCGAAGTTTGAAAAAATTGTTGACAAGCTCTACGAATTTATTCATATTTTCAAAGCCGATTTGCAGGGCATAGAAATAGATAAAAAAGAAAATCATGACTTGTGGGTTTGTGATTTGGTAATGAATTATGGAGATTATAAGATTCATGCGGAATATGAAAGTACAGGTATTAAAAAATTAATTCAGCTATTTGCATATTTAAAAGAAATGGCACAAGGAGGAATCGTATTTATTGATGAATTTGATTCAAATCTCCATGACGTTTATTTATGTGCATTGTTGGAATATTTAATGGAATATGGAGAAGGACAGCTTTGTTTTACAACACATAATGTTGGGCCAATGGATGTTTTAAAACGTCGTAAGAAATCAATTGATTTCTTATCGGAAGACCATAATATTTATTCTTGGACAAAATGTGGACATTATTCACCATCTAATCTTTATAGAAATGGAATGATAGAGGGTTCCCCATTTAATGTGGATTCGCTTGACTTCATAGGTGTTTTCAGTACAGACGAGGAGGATGAATAATGGGAGTTCAGTTGATTTTTGTTGTTGAAACAAACAAGGATTGTAATTCTGACTGGATT
The DNA here is from genome assembly GCA_934307065.1 of uncultured Bariatricus sp. Lineage (GTDB taxonomy): Bacteria > Bacillota > Clostridia > Lachnospirales > Lachnospiraceae > Allocoprococcus. Next base: position 5,828 of record CAKRCD010000007.1, on the reverse strand, counting down.
TATATTAAAGAAACTGTTGAACGTTTTTACACATATGAACGAACACAGCTTAAGCTTACACCTGTATATATGGATGGAAAAGGAAAGTATATTAAAAAAGAGAAAGATGTAAAAAGCAAAATGCAACAGTACAGAATGACATCCAAAAACAATCAGTCAAAAGTGATATACTGTTTTGATTGTGACGAATACGATACAAAACCGGAAGATGCAGAGTTTTTAAATACTGTAAAAAGATTTTGCAAAGACAGAGACTATGAATTTGTCTGGTTCTGTAAAGATATAGAGAATGCATATATAGGAAAACGAATAGAGGACAGTCAGAAGAAAAAAGAAGCTGCAAATTTTAAAGCTCGAAAATTAATTGGCGGGGTTAATGCAAGAAGCCTTTCGCAAGATAATTATAAAATTGGCAGTAGTAATATCTTAAATATACTGGATGGATGTCCGGGGTTAATCCGCAAAGATTAAATTCGCATACTGAAAGTAAAGAAATGCAGGAGATTGTGAAGTTATATTTCATAGTCTCCTGCATTTTTCTATGTACAATTTCTGCATTTAGTATATAATAAGAATGTAACAGAACGATATTATTATAACAGAGAGGTAAGCGCCGTGAATATAGCAGCGTATTGCAGAGTTTCTACGGAGAAAACAGACCAGTTAAATAGTTTAGAAGCACAAAAAGGATTTTTTTCTGAGTACACGAAACGTACCGGAGATACTTTGGTAAGATTATATGCAGATGAAGGAATTTCCGGAACGAAAATCAAGAATCGAAAAGAATTTCTTCGGATGATGTCTGATGCAGAAAAAGGATTGTTTGATATGGTTGTCGTAAAGGACATTTCCCGTTTTGCCAGAAACACGGTGGACTTGTTACAGAATGTCCGAAAATTGAAATCGTTGGGAATTGAAACACAGTTCTTAACAGCCAATATGACAAGCATGGGAAATAGTGAGTTTGTTCTTACGATTTTTGGAGCATTGGCGCAGGAAGAAAGTGCCAATACCTCTAAGCGTGTGAAGTTTGGTAAGAAGATGAATGCAGAAAAAGGACGAGTTCCCAATATTGTATATGGATATGATAAAACAATAGGAGATTATTTTAATCTTATTATTAATAAGGAAGAAGCTAAAACTGTAAAGAAAATATATTACTGGTATACGGAAGAAGGTTATGGAGCTGCCAAGATAGCCAATTTGTTAAATGAACAGGGCAGTAGAACGAAACGGAACTGTAAATGGAGCCAGAATGCAATATGCAGAATTCTGAATAATGAACTTTATACTGGAAGAATTATTAATGGAAAACAGGAAGTGAGTGATTTCCTGACTGGACAAAGACGGGAGAAAGACGAGACAGAATGGCTTGTTGTAGAGCGGCCAGAGCTTCGCATTATAGAGGATGAAGCATTTGAACGGGTTCAGGAGATAATGAGAGGCAGGCATGATGCGTTTAATATGAACCATGAGCGTCAAAGTAATAAATATTTATTTTCTACATTGATAAAATGCAAAGAATGTGGATGGTCTTTCCGCAGAACTGTACGTACATATAAAAATACTTATGTGCGGTGGGTGTGTTCAGGAAGAAATGCATTAGGAACAGGAAGCTGCGGAAACAAAACATCTGTAGATGAAGAAGAGCTGATAGAAGTTCTGCAGGAATATTTTGGAAATATTTTAAAGCAAAAGAAAAAAGTTATTAATTATGTAGTAAATGAATTTCAACGGGTATATAAAGCGAAAGACGAAAATGTAACGTATGAAAAGGAACTGAATGCAGAATTAGCCAAGTTACAGAAAAAAAGGCAGAAATACATGGATATGTACACTGACGATTTGATTTCAAGAGAGGAATTAAATGAAACGATTGGTGGAATGCGTCAGGAAATAGAACGATTGGAAAATGAACTTAAGATGGTATCCTATCAGCTAACCAAAGGGGAACAGTTGGAAAGTGCATTGAATGAAACCTTTAAAGAGATTGAGGACATTACGGATGTACATCAAATGACGAATCAGCAGTTAAAACGATTGATTCAGAAAATAGAAGTAGATAAGGATGGAAATGTCGATATTTATTTACGTTTATTGGGAGAACTTGGCTTAAATCAAACCGTTCTAATTAGCGACGACCATACATAAAGATGTCACGGAGCGTTTACTACAGATTAATCCATCTCTTGCCACAGCAGCGAGAAAGGTGCTTGATATGAATAAATCCGAGCGGCATATCCGGGGCGGACTGGCTACCAGAGAAAAGTATTTACATCATATGTAATATGAGATGAAAGTAAATGTAAATAAGGATAATGAGAGCAGGTGTGGAGGAGCTGCAAAGTTCCCCACACCTGTTTTTCAGAGTTGACGGAATAGCGGTAGAAATCAAAGGAAATATATAGTTATGTTTAGCATCGCAATTCTGAACAAAATGTAGCAATCTTGTAGCAATGTTCAGGAAAACGAGTTATGATTAAGCTTAAGTACAAGCCAATGATAGAAACGAGGAGTGAGAGACATTTGCGGAAAAGTGGAATTTTAATGCACATATCTTCGCTTCCATCTCCGCATGGAATAGGGACGATGGGAAAAGCAGCGCGGGATTTTGTGGATTTTTTGCAGGAGAGTGGACAATCTTATTGGCAGATTCTGCCGATTTGTCCGACGAGTTATGGGGACTCGCCATACCAGTCTTATTCTGCTTTTGCGGGAAATCCATATTTTATAGATTTGGATGAACTGAACAATATGGGGCTTTTAGAGGCAAAGGACTATGAAGGTGTGGATTGGGAGTCCACGGATGAAAAGGTCAATTATGGTGTGTTGTATGAGAAGCGATATCCCATTTTGCGGAAGGCTGCAATCAATTTTCTGGATGAGTCCTCCAAGGAGTTTGAAAAATTTTGTAAGGAAAATGAGGACTGGCTGCCGGAGTTTGCACTGTTTATGGCCTTAAAGGATGTGCATGAAGGGAAACCTTGGAGTGAATGGAAAGAGGAATATCGCAATCGAGACAAAGAAGCAATTGAGCAGGCAAAGAATAAATATAAAATGGAAATCAATCTTTGGAAGGTTTATCAGTATCTTTTCTTCAAAGAATGGAGGGAACTAAAGAAATATGCCAATGACAGGGACATTCATATTATAGGAGATTTACCGATTTATGTGTCTTTGGACAGTGTAGATGTCTGGGCTCATCCAGAATTGTTCCAGTTGGATGAAAACAAAATTCCGACTAAAGTAGCAGGTTGTCCGCCGGATGCATTTTCAGAGGATGGACAGTTGTGGGGGAATCCGCTTTATAACTGGGATTATATGGAACAAACCGATTTTCAGTGGTGGATTAATCGTATTCAATATCTTTGCAAAGTATATGATGTGCTGAGAATAGACCATTTCCGAGGGTTTGATTCTTATTATGCAATTCCGTATGGCGAGTCGACTGCGAGGAACGGTGTCTGGAAACAAGGACCGGGAATGAAGTTATTCAATAGGGTGGAAGAAACGATTGGCAGACAGCATATTATTGCGGAAGATTTGGGATATTTAACGAAATCTGTACGTGAAATGCTGAAGGACAGTGGTTTCCCGGGAATGAAGGTTCTGGAGTTTGCATTTAACAGTAATGCGGTAGGGGAAAATGAATATTTACCGCATAATTTTACAGAAAATTGTGTGGCATATGCAGGAACGCATGATAATAATACCATAGAGGGCTGGTTTGAAGAAATTTCCGAAGGTGATGCAGCGTATGCAAGAGACTATTTGCGGCTTACAGAAGAAAATCAGTCCTGGGGCATGATTCAGGCATTGTGGGAAAGCTCCGCAGAGATTGCCATTGCACAGATGCAGGATATTTTGGGGCTTGGTAAAGAAGCGAGGATGAACATTCCATCTACGTTGGGAAATAACTGGTGTTGGCGGGTAAAGCCGGAAGTATTTACCCATGCACTGGCATATAAGCTGCGAAATATGACAACTATGTACGGAAGGCTGCCGTAAATGGAAAAAGATGGCATTTGCATATGTTTCCGAAAAGAATATATTGTAAATCTTGCTTATTTTATTTATAATAAACCCATGTAATTGATAATTACGAAGGTTTTTCAGGATTGTGAGAGCATAAATGCGGAGCATTCCGTAGCGAGGAAATGGTTTATTTCCTTGAATATAAATTTTTATGGGAGGAAGATACATGGAGAGAGAGTTAGTCATTGTCTTAGACTTTGGCGGGCAGTACAATCAGCTTGTGGCAAGACGTGTCCGTGAATGTAATGTATATTGTGAAATATATTCATACAAGACCGACATCGAATTTATAAAAAGCAAAAATCCAAAGGGTATTATTTTGACCGGAGGGCCAAATAGCTGTTATGAAGAAGGAGCACCTACTTATTCAAAAGAATTATTTGAAATGGGAATTCCGGTATTAGGTTTGTGTTACGGTGCACAACTTATGATGCACGTACTTGGCGGAAAAGTTGAGAAGGCAGATGTAAGTGAATATGGTAAGACAGAGGTTCTGATTGATAAGACAGAATCGAAATTATTTAAAAATGTATCAGAGAAAACAATCTGTTGGATGAGCCATACAGACTACATTTCTAAGATTGCTCCTGGGTTTGAAATTTCAGCACATACAGCAGACTGTCCGGTAGCGGTAGCGGAAAATGCGGACAAGAGTCTCTATGCAATCCAGTTCCACCCAGAAGTACTCCACACGGTAGAAGGGACAAAAATGCTTTCGAACTTCGTTCTCGGCATTTGTGGATGTGCCGGTGACTGGAAGATGGATGCATTTGTGGAAAATACAATCAAAGAAATTCGTGAAAAGGTTGGAGACGGAAAAGTTCTTCTGGCTTTATCAGGCGGAGTTGACTCTTCCGTTGCAGCAGGTCTGTTATCCAGAGCAATTGGTAAGCAGTTGACATGCGTATTTGTAGACCACGGTCTTATGCGTAAAGATGAAGGCGATGAAGTAGAAAGTGTATTTGGTCCAAAGGGTCAGTTTGACTTGAACTTCATCCGTATCAATGCGCAGCAGAGATACTATGATAAACTTGCGGGAGTAACAGAGCCGGAAGAAAAACGTAAAATCATTGGCGAAGAATTTATTCGTATCTTTGAAGAAGAAGCAAAGAAAATTGGTGCGGTAGATTTCCTTGCACAGGGAACGATTTATCCAGATGTTGTGGAAAGTGGACTTGGCGGAGAATCCGCAGTAATTAAATCTCATCATAATGTAGGTGGACTACCGAATTATGTTGATTTTAAAGAAATCATCGAACCACTTCGTGACTTATTTAAGGACGAAGTAAGAAAAGCCGGACTTGAACTTGGAATTCCAGAAACACTGGTATTCCGTCAGCCATTCCCGGGACCGGGACTTGGAATTCGTATCATCGGAGAAGTAACTGCAGAGAAAGTAAAAATTGTTCAGGAAGCAGATGCAATTTACAGAGAAGAAATTGCAAAAGCCGGACTTGACCGAGAAATCAATCAGTATTTCGCTGCACTTACAAATATGCGAAGCGTAGGAGTTATGGGAGATTTCAGAACATACGATTATGCAGTAGCACTTAGAGCCGTAAAGACAGTTGATTTCATGACGGCAGAAGCTGCAGAAATTCCATATGAAGTATTAAATAAAATTATGAATCGAATTATAAATGAAGTTCAGGGGGTTAACAGAGTATTCTATGATCTGACGAGTAAACCACCAGGAACGATAGAGTTTGAATAGTTCACGCTGGGCTACAAAGCCCGTAACCACGGGGCTTTGCGGCTTTGGGTGTTTGAAATTGCATTATCATTGCATTTTT
>CAKRCD010000006.1 GCA_934307065.1 uncultured Bariatricus sp. | reverse complement strand
GAAGGCTTCAAGATAATAAACAACATAACATGGCAGAAAACAAATCCACCACCAAACTTAGCATGTCGATGCTTCACACATTCTACGGAAACCATTTTATGGGCAAAGAAGAATGATAAGAAGTCTCGGCATTTTTTTGATTATAAAAAAATGAAAGAAATGAATGGCGGAAAGCAGATGAAGGATGTGTGGACAGGGGCACTGACGAAACCATCGGAAAAGACAGAAGGTAAGCATCCGACACAGAAACCGATATATCTGCTAGAAAGAATTGTATTAGCATCTACAGAGGAAGGACAAGTTATATTGGATCCTTTTTGCGGTTCCGGCACTACCGGGGTAGAGGCAGTGCGATTTGGGCGGAAATTTATTGGAATAGATGTAAGCAAAGAATACTTGGAAATATCCAAGAAAAGATTGGAGAAGGCAGCAAATGGCAAATAGAGATTTTGATGAATGGTTGAGCAAGTTCAGACCAAGTATATCGACATATGATTATTATGTGGATTTTGAGAAGGTTTATAGAAATGTAGATGAAGTAAAGATTGAATTAAATATATTAAATTCGCTTGTAGGTAGCAAGAATATAAAAATAGATTTTGTGAATTTATTAAAACGATATCCTGAAATATTAAAGGCAATACCAATCTTGTTGGCAAAAAGAGAGAATGAGATATATTGCCAAGATGAAAATGGGGGATTTTTGTATAAATTTGATTATGGTAAATATCCTCCAAATAGTCATAGATATTATGAGATGTGTACCTATTTTATGGAAAAGACTGGGTTGTTTGATTTGTTACAGAATCATATTATAAAGGACTTAGTGGATTATGTAACAGGTGTAGAAACTGGACTGGATTCAAATGGTCGTAAAAATCGTGGTGGACATTTAATGGAGAACTTGGTTGAGAAATATATACAGGATGCTGGATTTATACGTGATATTAATTACTATAAGGAAATGTATCTTGTTGATATAGAAAACAAATGGGGAATTGATTTGTCAGCGTTGTCTAATGAGGGAAAGGCTGCGAAAAGATTTGATTTTGTGGTTAAGACGGATAAAATGATATATGCAATAGAAACAAATTTCTATACTGGTGGTGGGTCAAAGTTAAATGAAACTGCAAGAAGTTATAAGATGCTATCACAGGAAGCTAATACTATAGATGGATTTACCTTTGTATGGTTTACAGATGGTGTTGGTTGGAAAAGTGCAAGAGGTAATTTGAGAGAAACATTCGAGGTTATGGATACGATTTATAGTATTGATGATATGGAGAACGGGATTATGAATACATTATTTAGATAAAGGAGAAGAAACATGAAAAAGGTTAAGGGAGTTTATGCTAATTATCAGGCGTCTGCCTGTTAATTATAAATATCTGTTAATTTGTTTTATTATAGCGCATGTAAGCTTATTCGCAATAAATAAGAAATTGCTAAAAGAATCTTTTACTCTAATAAATCGATTATCATCCCCGCAAACTTGAATCTTGAAAAATGATGGCAGGACAATGTTTCGCTGTGATATAATAGAATAAACGATTTTATATGTAAGTTCGAAGTTTTGGAAAGAGAATGAAAAGTGGATAAACTTTAGAAATAACGAGAAAACGTAAAATCATTTAAATGTTTTTTTAGAGAAAGGGAATCGTATGGATGATTTTAAAAAACTCACAGAGCAACTTTTGAAAATATATATTAATGCCGAATCAATAAATGATTTTGGTATAGAGAATTATTTTGATGAAAATATTAGTCTGATTGGAACAGGGAAACATGAATTATTTACGAATCTACATGAGTTCTTAGAATCATTTAAAGTTGATGTAAAACGAAGAGATAAAATCAGAATCGAAATACAAAATTTACATCAGGAAGAAGAAAGACTTGACGATGACCATGTTCTTGCACATGGAACAGTAGATTTTATTGGTCTGTTTAAAGATGATTCCATCTGTTTTAAAATGGAGACAAGATTTACGATTATCTATAAGTGGACGAATGGAAAATGGCTGGTTCAGCATCTGCATCAGTCAACACCGGATTTGGAACAGATGGACGGTGAAGAGTTTCCTGTGACTTTGGGAACGCAGGTGAAAAAAACTCGGCAGGCATTTTATGCATTGGGCACTGCCTATTATCATATCTCAAAGTTGAATTTAAAAACAAAGAAGGTTGAACTTGTCAAAAGATCCCGAAAAAGGGATATGGATATTAAAGTTGACATTGCAGATTGGGATTCTCAGTTTGAGATTATCGAGGGTATTATAGCGGAACCATTTGTACAGAAGTATATAGAATTTTTTGATATAGAAACAATGGCTGCACGGCTTCATAATAAAGAATCTATGTCTTCTGAATTCAAAAAGAAGAGTGGTTCATGGTTTCTTTCCATGGTCGTTCCTCAGAGTTATGATAAAAATGGAAATATTACATCTGTGTTGATTGCGAATCGAGATGTGACAGATGAAAAAATGCGGGAATTAAGACAAGAGGGAGAATTGCGGGAAGCGAAATTAAAAGCAGAGTGCGCAAATAAAGCAAAATCGTCATTTCTGTTAAATATGTCCCATGACATCAGGACTCCTATGAACGCAATCATTGGTTATGCAGATTTGGCGACCAGACATTTGCAGGAAACAGAAAAACTTGGCAGGTATCTTGAAAAAATTCAAATATGCGGAAAAGAACTTTTGTTGATGCTTGGTAATGTTCTGGATCTTGCAAGAATTGAAAATAATAAGGTCGAAATGGAATACACTGTTTCAAATGTCCATGAGTGCTTTGAAAATTGTGTCATTATGTTCCAACAACAGGTAGACAGTAAAAATCAGACGCTCTCTTTGACAGAACAAATCATGTATCCGTATGTATATATGGATGTACCGCACCTGTCAGAAGTCTGTCTTAATCTTATCAGTAATGCAATAAAGTATACAAATACAGGAGGTGCTATATCCTGTAATGTTGTACAGAAATCTTGTGAAAAAGAAGACTGGTGCAATATGATCATTACCATTACCGATAATGGAATTGGTATGTCTGAAGAATTCCAAAAGCGTATTTTTGAAACTTTTGAAAGAGAACGGAACACTACATCCAGTCATATTGAGGGCAGTGGCATAGGAATGGGCATTACGAAAAAGCTTGTAGAGCTCATGGATGGTACAATAGAAGTGAAAAGCAGGCAGGGTGAGGGTTCTCAATTTACGGTAACTATTCCTTGCAGAAAAGCGTCAGAAGACGATTCTCTGGTGAAGAAAAATAGTAATCTGTGCAATAAAAATTGCTTGGACGGAGTTCGGATTTTATTGGTCGAAGATAATGAGCTCAACACTGAAATCGCAACAGAACTACTGATGGAAAAAGGATGTATTGTTGAGACTGCCAATGATGGTGTTGCATGCATTGATATGATAGAAAAAGCTGATGCTGGTTATTATAAGATGATCCTTATGGATATTCAGATGCCGATTATGAATGGATATGATGCTACATTAATTATCCGAAAGATGAAAGATACGAAAAAAGCCAGGATTCCAATTATTGCGATGACAGCCAATGCTTTCGCAGAAGATATACAAAAGGCTCTTTCTGTTGGAATGAATGCGCATGTTGCCAAGCCTGTTGATATGAACATCCTTGTCCCGACAATGATGAAATATTTATAATGGACAGATTTAATGAAAAGTAAAGGTATTGTGCTTGCTGAGGTGCCGGGAGAAATCCCGGCACCTCATAGTTATGACTCCTTATTAAAAAAGAACTCTTATTATTTCTTTACGCTGTTTTTCGTTTTTGACATTGGGATGTACTCATATTTCGGAGTGAAGTCATGCTTATTATATAATTTATAGTACTGTATAAAAATACGGTTCATTACTTTGGGAATCTGGTCTTCGGCAGGCTCAGATAAAATAATGAGGTATTGCAATGAGCTGTATCGTGTGCAGACATCTACTTTTCGTATCTTCTGACGGATTGCCTGTTCCATACATTCCAGAGCCTGCTCAATGTGTTCAATATACATTACTGAATTCGGCTGTGTGCTCATGGTTACCATGACAAGATAACTGTGATGGTGATAACGAACCTCGAGACTGTTCATGTATTCATATATCTTGGCAAATTCGCGGTAGTCCAGGTCCAGTGCTCCGGTATAATTGCCACTTTCCTGCAGGGCTTTTGCAACGAGAGATAAATCTCGTACTGCACCGGGGTCGGGCAGATGCTCCTGTTCCATCTGTTGATAGAAGAAGAAATTGGCTTTTCCGTTTTGCTTTACGTAGTACAAGGCTTTGTCTGCCTTTTGATAGCAATCCTCAAAGGAAGCACCTTTTTCACACATACAGAGACCGGCTGAGATAGAAGCACACCGGATTTCTACATCATTTTCTTGCATGGCGCGGAATTTCGCAAAGATTTCCTCCATCTGCCGTACCATAGCTTCACGAGTTATATTTGGTATAAATAACAGAAATTCATCTCCACCAAGTCGGCAGACAGCAGCATTTTGCGAATATTCTGCAAGAAGATTGCCGAATGATTTTAATGCACGGTCGCCGGCTTTGTGCCCGTAAATATCGTTAATCTGTTTTAAATTATCCATGTCCATAAATGCCAGACAACCACTGTGCTCCTGCATAAATTGTGCTGTCAGTTTTTCACCGATATTTCTTACAGGAAGTCCTGTAAGAAAATCAAAGTTGTTACTGTCTTCCTGCGATTTTATGGTATTCATGACATCAGAAATAAATTTGCCGATTTCGGGTTCGACATCAGTGATTATCTGAATGGTATCTATATCTTGCATATCATTTGAAATTACCATGCGGTTTTCAGCAAGCAACCGAAGAAAAATGTCGGTCAATTCAGGATCAAACTGAGCGCCACGGTTTTTCTTTATTTCCTCATAAATTGTCTGTGGAGGTAACGCATTACGGTAAATACGTTTGGAACGCATGGCATCATAGCTGTCAGCGAGGGCTACAATGCGGGCATGAAGCGGAATCGCCCTGCCCTTTAGTCCGTCAGGATAGCCGAGACCGTCATAACGTTCGTGGTGATTCCGTGCGACTTCGACCACATGGTCAATCAAGGTAATGTTTTTCAAAATTTCGGCACCAATCACGGTATGGTTTTTGACGATGGCATATTCTTCTTCGGTAAGCCGTGTAGGCTTATTTAAAATGGTATCCGGTGTGCCGACTTTGCCGATATCATGGAGATATGCGGCATACTTGAGATTTGTAATCTCTTTTTGACTCCAGCCTAATTCGGCTGCAAGGATTGCGGAGTATTCCGCAACGCGATGAGAGTGCCCGCGGGTATACTCATCCTTGGACTCGATGGCCATAGAAAGTGTCTGCATAATCTGCAGAGACATTAATTCTATCTGCTGTCTGCGGCGGTTCATCTCATCCTCCTGATGCTTTTCTTCCAGTGAACGGACATGCTTCATGGTACGGAGAATATTTACAAAAAACAGAATCAACATACCAATTCCGATAAAAATACCGGAAATCGAGACAACAAAGTATACGGAGATGGATTCTATAAGAATCGATATCATTGCAACCAGCAGACCGAATATAACCAGGTGGTCCGGTTTTGATGAAGATTGGCGCATATCAGTGGCAAAGGCTATAAAAATAGTGATAAACGTAATAATAAGAATAATCTGCCCTACAGGGAGTGTTTCGATGTAGTCTGCAATTCCAAAAAAATGCAGGAAAGAACAGACGAAAAGATTTGTGAGGGCGATTATTTCAATAAAATGATACAATTTATTGTGCCTGCCATGCTGAATACTGTCTGAATAAAACAAAATCGGCAGTGGACAGAGCATAATCATTACAAAACATAAACTGCCAAGGGCAGAGGCATTTGGCACAAGAAGCTGACGGAAGTTGGATTCTCCTAGCATCCAGACAGCACCCATTACCATGCACCATCCGAGATATTCCATATCAAATTTGGTCTTATATACAATGCCGAGAGCAACACTGAAAATGACAGTCACAATTCCGACAAATAAGAAAAAGAATGCAATAATTGTTGCTGCACCGTACTTGGAAAATATATATTCCCAGATGTCCGTTTTGTCACCGCAATATACTTCATTTACGATACCGGAATAGTGTTTGGTGTTGGTTTTTAACTCAATACGGACTTCTTTCCCGGCATCTTCATAAGAGGTTGGACAGAAGATATAGCGGCTGGCAGAGTTTTTGCCGAATATCCGGGTGTCGCTGGTGTCGTATTCGGCTCGTAGGACTCCATCAATGTAAAAGCGTACATCCTGCAGAGAAGAGCGGATTGCCAGATTACTTTCGGCATAATCTGTTGGAAGCTGTGTGGTAATTACCATGGTTTCCTTTGCCGGAAGATCATAGTCTCCGGGAACAGTAATTACTTCTTTTGTCCCATCTGCTTTTTCCCAGGTAAAAGTTCCCTGATAAATAATGTTTTTGGGCAAAATGTCCTTATCTCTTTCGCTGGGAACTACGAAAGTGGCGATAAGAAAACCAGTCAGTATTGCCAACATTAATATGTAAAAAGGAAGAGTTCTTTTTTTATTAATCTCGTAATTGTCTTGTGTTGCCATAAGTTCTCCTTTAAGTTACTTATTTCATTTTATATGAAATATGGTAATATTATACTCTTTCGAGGTATCATTTGCAATTGCCTTTCCAAATTGGCAGTTTGTGAATAATTTACAATTCTCCGCACAAAAATCTTAAAAAGTGGGGAAAACTGAAGGAAAAAGGTGTGACATGTAATGAAAAAGTGCTATAATCACTTGTAAACAGGAAAATTTAGGCTATTGCAGGTAAAACATATATGAAGAAGATGAAAAAGAAAGGATTCACGTTAACGGAATTAATCGTAGTGCTCGTAATTCTCGCGATTATAACGGCAATTGCAGTCCCGTTTTTCGTTAATTATTGGCGGCGGGCAGAATTTCGTAAAAATGAATCAAATGCAAAAACAATATATTTGGCAGCAGAGTCGAAGCTGACCTATTATCGCTCATCCGGTCAGTGGGAAGCATTCCAAAAACAGGTAAAAGCTGAAGGAATCGTGGATAAGAGCAGCAGTGGAAATAAAAACGCTAATATCTATGCCGTTACGCTGGATGCGGACTCTTATAATAAGGAAACAAAATCATCCAATGCAGTGCTTACACTTTTAGATGATTATACCTATGACAAAGAAATATTGAAAGGGGCGATTTCCCTAGAAATTGATATTGATTCAGGCGAAGTCTATTCTGCATTTTATGCGACTAAGTGCAAGGGCTTGAATTATGCTTCGGATGATGAAAATGGTTATCTGACAATGACGAAGCGGGATTATGAAAGCAGAAGAAAACGGCTGCTTGGTTATTATTCCGCTGAAGATATGGTAAATACTGTCAGTTTAAAGCCTACAAGACTTCGTATTACGACCATTAGTTTGCAGAACAGTGAGAAGCTTTCTCTTAACTGGTCTACCAATGCAGGAGAAGCGCTGGATGTGAGTTATGAGATTTCCTTTTATAAAGATGGGGATAAATCCAAGCTGTTTACGATGACCGTATCCCCATATGATATGCGCGCCGGTGGATGGGCGAATGCGGAAAATGACTCGGAAAGTCTGGCAATGATAGCATTAAAGGACAGTAGTGGAGTTGAACAGGGCAACTGGGCATTCCCGATATCTTATAGTGATAACCGGTATTCTCTTGTACTGGATGCAATGATGTCAGCAAAGGTGCAGGCAGTTCTGGATGCGCAGAGTGACATGGATAAGACAGAATTAGAGAAAACCTCAAGTGTCAGTATCTGTCGTCTTGGGGCAGTGGCCGCAGACTTAAAAGAAGAACAGAATATTTACGCAACGGTAAAAGCAACTTCTTATGCGGGCACTTCAAAATTGTCTTCTACTACAGAATATAGAGACAGCGAACCAGTTTCTTCCAACACTGCAAATACAATGTACGCAGATGCGACGTCAGGCAGTAATGTAAAGCTTGCCACATTCCGTCATTTGTCTAACATTAGATATTATACGAAAAAACAAGAGACAACATTTACTCTTACCGGCAAAAATATGGACTGGTCAGCAGTGAGAACGGGTCTTTATGATTTGTCATTATCTAAGAGTAGAAGCGTTGAGACCTTATCGTGGGTAGAAAATGATAAGGACAGTATTACAGATTTTCCGACGATTGCGGAATTATCAAGTAACTATACGCTCAAGGGAAACGGACGGAAGACGCTAATTTCTAATTTACACCTGGGTAAAGGTTCTGCTATCAATGATGAAACAGCAGAACAGCTTAAGAGTTCCAAAACAGAACTTATCGGTCTTTTCGGAAAAGTATCAGGAAACATTCAGAATGTGACTTTGCAGAATCCTGTTCTCTATCTGGTAAATGGAGAGAACGGTAGCTTTTATCAGTTACTGAAAGGTGTGGGAATTCTGGCAGGGCAAAATGCAGGCTCTCTTAATGGCGTGACGATAAAGGTTACGAAAGCACAGAATGGAAATACGGTACAGGTATCCATGGAGAATAGTACAAATAGCTCCATTGGAATTGGAGGCCTGGTTGGAATCATAGAGGCAGACGGCCGGAGCGGTTCTTCTGCCGGGCAGATAGAAGCCTCCGCTATGGAAGGAAAGATTGAAGCAAAACTACCAACAGCCAATACAAATGATGCGGAAGAGGTTTCTTATGGAATCGGTGGAATTGTCGGCTATGCCAGTCTGAAAAATACGACCGGGTCAGCCAAGATTAGTAATTGCGAAAACCATGCAGAAATTACAGGAAATATGTTTACTGGTGGAATTGCCGGGAAACTGGAAGGAACCTTTGAACGCATATCTTCTGAACAGGCTTCGGCATTAGCCAATATTAGAGAATGCAGTAGCGATGGATTGATTCTTTGTTCGGATATAGTGCAAGACGGTTCAATGAAAGGAATGTACTTTGGCGGAATTGCAGGTTATACCAATCGTGGATTAATTTATGCTTCCAGCAGTGCATCAGGGCGCTCCCAGAGCTTTTCGTTTGATTCCAATAAGAGGAAATTATTACTTGGAAAATATGTAGGCGGAATTGTTGGATATGGAAATGCTTCCTTATTAAATAACTGTTCTACAGAAAAAGGTGGATATATCCTTGGCTCTGATTATGTAGGCGGAATTGCCGGTGAGATGAAGGGCGGTTCCAATGCAATTCAGGCAGATAATGGAGTGGCTGTTACAACTAACAGAAGTTATGTAATAGGAAATAACTATGTAGGTGGAATTGTCGGGCAGAATGAAAATAACGTAACGATAGAAAATTGTGTTAATAATGGTGTGGCAGCAGGGTATGGAAACTATGTAGGCGGAATTGTTGGTTACAACGCTGAAGATGCCAAGCTTGCGGACTGTGCAAGTTATCTTTCTGATTATGACAATTCTGTGTTTAACATGATTGTGAACGAATGGGAAGCGAAGGCAGATTATGTAGGAGGTCTTGCCGGATATAATGATGGTAGCATTACCTTTACAAATGCGAGTCAGGCAGTTACCGTTAAGTCTGTTTCCAGTATCGTGGTCGGAAATAATTATGTGGGAGGTCTTGCAGGATTCAATGATGTAGACGGAACTTTAGATGTGAGCTATGAACTTATCGGAGGGCGTGTATATGCTTATGGCGACTGTGCCGGTGGCGGATTTGGATTGAATGCTTCTACAAAGATTCTGGATAAGGAACTGGTAATTAAGCCAAGAAGCATTCAGGGAAGATACTGTGTAGGTGGTTGTATCGGTGCAAATATAGTTGCACTTGAAAAGGATACCACCATTGCAAACTTCCGGACAAATAATAGTCTGGGAGTGATTACCGGTAAGGCATTCTGTGGTGGTTTAATTGGATACCAGAGAACCTATGTAGCTTTAAGCGGGAAGCTTCTTGTATCAGCAGAGAGTCTGCTTCCAAGCTTGTCCACAGGTAATCTGCCGGTAGTCAGTGAGACAACAACAAATGCATATACCCTCACGATTACCACAGCAGGAAATAGTGCGGAGTCGCTGGCGGTAGAGACAAACAATGCACCGATTCGCGCAGACATTTATGCAGGCGGAATCCTGGGTTACTGCGAGAAAAACAGTAAGCTTGTGATTCAGAATTGCAAGAATGAAGGAAATATTTCGCAGAACAGCGGTGAGAAAGAAGTAAATCTGGAAGTTTATATCAAGAGCACCGAAGTTGGGCAGCAGAGCCTACCAACAGAAGCAAAGGATGTTAATATGCATTTTGTGGGTGGAATTATTGGAGTCAACCTTCAGAATCATGTAATCGAACATTGCACGAACACGGGCAGTTTGTCAGGCTACTCCGGAACGGGTGGAATCGTCGGACTGAATGCAGGACTGATTGTGAACTGCCGGCTTGATGAACATTTCGGAAATGCGGCCCTTTCTTATCTCGGTGGGATTGCCGGAGTGAATGTGGGAGTAAATGGCGAAAGTGGAACAGAGCATACATATGACAGCAGAAATTACACAGCAGGTACGATTCAGAATTGCAGTACAAAGCAGGGTAAAACAATTACCGGAAGAAATACAGTCGGTGGAATTGTCGGATGGAATCTGCAGGGTGGCACACTTGTATCAGATAGTAGTTATGCCAATGTCGTAGCCTTTGGAAATTACATTGGTGGACTTGCCGGTAAAAACAGCGGAACTGTTCAGGTATCAAATGACAGCGAGAAATCAGTAAGGACTATCACCGGTACGAGTGGTGAAGGAATCGGTGGAATTGTCGGTATGAATGAGAAAGACGGAATTATTCAGATAAAAGGAAATTCCGGTCAGGAAGTGGTAGCGGTAGGCAATGGCGTATCTGTAACCGGAGCACTTAAGGTTGGTGGAATTGTGGGAATCAACCAGGGAATTCTTGGAACAGATCAAATGACCGGTGCGCAGGAAAATCCTTGGTTAGTGTGCAGCGCACAGTTGGTTCGTGCTTCGCGCGGAACGGTTGGCGGAATTGTCGGAGAAACCACAGGAGACATCGGTTATGCCATTAACCGTTCGGCAAATGTAACCGCATATGCCGGTGCAGCAGGTGGAATTGCAGCGGTATCCGGTGCAGAAAGTACGGTAAAGAACTGTAAAGGTTATGGAAATGTAAGTAGCAGTGATGGCTATGCAGCAGGGATTGTTTCTGTAAATGCAGGGCGCATTCAAGATTGCGTGGTAGGAGAAGAAAATCAGAAGCTTACCATTTACAGTCTTGGCGAAGAAGAAAGCGGAACTGTCTGTGCGGTAAATAACGGCATCATTGATGACAGTAAACCGGTGGGAACCCAGGTTGTTTTGGAAGGAAATGCATCCACATTTGGCGGGGTTACCGGAAGAAACAATAAAACGGTGCAGAATATTAATCTTACCGTCATGCCGAAAATCAATAGTGCGGCAGGGAAGCTTACAGTCGGTGGAGTTGCCGGACAGAATGCAGGAATTATAGGACAGGGGAAAGAGACCTCTGCAGATATACAAGTAAGTGTTGATTTTGAGAACTTTGATAATTACAAATACCTTGGTGGAGTTGCCGGACAAAATGAAAGAGGCGCAACTGTTCAGAATAGTACTTATACAGGAACGATTACCGAGAAGACGGGTATGGCAGGAAACTGTTATGGCGGAATTACCGGAGAGAACAGTGGTACGCTGAATGCCTGTGCAATCAATAAAATCCGAATGGAAATTCGAGGTGTTTATACTGCGACCAGTACAAGCACAACCGTTCAGAAAGAAAGTTCATCTTCCCATGCAGGAGGAATTGCCGGGAAGAATGAAGAAACCGGGAAAATTGTCAATTGTACACTGACAGACAACAAAGACAGTGTGTTAAAAGCTCAATACGGTATGTTGGGAGGAATTGCCGGTTTCAATAAAGGAACGATTCAAATGTCAGGCAGTAATCTGACTTCTCAAATTGTTACTGTGGAGAAAAATGCAAATGCAGAACAAGCGTTGCAGCAGATGAGCACACAGGCAAAAGATGCGGGACTGACAGCGGATTCTACTTATTTAAGCTGGAACGGTTCAGCAAATGCACAGGTAGAAAATGTTACATACAATGGCTCCAGTAAGAAAACATCGGATAACAGACTTCAGATGCATATGGTTGAGAACGGCAATCTAGGTGGAATCTCTGCTTATAATGCAACAAGCGGAGAGATTAAAGACTGTGTCTCAGGTAACTGGTTCTTAGTCAATAAATCCAATGCTATCGGAGTGGGTACCGGCGGCATTATTGGAATGAATGAATCTGAGAAGGATATGAGCCGTCTGGTAAATGGAGCCTTTGTAGGAAGACAGATTTCCAATGCAGATACAAACCGTTTTGCGGGCGGCATTATCGGAAATCAGAATAATACCACAAGCTCAGACTGGACAATTACAGATTGTATTAACTATGGTACGGTTTATTGTTATAATACCCATTATTCCGGTGGTATTATGGGGCAGTGGACCGGTTCAGGCGGAACGATTCAGAATTGTGTAAATTATGGAACTCTTCAGACGACTTATGGAACAGATTGGGTAGGTGCCAGTGGTGGTATTGTGGCACAACTCTACCATGCGTATGAAAATCAGGAGTATAACATCATCAGCAGTGGAAATTACGGAAGCATTTACACAAAACAAGGTCAAAAGTGGGATAATATGTGCGGTGCCAATGACAGTGCAGGTATTTTAGGAAATATTACCACCTATCGTGCGAATAATACGGAACAGGCACAGAATTTTACTGTTCAGATTTTAGATTGCTTTAATGCACCGGGAGTAAAGATATACTCCGGCTCTATGGCATCGGGAATTTTCGGATTCTTGTCCTGCGATAATCCAAATAAAAACTACAGTACAGCAGTAAAAGAACTGATTAATTCTACGGCCAAAGTGACCCTGCGAATTGAGAGATGTCGTAATTTTGCAGAGGAATTAAAGGGTTACAATTATTATGCGGGAATCTTTGGAGACCGTTACGGAACAGCTGCCTGGGAAAAATATACTATTGTAAAGGATTGCTATTCAGTCAGGGGAATCCGTGGGGGAAAAACAACGGATACTTATTATCCGATTTATTCAAAAGGAAATGGGCAGGGAACCTCTGTTGACATGCTTCCTGAAAATCGAATCCATAACTATTATATTGAAGGAATGGAAAAGTGGGGCTATACAAATGTTCAGATTGGCGAAGGGATAGATTCTCTGGGACGTGGTTCTGGAAGCGCACAAAATGGAAATTATGAGAATGGTTTAAATGCCCAAAATCAAAGTGCTGATGTTATTAGAGATAAAGGCAAATATACCATGAACGTATTTTTCATGTATGACTTAACAGCAGGAAAATATTTTGTTGCCAATATTAATGCAAGAACAACAGCAGGAATGACCCGTGTAGACGGACAGAACCAGTATATCGATAGTGACGGATATATTAAAAAAGCAGATGGTACAAAGACCGGAGAGGTTCTTTATTATGTAGATGAAAAAGCCTATGATAATACACGCCTATATGAGTATGCTCTTAAAGATGCATCCAATCCGCTCTTTGTAAATGCACGCACCAGCTGGAAGCGGCTGGAAGGCATTGTAGAGAATGAGGCAGGAAGAGAACAGATTCTTAAGCCGGCAAATGCAGAGGCTACGATTGCAGATGGAAAGATTACTATGAATATAGTACCGGATGTTTTGCATAGAAATCTGACAGACACAACAGAAAAGTGCGACCCATTTGCCTACGAAATAAAAATTTCTGATGGAATAAATAACGTGATTCATAAGATATATACGGAAAATGGAAGCTTTGATATCCCATCGGGGTTGGATAAGATATCCAGTATTCAGGTTCGTGCTATTAGCATGTATGAAGATGTAGAACCATCCGATTGGCTGACGGTTGATACAAGGAATATTAATAAGGTATTGCCTGACCCTGATATACGTGTAGAACTTGTAGTTGATAAGGATGGAAACAGCAATACCAGAGGACATGCGTATCGGTACCGACTGGCAAATCTGGATGAGTATAATGCAACGGATGTCAATGGAAATCCACTTTACCCAGACTGGCAGGTCAAGATTAATATCCAGCGTGTGGGAAATATTACATTGGATGCACAGAATCCGGAAGAGATTATGCGGGTAAGTGATGAAAATAATCTGACTTATCAGATGGTTGCACAGGCGTCATTGAAAGATAGCACATCATCACTTGCAGAGGCGTCAAAAGAGATATCCGTTCCGGTAAGCCTGCCATATTACAGACCACCAATCACATTAAAAACGTGGGACCCTATGCTTACAACCAATATTTCCATTAGTGGTGATACTCTGGATGATTTGTCTGTGAAGGTTGAATTGGATTCGGGAAGCAAAACTATGAACACACCGCCAATTTACCGGGCAGAATTGATTGGAACATGGAATGGTGAGTCAGATGTCGTATTTGCCAAAGAAGATATTTTGACGGTCTCTGCAGGTAAGGCAACCGCCACATTTACCAATTTACCGGAATATTTAGGAGAGGCGAAAAATCTGAAAGTGCGTATCTGGTACGCGTCATCAGGACTTGGACCGGTATATACCTATTATGATGTAGATGCATCGGATTTGACGAATGCCAATGTGAAGGAACTGGTAAGTGTAGATGAAAACGGACAGGAAACATGGCAGTATAAGCATAGTACTGTGTTGGAAAATATTTTCCTGGGTGGGGAATATTATTTTAAAAATTACATTTATCACACAAATGAATTATGGAGTTGGCTTGATGCACCGGAATTTGACGCTGTTGGAACGACGTTGGAACCTGAAATTGGCAAAAATGGTGAGCTATATTATGAGTTTAAGTGGGATACAAAGCTGTCAGAAACCACTGATTCATCTTACAAGGTGTCACTGGTAGGAATCGATGAAGACAGCAACGGAAAGGACCGTGAGGTTACCATTGATATCGGGGATGCATACAAGGGTGGAAGAACCTTGAGAGTGGATGGAACAGACTGGGATTACAAAGAAGTGAAACTGAAGGTTACAAGGATTGGTGATGCTTCTCAGAAGAAGATTGGTTTATCAAGCACAGGTACTTATAAGACGAAACAGCGCCTGGAGAAACCATCACAGCCAGTAGTTGTGAATGTGGATGAGAATGAACTGAATTATCAGATTACTTGGTCTGCAATTTCTTCAGAAGATGGATGCGCAGGATATCAGATTTATGTACAACCGTATGAGGATGGAAAATTAGGTCAGGCAGAAGCAATCGGCTCTATTGTCACACCGGACAAGCAGAAAGATGGCATTTACGAAGAATCGGTAAATCTGGAAGCGTATGCCGGAAAGAGAGTGCTGGTTTATCTGATTGCGAAAGCGGAGAAAAACGGAGAATACCTGGACAGTACAGAAGGAGTAACCTACGAGCTTCAGATTCCGAAGCGCCTGGCAAAACCAACAGTAAGCTGGTCTGAAAACTGGACTTATAATAGAACAAATCCGGTGGAGGCTGAGAAGTTCCAATCAGGAGGTCTTCGTGTAAGTCTGGTAGCAGATAAAGAAAGTATTCCACCGGGAGGAAGTGCTTATTTGCTGAAAGCTTATGTATATAACAGTGAAGAAGAGGCAAATAAAGCAACCGATACCAATGCGGGTAATTATATCGAAGCGTACCCGGAGGGAGATACACCGGTACAGATGAGTGTGAAAAATTCACAGGAGTATTACCATGATATGGAAAATCTTTCCATTACTTATGCCGGAAAATGGATTGTGTTCTATGCAAGAATTTCTTCCGGTGGCGGTAATGTGAGTTCAGAATGGACCAGGATGGAAAGTGCGGTAAGACTTCCTTATGTCAAACTGGATGCACCTGAGGTTACCTCAGACACTAAGAATTATGATTTGACAGTAAAGGTAACCGATACACCGGAAGTTCCGGGAGAGGAAAAGACCTGGAAAGCATCTCATACTGTTTTGAACTGGGAGAGTGTAGATGGAGTTACCTTATATAGGATGAATCTGGATGGAAGCATCACAGACGGAAGCTCACAGGATAGCACGAAGAAGCTGAATGCACAGATACGCGTTTCTGAACAGGCAGATAAGACGGTCAAGGTTGAGAAATACGTGCAACGGCAGGATGAGCAGACCAAAGAGTGGGAATGGGTATGGGAGCAGATAGATGAAAATGAAGTTGACTATCCGATAGGAACGCCGGAAACGGCAAAGACACATACCTTTAATCTGGACAATTACAGTGTACAGATTGATTCCGGCTATGGAAGCTATACCGGTGCGAGAATGTATTACAACTTGGAACTTCAGGCACAGCTTGAGGTTGTATTACAGGAAGATGGAGGATTTGCATACACCTTAAAACTTCCTGATGTAACCGAAATGTATGCGCACGATGGCAGTACCGTTAAACATACGAACTTTGCCATCACAACGAATGCTAAATTTATAGCAGATGTAATAGAAAATCTGACGGGAGTAAGCACGGCTTATGTGCCTTCCGAGGAAACAGAAATTAAGTGGAATTAATAGTGGAGTGAAGAAGACCATGGAGTACAGAGGCTGGAAACAGTTGAAGACAAATAAGAAAAATGGAATATCGATGGCGCTGGTTATATGTGTGGCTGCGTTTTTCACAGCATTTGCAGCTGCCATTCTGTACACCACAGGTCTTCTCACTGCGCAGTCCACCCAGAGACTGAAAGAAGAAAGATGTTATCAGCTTGCGAAAAGCTTCTCTGAAGCTCTGACGCAGCAGCTTGTGAAATACGAACAGAAAGATGATTCGAATGCGGCAAATACAATTTATGCCTATGCAAATAAATTTTTAGATGGAGAACAGTATCTGGAATATGATGCAAAACAGCCAGATGTAACAAGTTATCGTTATGTAATTGATAGAGCAGATTTGGGAAATCTGAACGAGTCAAATATTTTACCGGAAGGGTATGGAAATATTACCGTTACTCTTGCAAAAGAGCAGAACGGAGATGAAAATATTAATAACCTCCACGGAGGGGAAATTGCAATAACAAATGGAGAAGCAAACTACGATACCATCATCAATGAAATTAAGAATACAACGGTGCGCCAGTATTTGATGACGCTGAAAGTAACCGCTTACTATGATGATGTGACGTATACATATAGTACCGAATTTGTCCGAGAGGAAAAATACGGGATTCGTTTTACACATAATGGAACTACTATTGTGTGGGATAACAATAATTGGAGAAGGGATAATACGGGAGGAGAAATATATACTCCAAGCGGCAGCCCAATCTTGTATGAGTATCAGAAAAACAACACGACATCTTGTAAATTCATTGAAAATACCTACAAAGAAGAAGGAGATGCAGGTAAAAGTGAATAAGAAAATCAAGCCAAAGGCAGGAGAAACACTGGTAGAAGTTGTGGCAAGCATTTTCATTTTCCTGATTATGATAGGAATCTTGCAGGGCGCAATTTCTTATAGTAGTGCTTCCATGAAAAAGAATAAAGAAATCCGCAAGGAAAATGCGGAAATTCTGCAAAACCTTCAGACTGCAGAAACTACAGTGGGGAACAGTCAATCGCTTCAATTTGTTGCAGTGAATTCCAGCATGACTACTAAGGGAAATCCGGTTTTTCAGATTGAAGTAAATCTTTGCAGTAAGCTGGTAAATTATCAGGATACAGAAGGAAATGTACAGAGTACCATTTTCTGTTTGTATGGAATACCTCAAGGAGGTGATACTCCTTGATATTCTACCCGATTCAATTTAAAAAAATCAGAAGAAATGTGCATAAAAAACAAGAACAGGTATCTAAGGAGCAAAGCAAACGAGGTACAACCTTGGTAGAAATGATTGTGACGCTTATGCTCATCAGTATTATGATGACGATTGCTGTTGCGTCATTAAGCTCCGCATCAAGAATTTTTGTGAAGCTTCAGAAAGAACAGTATGCACAGTCCATTTTAGACACAGTAATGACAGAACTTCGCGGAATCACGAAGGATGCAACCGGTTATGTAAAAATATACGAAGAGAATAGCTGTATTTCAGAATCTACAGGAACAACCTCGAGCGGTACGACCTTGGAGTTTCTGACACCGGAAGGATACACAGAACTGGTTTCGGCCAATGGCTGTGAAGCTACCCAGCTTTTCATTGGTGATGAAAAGTCGGGAAATGCTGAGGCGATTCCCAAAGGAAG
This sequence comes from uncultured Bariatricus sp., assembly GCA_934307065.1. Taxonomy (GTDB): domain Bacteria; phylum Bacillota; class Clostridia; order Lachnospirales; family Lachnospiraceae; genus Allocoprococcus. The sequence continues at coordinate 95,585 of CAKRCD010000006.1, read as the reverse complement.
ACTTCTGACCAGGTATTATTTCCGGGATAGCAGCACAGGAACATATATCTATTCTCATGGAACACAGCCCATAGCCAGAGCAGTGGCGGAGGTTTATGGAAATGGATTTTATATGGGGAATTATTTGAAAGTGACCTTTTCGTTTTCAGATGGTACAATGAACGGAGAGAAGGTTTCCGGCATTTTGGCAACGGTAGAGCTTTACAGCGATTCTGCATATCAGAATAAAGTCGCAGAAGATACAACCGTCTTAGACTTTCGCTATGATATAAAATGCAAGACAGATAAAACAGCCGTTGTAAACTAGAAAAATGAATGGTATAAAATGATTGAATATAAACGCTGAGTAAAAGCGCTTATATAAATAATCTTCTTAAAAAGGAGTGAGAGGTATGATTAAAAAAATGAAAGAAAACAAGGGAAAGGGGTTTACCCTGGTAGAGCTCATCGTGGTACTTGTGATTCTGGCGATTCTTGCTGCACTGTTGATTCCGGCATTGACGGGGTATATTGACAGAGCAAAAGAAAAATCTATTATTGCAGAGACACGGCAGGCAGTGACGGCAGCACAAGCAATTGCGGATGAAAAGTATGGGACCATCGATGACTTAGAGGCAACTGGTATTCAGTTTGATGACAATGCAACGGAAGATAGTGTAATAGATGGTCAAACAGGGAAAAAAGTACTGATTGCTGAAAAAACAATTAAAGACTTAGCAGAGGTAGATGGCGATATTGTAGACATGTATGTCACATCCGGCAAAGTTTCGTTACTTATATATCAAAAATCAGGTATGAAGTGTACTTATGACTCAACCAAAACGGGAACAGATGGAGCCTATAATGTTGAAAAATCAAAATAATTAACTTGGTATAAACGCTTGCACCGAGGCGTTTATATAGATACATATTTAAGAAAGAGGAGAGAGAAAATGTTTAAGAAACTGAAAGAAAATAAGAAAAAAGGGTTCACACTTGTAGAACTTATCGTTGTACTTGTTATCCTTGCAATCCTTGCTGCATTATTAATTCCGGCACTTACTGGATACATTGACAAAGCAAAGAGAAAGAGCGTGGTTGCTGAAACACGTCAGGCTGTAATGGCTGCACAGACATTATATGATGAAGAGTATGGAAAGAGTGCAACAAGTACAGCAGTTGCAATTGGTACAGGAAAGTTTACAACAGGTGAAATTGAAAAATTGGCTGAATTGGGAGCAGGTACTGTTAGCAATGTAACTGTTGAGAACAATAAGATTATAACACTTACATATAGTAACGGGAAAAATACATGTACTTATAATCCAAAGAATTCTGCTAGTAATTCAGATGGCGATTATAATGTAGTAGCAGCTACTACAAGCGGTAATTAAAGTTATTTAGGAAAGGACCCACTCCCATGATTCGAGAAAAGGACCAAAACAAGAAATTGACCCAAACTAAATATCGTCTGATTCGAACGGGAGTAGCAGTTCTGACCTTTATCCTGCTAATCGCTGTGGCTATTATACCTGGGGTGCTCCGGATTTTATATCGGGCGGACGCTCAGGTAGCTCTGGGTCATGCAAAATCGGTGCGGCTGGCACTTCAGATAACAGGCACAGAAGGCTATGGCAGGAACAGCGCTTTTTGTGACGCTTCCCATGAGGGAGGCGTCACGGAAAGTGTTTGGAAGGATGTTCTTACACTTAGTAAAGTTCCTGGAGATTTTTGGGTACTTCAGGTAGAAGAAGATGGATATACCGTGAAGCAGTTTGTATACCAAGAGGGAGAATTTACCGTATGGTATCAATCGAATCCGGTTTCTTATACGGTATATCATAATGAAACAATGATAGAGCCGGATGCAGAGCAGGACGAATAGGAGACAGAAGATAGAAAATGATTGGAATACTGGAAAGTATATTGTGGATAATTCGATTTTTATTCGGAGCCTGCATTTTTAGTTTTTTGACAGTAGTGGCAGACCGGATTCCACGGGAAGAAAGCGTGGTGCATGGGCGAAGCCATTGTACACAGTGTGGTCGGATTCTCACGGGCTGGGAACTGATTCCGTGTGTAAGTTATTTAGCCTTGCATGGGAAATGTAAGGGGTGTGGAACGAAGATTCCACGGAGATGCTTATTTGGAGAACTCGCAGGAGGACTTGCATTTGTAGTCTGTGGGATTTGTTATGGATGTGGAAACCTCGGACTATTGTCCTTACGGGGTGTGATTGTATTTATTTATCTTGGAATATTATTTGTGATTGCCCTGATTGATTGGGACACACAGTTCATTTACGATAGATTTCATGTGATGATTTTGCTTTTGGGAATTGGTGGTATCTGGTTGTTTCCGGAGCATGGAATTGTGAATAGATTGATCGGTGCATTGATTATTTCGGTGCCGATGCTGGTGCTTGCACTTGTTATTCCCGGTGCGTTTGGCGGAGGGGATATCAAATTAATGGCTGCAAGCGGATTATTACTTGGAACAGCAGCTACGGTATGTGCCATGTTTTTCGGACTTCTCACAGGAGGAGCTTACGGAGCATGGATGTTAAAGAGTGGGAAACTGGACAAGAAGGACCATTTTGCATTTGGACCATTTCTTGCCTTAGGACTTGCAGTGGCAGCATTGTGGGGAGATAGAATAGTGGCGTGGTATCTGCGCTTTTTATAAAATAGAAAGCCTGAAAATCAGGGAAAGGAAGAAAGAAGATATGGCACGTTTTCGATATGTGGCAAAGGATATGGCTGGAAAAACACATCGTGGCACCATGGAAGCAGTGACAGAAAATGCTCTTGTGCAGCAGCTCAAAGAGCAGGATTTGTTTCCGGTGGATGTGAAGAATCTGACTGACGCAGAAGGCTACACCAAGCTAAAAGCAAAACAGTTAAATGCATTTAACAAAGAATTATCTACCTTATTGTCATCTGGCGTCAGCCTGGTGCGTGCGCTGGATATTATTTCCGAACAGGAGGATTTGAGCGCGAAGGAGCGGGAAATTTACCAGGCAGTACTTCAGGATGTGAAGAAGGGGATTCCGTTGTCGAATGCAATGGAATCGAAAAAATGTTTTCCGGAATTAATGGTTGGAATGATTCGTTCAGGTGAGGGGAGCGGTAATCTGGACCATGTGACAGCACGTCTGGCAACTCAGTATGAGAAGGATTATAAGTTGAATCAGCAAGTGCGCTCAGCTATGACGTATCCCTGTATTTTACTGGTGCTTTGTGTGGTAATTGTTATTTTGATAGTAACTTTTATTTTGCCACAGTTCCAGTCTTTATTTGACCAGATGGAATCTTTGCCATGGATAACCAATGTACTGATAGACTTTTCAGATTTTCTGGTACAGAAATGGTATCTTGCACTTTTGGTTGTATTTGCCATTGTGATGGCAATACGCGTGATTGCAAGTATTCCTGCGGTTCACAGACAAGTGGATTATTGGAAAGTGCGTGTGTGGGGATTTGGAAAGTTATTTAGTGTCATTTACACAGCGAGATTTGCCAGAACCTTAAGTAGTCTGTATTCCAGTGGTATGCCGATTGCAACATCCATTGGAGTTGCGGCAAAGACGATTGGGAATAGTTACATAGAAGACCAGTTTGAACAGGTTACCATGCTGGTGCGAAGCGGTGTTCCACTGTCAAGAGCGTTAAAAGATGTAGATGGTTTACAGAAGAAGCTTGCCAGTACGATTCTGATTGGAGAAGAAAGCGGCAGCCTGGAAAGCATGCTGGATGCGACTGCAGTTGCTTTGGAAAATGATGCAGAGGAAGCAACCAAGAGAATGGTAACCTTATTAGAGCCTATCTTGATTATTTTTATGGCGGTGATAGTTGGATTCATTATGATTGCGGTTATGCTTCCGATTTATCAGTCTTATTCCGCAATTGAAAACGCATAAAATCGTAGGTACACGAAGGAGGAACAACATGAGCGAGACAGTGATTGTTTTGCAGGACGAAGGGATTCTTGCGGTCACCGGGAAGACGGGAGACAGCCCGAAGATTGAGCAAGTGACACGGATAGATACCGAAGGATATGGAGAACCTGTTGCACTTTGGAAAGAAGCATTACAGAAATATGTTAATCAATACCATCCGGGTTCAGTGAAGCTGGTATTACCAACCGCATACTCTTCCGGCAGAATTACACGGATTCCGTATGCTAAGGGAAAACAGCTTGATAAGATGGCACAGCAGGTGCTGAAAGAACATTTTGAAAATGAAATTGCAGACTATGGTGTTATTCAGGCAGATAAAAAGAAAGGGATCATTCTCTGTGGCGGAGGGGCAGAAAAAGAAGTGCTTCGGCAGTTCCGTGATATAGGAAAGGAAATTGGACTTTCGATTGCAGAAATAACGATTCCGATGGAAGGACTTTTGAATGTGCTGGAGTCCGTAAAGGAATATAAAAACAAGACTGCCATTTTCCTGTTTTTTGAGGAAAGCAGTGTGACAAGTATTCTCTACAAAGAGGGAAGTTATCATTATTCAACCAGAAGCCGTATTTTCAGTGAACGTGGAACCACCAATTTTGGAACAGAAATCGTGCGGAATATTTCTGGTATTTTGCAGTTCTATGCGACTACCAAAGCAGGAGAGCCAATCACAGATATCTATTATGCGGGCTGTTCAAATGATGATTTTGAAGTGTGTGAAAATGGAATTCAAAACCTTGGACTTGCTATTCATCCAATGCGGGATAACCTGCGGCTCAACGTAGAAGGCGGGGCAGAATATGCACTTGCCGGTATCGGTGCAATGATTACCGGGAAGAATAAAGAAGTGAATCTGCTGAAAGTATTGGCAAGTGAAGAAAAGGAAAGTGGAAAAGCACAGATCAATATTGGAAAGCATTTGATGTATCCCGGGATTACCTTAGTAATCTGTCTGGCATTTATCGTGGTGGTTATGATATGGAACTTAAGAACCGGTGGACAGATTAATGATATTGAGGATTGGATAAATGATGACCAGATTCAGCAGGAATATCAGGAAGCAAATGCGGTTAAGGAACAGAGCGAACAGCTGGCTTCAGAGCTGAGTCAGGTAACACAGATGAAAAATAACCTTGCAACTTATCCTGATTTGACCGAGGAAAAGATCGCAAAGATTGTGGATGTTGGTGGCAGTGATATGAGTGTTCAGATTAAATCTCTTGACGCAGAAAGCGGAGTACTGACCTTTAACGCAATCAGCAGACAGGTTATTGATATACCGGGTTATATCAGTAAACTGCAGAAAACAGGGCTTTTTTCATCAGTAGATTACACTGGTTATCAATATGGAAATGAAGAATATTCGCTGGAATTATCTTGTGTATTGAAAGGCGAGGAGACAGGGGGAAATAAGTAATGAAGCTGGAATTAGAATTAAAACCTAGTGATGTTATTTTACTGAAATTACTGGCATGTGTTCTCATTATTTTCTTCGCATTCCGATTCTTCGTTTTTCCGGGAATCGAGAAACATCAGAACCTGACTTCACAGAAGGATACGCTTATTTATCAGAAAGAGGAAATGCAGCAGACGATTTCCTCAAAAGCGGCTACAGAGCAGCTTATAGAGAAGCAGAAGGACAACCTGTCAGAAAGTGCAGAGGGATTTTATGAAGTGATGGAAAATCAGCAGTTAGACGAACTGCTTACCGGACTTGCCCTTCAGCATAATCTGTTTCCGGTTTCTCTGAATATTTCACAGGCGGTTGCGGGAGTTCCGGGAGCATATCAGTCGGGAACAACAGGCAGTGATAGTGCAGATACGGAAAGTAATAGCTTTGTTCAATATCTGTCAACAGTAACTGTGTCTGTCACTTTACAGGGAACAGAGACACAAATTTGTGAACTGATTGATGATGTTGCCAAGAATTATCCGGGAATTCAGATTCGCAGCCTGGATATGCAGAAGGCAACCTATGTAAATGCGAACCTTCAGGCAGTAGAGCAGATGAATTGTAGTTGCGAATTTGCTGTTTATATGTACCAGAAAGAAGATACATCCGAGGAGGGAAATGGCAGTGAAAAGTAATCTGAGGATTGGAGAAATTCTTACAGAAAAGGGATATGTAACGGAAGCGCAGATAGGACAGGCACTTGCTTATCAGAAGGAGCACCGTGATATGCGTGTGGGACAGATTCTGATGGAGCTTGGCTTTGTCACAGAAATGCAGGTGCTGGAAGCTTTGGCTGACAGACTGCATCTGGATATTGTAGAGGTAGCGCAGCTGTCTGTGGATATCCGCGCAGTTACCATGGTTGAGAAGAGTCTGGCAGAGAAAAATCTGATTCTGCCGATTCAGGAAAAGAATCATACTATGACCATTGTAACCAATGATCCATTAAACTATTTTGCCTTGGAGGAAGTGCGTCAGCAGACAGGGTGTCATCTGGAAATACTGCTGAGTGAAGAAGCACCGCTTCGTCAGGCGATTTCCTACTATTATGCAGAGGTAAGTGCGCGAAAAGCAGCAAAGCAGGCACATGTCGGATTTACTGTCGAGGAGAATGAGCTGGAAATTGAGAATCTGGCAGACAGTGACGATGAAGCTCCGATTATTCGTCTGCTGAACAGTTTGTTAGAGCGTGCAATCAAGACAAATGCCAGTGATATTCATATAGAGCCTTTTGAGAAAGAAACCAAGGTGCGTATGCGTGTGGATGGTGTAATCATGGAGTATGTTACTATTCAAAGAAACATTCATTCCCCATTGATTGCCCGTATTAAAATTTTGGCAAATCTGGATATTGCAGAGAAACGTCTTCCGCAGGATGGACATTTCCGTGCGGGACTGGAAGAAGGATATATCAATATCCGTGTCTCCATTTTGCCGACAGTATTTGGGGAAAAGGCAGTTATGCGTATCATGTCTACCAATGGGGAACTGGAGCATGCAGACCATTTTGGCATGGATGATGATAGCTATGAACGTTTTCTGCCAATGCTGAATTATCCAAATGGAATTATTTACATCACAGGACCTACGGGAAGTGGAAAATCAACGACACTGTATATGGTTCTGGAGTATTTATCAAAGCGTAACGTAAATATATCGACCATTGAGGACCCGGTCGAAAAGAATCTTCCGGGCATTAACCAGACACAGGTAAATCCGGTGGCAGGTCTTACCTTCGATGTGGGGCTGCGCGCACTTATGCGTCAGGACCCGGATATCATCATGCTTGGAGAAACTCGTGACGGTGAGACTGCAGGAACTTCTGTCCGTGCGGCAATTACAGGTCATATGGTGCTGAGTACCTTACATACTAATGACGCAGCATCCAGTATTGTGCGTCTGGAGGATATGGGAGTGGAAACCTATCTGGTTGCGAACTCTCTTGTAGGGCTCGTGGCACAGCGTCTGCTCCGTAAGGTATGTCCACATTGTGCCAGAGAAGTTGATACAACAGAACAGGAACGGATCTTCCTTGGGGAAGATGTAAAACGGATTCGCAGAGGAATGGGCTGCTCACATTGTAATAATACAGGATATAAAGGAAGAATCGCAGTGCATGAAATTCTTGCTATGGACCATACGATTCGGAAAATGATTGTGGGCCATGAGCCAGCAGAAAATATTACCAGATATGCGATTGAACATCAAGGTATGCGCACCTTGAAAGCAAGCGGATTAAAGCTTGTCAAAGAAGGTGTGACAACACCGGAAGAACTGATGAAGATTAGTTACGAGTAAAATGGAGAAGAAAGACAAGAAGCATAAGAAGGAGAAGGAAGATGTCAGACGGAAATATTTTAGATTCCAGAGTGGATGAAGTGATAAGAAATGCCAGAGAAAACAGAGCTTCTGATGTACATATTTCAGAAGGAATGCCCGTCTGGTATCGCATTCAGGGACGACTGAATCCGGCAGAAACCGTGGTGGCTCCATCAGAGACAGCAAGCCTGGTTATTGCACTGATGAATGAAGAGCAAAGGCAGAGATTTGAACAAGGCGAGGATGTGGATTTTTCTATCCAGACCTCGGATGGATGCCGACAGAGAGTAAATGTTTTCCGGCAGCAAGGAAAACTGGCAGCGACTATCCGACTCTTAAATTCCTCACTTCCAACCTTGGAAGAACTGAAGATGCCGACCAATCTTTATGAATTGGCAGTGGAGCCGCGAGGATTGATTCTGGTGACGGGACCTACAGGAAGTGGTAAATCCACCACACTTGCCGCACTGATTGAACATGTGAATCAAAACAGTGACCGCCATATTATTACCATTGAAGATCCGGTGGAGTATGTGTATGAATGTAAGAAATCCTTGATACATCAAAGAGAAATCGGGGATGATGTAGGAAATTATGCAGCGGCCCTTCGTAGTGCGCTGCGCGAAGATCCAGATGTAATTCTTGTAGGAGAAATGCGTGATTATGAAACGATTTCAGCAGCACTTCTTGCCGCAGAAACAGGACATCTTGTATTGTCTACGCTTCATACTACAGGAGCAGCAGCAACGGTAGAACGTATTATTGATGCCTGCCCGACCAATGGACAGAATCAGGTGCGTATTCAGCTTGCCGGAACCTTAAAAGGAATTATCAGTCAGTGTCTGATTCCATGCGAAGGCGGCATGGCACGTGTGCCTGCAACCGAAGTGCTAACCGGAACAGACGCAGTATTGAATCTGGTGCGCGAAGGAAAGACATATCAGATTGCTAATATTATGCAGGCAAGCGGAAATGCGGCGATGCATACCTTAAGTATGGATTTGGCAAGACTGGTAAAGCAGGGATATATTTCCCGGGAAAATGCAATCGCATTTACCAACAATAAAGCGGAGATTACACAGTATTTATAATATGAGACAAGAGAATAATACAAAAAAAGCAGAAAATAAAAAATGTTCCGTTGCTAAGAAATGTGGAGGCTGTCAGTATCAGGGCATTGCATATGAAGAACAGTTAAAGAAAAAGCAGAAGATGATAAATCAACTGTTGTGCAAATTTGGAAAACCAGCTCCGATTCTTGGAATGGAATATCCTTATTATTATCGGAATAAAATCCACAGAACCTTTGGAAGAGACAGAAAAGGAACTATTATTTCAGGCACTTACCAGGCTGGTACACATCAGATTGTTCCAGTGGAAGAATGTCTGATAGAAGACAAAAAATGTCAGGAGGTCATTCAGACCATTCAGGGAATGCTGAAGTCCTTTAAAATCAAGACGTATGACGAAGATACAGGATTTGGGTTGCTGCGGCATGTATTGGTGCGTCGTGGATTTCATACAAATGAGATTATGGTAGTGTTGGTTCTGGGTTCTCCGATTCTTCCTTCGAAGAATCAGTTTGTGAAAACCCTTCGCAAAGCGCACCCGGAGATTACTACAGTCATTCTAAATGTAAATGACAAGAAAACAAGCATGATTTTAGGAGAACGTGAAATTTTACTTTACGGAAAAGGCTATATCACAGATACGTTATGTGGCTGTACTTTCCGTATTTCGCCAAAATCCTTTTATCAGGTAAATCCGGTACAGACGGAAAAACTGTATCAGACAGCAATTCATTTTGCAGGACTGACAGGAAAAGAGCAGGTCATAGACGCTTATTGTGGAACAGGAACGATTGGAATTGTGGCAGCAAAGCAGGCAGGGAAAGTGCTTGGGATTGAACTTAATAAAGATGCTGTGCGGGATGCCAGAGTGAATGCAAAAGCCAATGGAATCAAGAACATCGAATTTCTCCAAGGCGATGCAGGCGAAGCAATGGTAGCGATGGCTGCACGAGATGCGAAAGCAGATGTCGTATTTATGGATCCGCCAAGAGCAGGAAGTGATGAAAAATTCCTTTCATCTGTAGTGAAGTTGTCACCCAAAAAAGTAGTATATATTTCCTGCAATCCAGAAACTTTGGAACGCGATTTAAAATACATGACAAAACATAAATATGAAGTAAAGAAAATACAGCCGGTAGAAATGTTTGCGTTTACAGAACATTTAGAGACTGTGGTACTGATGACAAAAAAAGATAAGGCATTTCCAATATAATTATTTACAAACTTGGTGCAAAAGCCGGAAAAGCTTTTTCAGATGCGAGTAAGTTAGCATAACAAGTATCGACAAAAGCATCAATCCGATGTACAATGGTCATAGTAAAATGCAAAGAAAAGAGGACGAACATGGAAAACGTATTTATTATGGAACATCCGCTGATTAAGCATAAAATTTCACGCCTGCGTGATAAGAAAACGGGGACGAATGAGTTTCGTGCATTAGTTGAAGAGATTGCAATGCTTATGGGATATGAGGCATTAAGTGACCTCCCGACAGAAGAGGTAGAAGTGGAAACACCAATTGAGACTTGTATGACACCACAGATTGCAGGAAGAAAGCTTGCAATTGTGCCAATCTTACGTGCCGGTCTTGGGATGGTCAGTGGAATTACCGCATTGGTTCCAACCGCAAAGATTGGACATATCGGTATGTATCGTGATGAAGTGACACATGTGCCACACGAATACTATTGTAAGCTTCCGGACAGAATTGATGAGCGTTTAATCGTGGTGACAGACCCAATGCTTGCCACAGGCGGTTCTGCGATTGCAGCAGTTGATTTCATCAAGCAGCGTGGAGGCAAAAACATCAAGTTCTTATGCATTATTGCAGCACCGGAAGGAATTGAAAAGTTCCACGAAGCACATCCTGATGTTCAGCTCTATGTAGGAAATCTGGATCGTGAGTTAAATAAGGATGCATATATCTGTCCGGGGCTTGGAGATGCCGGAGACAGAATTTTTGGAACAAAATAGATTATATTTGTAATGAAATGCGGAGTGGTTTAGCACCCTTTTCAACGAGAAGAGCCATGACAAGAGATTTGTGAGAGGAAGTTTCACGATATCTGTTGGTCATAGCTCTTTTTATATTAGGCTGTTATTTGATAAACGTCTTTGTTTATTTTGTTTTCACATATTTATGCATTTCTTCAGTCAGATAATGGTTTACTGGCATTTTTTCGGTAGTGATATATCCGGGTTGTGCGTCAATCAGCATAGGAATACGATTTACCAGTGTAGCGCAGGTCAGTTCTACAGTAGCCGGCCGGTCAACAGTAATTGTAGTTTCTGGTTCACCGTAGAAGGTCCATTCATTCCGGTCAAAGTCTTCTGGACCATATACATATCCGAGGCATTGTGTTTCTAAGGTAATGCCTTCTTCTGTTTCGGTAGTGACGATTGCAGACATTCCGGTAGCATTGCCAGCTTTTACCGTCATTCCCAATGTACTGGATTGTAAATCTGTTGGGTGTGTTACTGGAACACATTTCTGAGTCTGTGATGTAATATGAAGTCCGAGCTGACTGCAGAGCCAACCATTCTGATTCCACATATAAGATGGAACAACCAGACCATCTTTGATTGCTTTTACGGTTTCTTCATAATTCAGGGAATTGTATTTTCCAATCTGTTTCTCAAATGTTTCGATATCAAGTCCGGCACCATGGCCCTCTGCCAGTGCGATTCCATAATCTTCTACGTTGTAGCTGCTGCTTCCACTGATTTTGGTAATTTTATGCATAGATCCGGCAAGCGTTGTAATAAGTGAACCCCAATACATATCTGGATAACCACTTCCGCATAAGGTACAGTTTCCTTCTTTTGCGAGGGCATCAAGCTCAGCTGTAATATCGTAAGAAGAATTCCAAGGGTATAATGCTTCTTCGCATGTAGAAATTGCATTGATTCCGTTTTTCGCACATACGGAAAATGCGTCTTTTAATTCTGCCATAGTTGAACGGGTAGCAATCATACATACATCCGGCTTTGTATCTTTTAAAATAGTATCTGCATCATCAATGTGACTGATTTTTACACCGAGTTCTTCCATTCCAAGGTGGATTCCGATATCTTTCCCGATAATTGCTGGATTTACATCAAATGCAGCAACAAGTTCGCCACCTTTTTCTAACACGTAACGCATTAAATATAAACTCATTTTTCCACATCCATACTGTGCAATTCTGATTTTTCTATCCATAAAGCATGCCTCCTTAAAATGAAAGTGTTTCTTTTGCTAATCACAGTATACACCCAGAAGCAGGTAAATAGTCAATTGTGAATTGTTACAAAAATAACAATGCAAAGCGTCGAATTTTCAGACAATAGTAATGCATAATTATCGGAACTTATTATGCATCTTATTATTTTATTGCAAGCTGCACTGGAAAGGAGTAAACTTTGAAGGTGTATGATAAGAAACATATTTGGAAATGTACGATAGAGAAAAGGAAGAATGACAATGAGAGCAAAAAAGAAGGCTGAAATAGATACCAGTACTTATTTGTTTGACAATCATGCATTGGTGGCGCTAATCATTCCGCTTATCATCGAGCAGTTTCTGGCGGTGCTTGTGGGAATGGCGGATTCTATTATGATTGCAAATGTAGGTGAGGCGGCTGTATCAGGGGTTTCCCTTGTAGACCAGATTATGGTGCTTTTGATTAATTTATTTTCGGCACTTGCTACAGGTGGTGCTGTGGTTGCGGGTCAGTATCTGGGACAGGGTAACCGGCAGAAGGCACGGAAATCTACCACGCAGCTCATCTGGTTTATGGGAATAATGGCAGTTGCGATTACGGTACTTGTGTATGTGGGAAAATATTGGATATTACATGGACTGTTTGGAGAAATAGATGCAGATGTTATGGGATATGCAAATGTTTATCTGGTAATTGTAACAGCTTCTATTCCATTTATTGCTGTTTATAATGCAGGAGCTGCGATTTTCCGCACAATGGGGAACTCCAAGCTTCCGATGAAAGTATCTGTCTTGATGAACATTATTAATGTAATTGGAAATGGAATTCTGATTTTCGGCTTTCATAGAGGAGCAGAAGGGGTAGCAATTCCTACACTGGTTTCCCGAATTGTGGGAGCAGTGGTAATTATCGCATATCTTTTGAATCAGAAAGAAGAACTTTGTCTGGAACGAAGCCTGCGTTTCCGTCCGGAGTGGGGAATGCTTGGGAAGATTTTAAGTATTGGAATCCCGAACGGGTTGGAAAACAGTATGTTCCAGTTAGGAAAAGTTATCGTATTAAGTCTGGTATCCGGGTTTGGAACTTATGCGATTGCGGCAAATGCAGTGGCAAATACGATTTCCCTGTTTTCGATTCTGCCGGGAATGGCAATTAATTTTGGCATTACCAGTGTGATTGCCCGATGTGTGGGGTATGGAGATTATGAGCAGGTGAAATATTACAATAAGAAATTATTACTGATTGTGCATGCCGGAATTGGAATCGCAGTAGCAATTGTATTTACCGTGCTTCCATTTGTGTTGAAAATTTATAATCTGTCAGAAGCAGCTTCTGAAGCAGCAAGACATATTTTATGGTTCCATGGCATTTGTGCATTTCTTATATGGCCGGAGTCTTTTGCACTGCCGAGTACCTTCCGCGCCTGCGGGGATGCACGAATCTGTATGATAATATCCACATTTTCTATGTGGGTATTCCGTGTAGGCTTCAGTTACATTCTCGCCCGCAATTGCGGAATGGGCGTATTCGGTGTATGGGTAGCCATGATTATTGACTGGGTATTCCGTGTGATTTTCTTTGGTATCCGCTATTTCCAGGGTGGGTGGAAGAAAGCGGCTATTGTATAATGAGCAGCTGGCAGGCGTGAAAATGCAGTTTGCTCATTATATAGCAGGCAGCATATAGTAGGCGGCCGATGTGTCAGCCGCATTTATGCGAGGATTTCACCGCTTGCTGTAATTGTCACTACTTTACATGGAATATCTTTTCCACTTGCTTTTAATGCCAGCTTTGCAGCATTTTCCAGTGCACCGCAGCAAGGAACTTCCATGCGGGCGATGGTAATACTCTTGATATTATTACGGGAAATGATTTCCGTCAGTTTTTCTGCGTACTTGCTTGTATCTTGTTTTGGACAGGAAATCAGGGTAATGTGGTCGCGGATGAAATCTTGATGGAAATTGCCGTAAGCATACGCTGTACAGTCTGCGGCAATCAATAAGTTTGCATTATCAAAATATGGGGCACCGATTGGCACAAGGCTGATTTTGATTGGCCACTGACGAAGCTGGCTCTCTACTGCATTTTCACCGGATGGGGAAGCGACAGTTTTCCGGTTTAACAACATTGCCTGTGCACCCGGACAGCGGTGAGGGGCTGGATTTCCGGCAACAGCCTTCTTTGCTTGAGCCTGGCGTACTGCTTCTTCATTATAAGCCGGAGCTTCTCTTTCTTCAAAGGAAATGGCATCGGCTGGACAGGCTGGCAGACAGTCGCCAAGACCATCACAATAATCTTCTCTGGTAAGCTTTGCCTTTCCATTTACCATCTCAATGGCACCTTCGTGACAGGCTGATGCGCAGGCACCACATCCATTACATTTTTCTTCATCAATTTTTATAATTCTTCTGAGCATAATAACCTCCTGATAAATACATTATATTTAAGATGCCGCGGATTGTTTCATGTGTTGCATTCATTTTTGGATTCGGCATCATAATATTTCTTGACTACCATATCATAATATGTTAAACAGAAAATGTATGTTGAAATTTCAACAAAGGAGAGAAAATGGAAAAATATATGAATGTACTGAAAAACTGTCCTTTATTTCTGGAAATGAAGGAGGAGCAGATTTTACAGATGATGAAATATTTTGATGCCAAAGTCGTTCATTTCCGGAAAAATGAAAGTGTGCTGCGGGAAGGGGATAAAGCCCGATTTATGGGAGTTGTCCTTACGGGTCAGGTGCAGGTGGTGCGCAATGATTTCTGGGGAAATCGGAGCATTGTGACCCATATTGATCCGTCGGAGATATTTGGTGAGTCCTTTGTGTGGGCTGGGGTTGAACGGATGCCGGTGGATGTGTTCTGCTCGGAACAGGCAGATGTGCTGCTCATCGACTGCCTGAAAATGAAACAGAACTTTGCAAGCTCAGGCGGGGCATACGGACAGATTGTTTTTAATTTGCTGAAAATCACTGCATCGAAAAACTTGTTCTTTAATCAGAAAATAGAGATTACTTCCAAACGGACTACACGGGAGAAACTGATGGCCTATTTGCAGCTTCAGGCAAAGCGTGTGGGAAGTAATCAATTTACCATTCCTTATAACCGGCAGGAGCTGGCGGATTTCCTTCAGGTAGAGCGGAGTGGACTTTCCATGGAAATCAGCAAACTTCGCAAAGAAGGCATCATTGACAATCAGAAAAATCATTTTACACTTTTTTGATGAGTATGCTATAATGAGCGGTAATAGATAGCGAATCTTAAGAAATGTTTAGAAAAATACACATAGTTTTTTTAGAAATCCTCTTTACACTAGGTTTTATAGAAATTCGTGAGGAGGAGTTTGTGAGTGGATGCAAGGGAGATTTGGATAAAAAGAGCTTTGATGGCAGTTCTTATAGGACTTTTGGTTGTTTCGGGTGTATTTATGATAAATGGATATTTCGCAGGTTCGTTTCACTCAGTGGAGGCATTTCGTACTTATGTTGGTAAGTATGGTATGTTTGCTCCGGTGGTTCTGGGATGTATCCAGATGCTTCAGGTGGTAGTTCCGGTCATCCCGGGTATGGTAGGCTGTGCGGCAGGAGCAGGAATGTTCGGAGCGATGCAGGGATTCTGGTGTAACTATATCGGGATTAGTGCAGGGTCTATTGTTGCATTTTTACTGGCAAAATGGTTTGGAGAAAAGATTGTAAATGTGATGGTTCCAGTGGGAAAATATCAGTCCTGGGTGGACAGGCTGAACAGTACGAGATATTTTACCTGGATTTTGTTTCTGGCAATTTTATTGCCGCTTGCCCCAGATGATTTCTTGTGTTATTTTTCTGGATTAGGCGGGATGTCTATCAAAAAATTTGTCTGGATTATTGTACTTGCCAAGCCGTGGTGTATTTTGTTTTATAGTATTTTCTTTGCATATTTTGCAAAATAATAAATGACAATTGAGGATGGGGTAAAAGAATGGGAAAAGACAGTTTAGCGGTGCGCTTTTTATATGGAACGAGAGCCGGACGGGCTATCATGGGGCATCTGTTACACAGTAGAGTAGATAAAATGATGGTTAAATTTTTGTGGTCACCGTTATCCAAACCGGTGATTCCGTTGTATATTAAGTTGAATCATATTTCTATGAAAGAGTTTGAAGGACAGAAATATGATAGCTTCCGGGAGTTTTTTATTCGGGAGAGGGAACCGGTGGAAGTGGATTTGAATCCGGCACATTTAGTCAGTCCATGTGATGGATGGCTGAGTGCATTTCCGATCGAAGAGGACAGCAGCTTCTGGGTAAAGGGCTCCCAATATCAATTAAATGATTTGTTACACGATAAAGCGCTTGCAGAGAAATTCTATGGTGGGGATTGTCTGATTTTCCGCTTGTGTGCATCGGATTATCATCGCTATTCTTATATTGATGACGGACGGCAGGGCGCAAGCCATTATATTCCGGGAATGCTTCATAGCGTACAGCCGTCGGCTTGTCAGGTGTATCCGGTGTATACACTGAACCGTCGTGTGTGGACGGTGTTGGAAACAGACCATTTTGGCACGGTTGTCCAGACGGAAGTTGGTGCTTTTGTGGTAGGCGGCATTGTAAATGACCATGACAATGAACGCTTTATGAAGGGGATGGAAAAAGGACATTTTGAACTGGCAGGGTCTTCTATTGTGATGTTGTTTCGGAAAGACTGTATCCGGCTTCGTCCGGAGGTGACAAAGGAATTGAGACAGGATAAGGAATTCCGCGTGAAACAGGGAATGTGGATTGGAGAAAGAAAATAGGATAAATATATGAAGAAAAAGAAAAAATTTTCACTGGTTCCGTCTTATTCGGTCATTCCATTGATTGTAATTGTGGTATGGAATCAGCTTGTTTACAGTGGAGCCATGTTCCTGACGCGAAACTGGCCCCATTATAATTTTGAGCTTGGAATCGACCATAAGATTCCATTTGTGCCCTGGACGGTGTGCATTTATCTGGGCTGTTATCTGTTCTGGATTGTCAATTACATTTTGACAGCGAGACAGGAGAAAGAAAAGGTATACCGCTTTTTCTGCGCAGAAGTGATGGCAAAGGCAATATGTCTGGTCTGTTTTCTGGTATTGCCGTCCACGAATGTACGACCTGTAATAGAAGGAGATTCGATATGGGAAATTCTGATGCGTATTGTTTACGAAGTGGACTCGGCGAGCAATCTGTTTCCATCGATTCATTGTCTGGTAAGCTGGTTCTGCGTCATAGGGATTCGGAAACAGAAAAATATTCCGACAGGATATAAAATCTTTTCCGTAGTCATAGCATTGGCGGTGTGTGTTTCTACACTTACCACGAAGCAGCATGTTTTTGTGGATGCGATTGCAGGAGTGGCATTGGCAGAAGTGTGTTACTGGATTTCGGGAAAGACAGGAATATGGAAGAAATTATGTAAAGCAGAAGCATGCAATAAGTAGTTATTTACGGAAAATATAACATAGTATCAGAAGAGAGAAGAGTGCATTTTTGCACTCTTTTTTTGGGTCAGATAGAGGATAAATTATATATAGATAAAATCTATATACAGCATTATTTATAATAAAAATCAATTTAAGGAAAGCAGGTAGAAATGTTAAGATGAGGGTATCAATATATGAAAGGAAGGTACTATGAAAAAGAAGAAAATGGGCTCCATTTTTCTGGCAATCCTGTTGTCACTTTCTATGTCTGTGACGGCCATAGCTGCACCGAATGTGAACTATGATACCAACATTGGTGTAGAGCAGACTGACGAAGGCGTATATGTGGAAAGCAAACCAGTGAATGGTGCGGAACAAACAGACGAAGAACAGGAAAATCAAGAGAACAGTGTGGAGGAAGCTGAGCCTGACAAAGCAGAAGCTGAGGGCGAGACTTCAGGAGCGGCTGACTCTGAAGCAGCAACAGAAATAAGTATACAGGAAACAGAAGCAGACCAGCCAGAAGTGCAGCAGGCGGAAGAACCTAAAACAGAAGCAGCCAATACAGAAACTGGTGCTGAAGTATTAGACACTTCAAAATGGACAACTGCAGATTTCACGTATACTACGATGGAAAGAACATTGAATGGTTGTGATTATACACGTGAATTTGTAGTAAAAGGTACAGCTATCGCAGGATTCTCTGAATCAGGTGAAGAGAAAATCAAGGTAAATAAAAACTTGGTAATCCCTTCCACTGATGATAAAGGAGAAGCTTTGATGGGAGTAGCTGACAATGCATTCAGCGGTTATGGAATTACGTCTGTTACATTCCCGACTGGAATGAGAGTAGATTACGATGATACGGTTACTCATATGGTTACCAGACGAGGAAATTTCATTATTGGACAGTCTGCTTTTGCGAAGAATGAATTGACAAGTGTATATCTCCCGGATGGTGTAATTGCAGTTATGTCTTCTGCATTCCGGTTTAACAAATTGAAGACAGTTACACTTCCACGTTCTATCTGGTGGATTGAGACATTGTCATTTGCAAACAATGAAATCAGTACTGTAAACTTCCCGGTTACCTGTGATTTCCAGATGGAAATGCACGGTATGGCATTTGCACAGAACAATATTAAGTCTGTACGTTTACCGGACTTTACCGCAGTGGTAAATAAAGATGTATTTACATTAAATCCAGGAATGGAAGATTGTCCTTCGGATGCTCCTGACAAACAGAAAAGCAAGGGCGGAGTTGTCTATATGTATACGGAGAATCCAAACTTAGCTAATTTAGACAGGATTCATACCGTAGATAAGACAACGGAGTCACAAAAATCATGGCATCAGAAAGTGGTTGTATCGGCGGAATATGAAAATGCTTCCGGATGGTCGTTGAATGATTTTACCATTGAAGGCACAACCATTACAGGTCTGAGTGAAAGCGGTATTGCAAAGAGAAGTGAAAATAAGAATCTTGTGCTGCCAAGCAGAAATGCAGCAGGAGAATATATTACGGAAATTGCAAGTACAGATAATGACAATGGGGGTCTTTTTGGTACAGCCGACGAAGGATTTGATACCGTAGAACTGCCAAGTCAGATTACTAAAATCGGTATGCGTGCATTTGCCAATACTGGATTGAAAGATGTTTCCTTCCCGGAAACCTTGAAGGAAATCGGAGTTCGTGCATTTGCAGGAAATAATCTGACAAGCATCATTCTTCCGGATTCAGTGATAACTGTCGGGGGCGGTGCGTTTGGAACCAACAAATTACTGGAAAGAATCGTTCTGTCCAAGAACATGACAGAGATTACAGCCGGTGCATTTGGCTGTAGTGATGCACAGAACTGGATGGCAAACCTTACATCCATCGATATTCCAGAAGGTATTGAAACCATTGGCAGTAATGCATTTGCGGGAAATAATTTTTCAAAGATTGTAATTCCGTCTACTGTTAAGAAGATTGGAAATTATGCGTTCTCAACGAAAAATTACCTGAAGACTTCATGTACCTTGGAATTACCGGAAGGTCTGGAAACAATTGGAAGCTATGCTTTCCGCAATAAGATTATTGAAAGTGTTGAACTGCCGGCAACAGTAAAGAAATTACCAGCGAATACTTTTACAAAAGAGTATTCGGATGCCACAGTGGGAATGGTTACTAAGGTATATGTGACAAGTTCAGCACAGTATCATGATAAAAAGAACTTCCCTGTATCTAATTATCATAAACTTTATTTGACAGCCAAAGATGAGTGGACTGCAGAAGATTTTACATATGGGGAAATGACAAATCAATTATATCCTTCTAATGATAAGAATGATATATTGACGATTACCAGTTGGGCAGTTACAGGCTTCAGTGAACAGGGAAAGGAAAAAATCGAGGCAAATAAGAATCTTGTTATTCCGACTGTAGACTCAGATGGAAAAGCGGTTACGGGAATTGCGGATAGTGCATTGCAAAAGCAGGGAATTGAGTCAGTAACCTTCCCTGAGAATGTAAAGACAGCATATGATGGAAAATGGAATTCCGAACTGACAGAGCGTGGAAACTTTGTGATTGGCGCTAGTGCATTCCTTGGAAATAACTTAAAGAAAGTTGTTCTTCCAGAGGGCGTGATTATGGTAAAAGGCAATGCCTTTAAGAATAATCCGATTGTAAGCGTAGAATTCCCGGCTACCATTATGTACATTGGCTCACAGGCCTTTGCGGGAAGTAAAACAATTACAACATTATCTTTTGTAAAGGATAATGATTTTGCATTGCAGATTGACAATATGGCATTTGCACAGAACTTAATTCAGGCTGTACAGCTCCCGAATAAAGTTGAGAAAGTTACAAAGTGGGCCTTTTTCCAGAATACAGGGAAAGAACCTGTAACTACTGGAAATGCAAATGAGAAAAAAGGTGGCATTGTATACCTGTACTGTGAAAATGCAGAGGCTGCAAATCAGCCACTTATTGAGACAGTAGACAACGAAAAGTCTAATGTACAGAAATTAATCATTGGAACAATTCCAAATGAAGATGCTGCCTGGAGCAGCAATGATTTTACTTATAGTGAAGATGAAACTACAATTACTGGTCTTAGTGACGCAGGAAGAGGTAAATTAAAAATTAATACCGCAATGGTTCTGCCATCAGAAAGTCCAAATGGCACAGTGATTATTGGCATTGGAAATGGTGTCATTGCGATTGGCACACTTGGATTTAAAGATGAAGATGGTACTGTATACGAAGCAACGTCAGTTGTTCTCCCTACGCAGTTAAAAACTATTGGAAATATGGCATTTTCTGGCACTGCCATTACGACAATTGCATTACCAGAAACCTTGGAATCTATTGGAAATGCAGCATTTAGTAATTCTAAACTGACATCCATTGTGATTCCAAACAGTGTAATATCACTTGGTACTGGAGTATTTTCAAATAGTGGAAATCTTACAAGTGTTGTATTATCCAATAAGCTTACAACAATTCCGCAGGCTGCATTTACAATGACAGCATTAACAAAAGTAGAAATTCCTGAGGGAATAACATCTATTGGAAGAAATGCATTTGCTGGTGCACATTTGACAGAACTCAGTTTACCGTCTACACTGACAACAATTGGTCAGAATGCTTTTATGAATCATCAGTTAAAGAGTATTGAAATTCCGGCTTCCGTTGTCACAATCGACCGTTCTGCATTTACAGTTACACAGGAAGGCATGAAAGCTTATCCGGAGACTCTTACGCTGCATGAAGGTCTTGTTACAATCGGACAGAGTGCATTCGGGGGAAGTAGTCTTACAGACGTAGAACTTCCTGCGACAGTTACTACATTACATAAAGATGCATTCAAAGGTGGTACATCAAAAGTCAAACTGCATACATCTTCTAAAGCTCAGGTAGAAGAACCGGCAGCAACATTTGTAGTAAACGGAACCAATCATGAGGTTGTATATGATGTACTTGCAGGCAGTGGATGGACAGCAGATGATTTTCTATATGATGGAAATAAATTAGTAGGATGGTCCGAATCTGGAAAAGCTAAGAGAACAACATTAAAGAATCTTGTTCTTCCAGATAATACACCAGATGGAACCGCAATCACAGAGATTGGAGAAGCAGCATTTAAAGTTCCGGATGATGAGATTGAACAGCTCAAAGACAGCGTGAACTCTCCAAATGGAATGAAGACCGTACATTTTCCAGAGCAGCTGCAGAGAATTGGAAAACAGGCATTTGAATACAATAACTTTGAACAGCTTGAGATTCCGGAAACCGTATCCTTTATCGGAGAATGTGCATTTAAGGGAAATAAACTTACTAAAGTAAGCCTTCCTGACAGTGTAACTGAGATGGGAAGCGGAGCATTCTCAATGAATGACATCACGAAATTAAAGCTTTCCACAGGAATGAAAGTAATCCCTAACGGAGCGTTCTCAATGAACATCAATCTGAGTCAGATTGAAATCCCGGATGGAGTTACAGAAATTCAGGAAATGGCATTTGCAGGTGCAAGATTAACTTCTCTGGAAATTCCAACTTCTGTAGAAAAGATTGGAAGAAAGGCATTCCACTTACATCACATTGAAGAACTTGTAATTCCTGGAAATGTAAAAGAAATTGGAGAATCTGCTTTTGAGGGAACTTATAAAGCACAGACTCTTAAGAAACTGACTCTTGAAGAAGGCATTCTCAGCATTGGGAAATATGCATTCAAAGAAGGACTTCTTACAGAGGTAAATCTTCCGAACAGTCTGGAAGACATGGGCGAAGAACCATTTAAGAACAATGTTGGAACCAATGAAAGCAATATTGTAGTATGTAATACTGAAAATGAAGCACATCTTCAGTTTGGTGATTCAGCATCACATACGATTCATTATGTTTATCAATGGTCAGAAGATTGTTTTACATTTGACGGTGACAAGATTACAGGATTAACAGAATTTGGAAAACGTTGTGCAGAGAAACAACCAGAGATGATTATTCCGTCAGAAAAGGCAGATGGAACTAAAATCCGTACTATTGGAAAAGATGCATTGAAAGAATGTGGAATTACAGGTGTAACGATTCCGGAAGGCATTGAGACTATTGATGAGAATGCTTTTGAAGGGAATAAATTGACAGAGGTAACTCTTCCAATGACGATTACTAAAATTTCATTAGAGGCATTTTCTAAAAATGATGTTACTGTAAAATTGCTCAGCGCAAATAAACCGCTAGTTGATAAATATGAAAGTAGCCAGTTTGATGGTGCGGAACTTGTTTACACTGGAGAACAGAAACCGGATAAAGAGCCTGAAAAGAAGCCAGAAAGTGACGCTGGAAAAGATACGAATAAAGGGGCGTCTGGTTCTGGACAAGACAGTACAAAGGGAACAAAAAATGTTCAAACAGGCGATACAAATCCGATTACATTGTATTTGTGTTTAGAAGCTGCTGCATTAGCTATCATATTTGCAATGAAAAAAAGGATTAAGACAAAATAAAAGATTAGAGTAATAAAAATCCAGGATGATTTGTTATTTGCAAGTTATCCTGGATTTTTTGGACTGGTTATTTTGTATGAAATAGGCTATAATGATGTGGAACAAACAAAACAGGCTTGTATCCGGAAACGGACAGGAGTCTGTTTTATTAATTGTATAGGACATCAGAGGAGAAGAAATGGAACCAAAGAAGTTATTAGAGATATTGAGTGTAGCAGAAAAGCTAAAATGTAATACCAGACATTGTTATACTTCCAGTGGGAGAAAAGAAAGTGTGGCAGAACATAGCTGGCGGCTTGGACTGATGGCGATGCTGATTGCAGGTGAAGCAGAATTTCAAGATGCAGATATGAACAAGGTAATCCAGATGTGTCTGATCCACGATTTGGGAGAGGCATTTACGGGAGATATTCCGGCTTTCGCAAAAGTAGAGTCTGACGCTCAAAAGGAAGAAGAAATTTATGAAAACTGGGTTGCAGGTTTTCCGGAGCCACAGCGCACACAGTTTCAGGAGCTTTTGAAAGAAATGGAAGCTTTAGAAACGAAAGAGGCGAAGATTTACAAGGCACTGGACAAGCTGGAGGCGGTAATTCAGCATGATGAATCAGATATCGCTACCTGGATTCCGTTGGAATATGATTTACAATTAGAATATGGGAAAGAACAGGTAAAGTTTTCTCCTTATTTTAAAAATCTGAAGTCTGTAATTGATGAGTGGACAAGAAATAAAATTGCAGAGTCACAAAAGTAGGAGTTAAGAGAAGATGAGCGTGATAAGTGAAAATGAAAAAAGTCAAAGTGAAGCAATTCAGGCCAATCCATTAGGGACAGAACCGGTTGGAAAACTGCTCCGGCAGTTTGCAGTACCAAGTATTGTTGCCATGTTGGTCAGTGCGCTTTATAATCTGGTAGACCAGTTGTTTATCGGTCAGGGTATCGGAGAGCTTGGAAATGCAGCAACAAATGTTGCTTTTCCGTTATCCACAAGCTGTGTGGCAATCGCTCTGTTGTTTGGAATAGGTGCATCGGCTGCCTTTAATTTGTCTATGGGCCGGGGTGAGTCAGAGAAAGCACTTCATTATATTGGAAATGCTGTCTTTTTCTTATTTTTTGGTGGTTTATTACTAGCTATTGTAACAGAAATTTTTCTGGAGCCAATGCTTGTTTTCTTTGGCTCTCCGGAAAATGTACTTGAACTGGCTAAAGAATATGTAAGAATTACGGCAATTGGTTTTCCTTTCTTGATTTTATCAAGTGGAGGTGCACATCTGGTTCGTGCAGATGGAAGCCCGACGTATTCTATGGTATGTAATATTGCGGGGGCAGTGATCAATACAGTATTAGACCCGATTCTGATTTTTGGATTCAACATGGGAATGAGTGGAGCCGCCCTTGCAACCATCTTAGGACAGATTGTTTCAGCCATAATGGTTGTGAGATATTTAAGTCATTACAAAGCAGGAAAACTTACAAAAGAACATTTACTGCCGAAACGTGATATTGCAGGCTATGAGATGAGTCTTGGTGCTGCACAGTGCTTTAACCAGATCGCAATGATGATTGTACAGATTGTAATGAATAATTCATTAACATATTATGGGGAACGTTCTGTTTATGGGGAATCGATTCCTCTTGCATGCTCTGGAATCATCAATAAAGTAAGCTTTATTTTCTTCGCAGTCTGTATTGGCATTTCCCAAGGCACACAGCCAATTGCAAGCTTTAATTATGGAGCAAAGAAGTATGACCGTGTGAAACATGTGATTTCGCTTAGTATGATATCTGGTACAGCAGTATGTGTTGTGGCATTTATCCTGTTCCAGGTGTTTCCAAGACAGATTATCGGAATGTTTGGAAATGGCTCAGATATGTATTTTGAATTTGCCGTAAGATATTTTCATATTTATTTGTTCTTTACCTTTGCAAATAATATCCAGCCTCTTTCATCAAGTTTGTTTTCTGCTATTGGAAAGCCGGGGAAAGGAGCATTTCTGTCTTTGACTAGACAGATTATTTTCCTGCTTCCGCTGATTGTGATTCTTCCGAGAATCATCGGAATTGACGGAATTATGTATGCAGGCCCGGTTGCGGATTTACTTGCAGCAGTAATTTCAGGGGTTATGTTAGTAAAAGAAGTAAAAACAATGGGAAAGATACCTGAAAGGGTATAAAATCAATAATTAAATTTGAAATTATACCCGATAAGGTATAAAAATCGTCTATCATTAAGTGATAGACGATTTTTTAATCACTTTTTTATATTTACTCTACTTCAATTAATTCATATTCACGGGAACCGAAACCAAGTTTTGCAGAAGCTTCTACGGTGAGAACACCGTTTCTGCTTTCGATTCGTTCTAATAAATGTGCTTGTCCCGGGTCATCTTTTGCTGCGTAAACTAAATCAAGACAAGCCTGGTCGATAGCAATCGGGTCCAGAGAAATCAGGATACCGATGTCCTTCATGCAAGGGTCTTCTGCTACGGCACAGCAGTCACAGTCTACGGACATATTTTTCATAACGTTGATGTAGACCGCATTTCCTTTGAAATATTTCACTACAGAAGAAGCTGCGTCTGCCATGGATTCTAAGAAGGAATCATGGTCGGCAGTCCAAATGTTTTCCGGTTTACCAACTCCGTGGATATATGCTTTCCCATAAGAGGAAGCCACACCGATAGAAAGCTGTTTCAGTGCTCCGCCATATCCGCCCATTGGATGACCTTTAAAATGTGAAAGAACCAACAAAGAATCATAGTTGCTTAAATGCTTTCCGACATAATTTTCTTTAATCTGTATTCCGTTTGGAATAGGAAGAATCATATCCGGACCTTCTTCATCCATAATATCTACTTTAAAATGGTCGCACCATCCATGAGATTTCATTGTTTCCCAATGCTTTTCTGATGTATTACGGCTTCCCTCATAAGCGGTGTTACATTCAACCACGGTTCCGTTTACATCGTTAATCAGAGGCGCCCAGAAGTCGGGACGTAAGAAGTTCTGGTTTCCCGTTTCACCTGAATGAACCTTGATTCCTACATTTCCAGAAAGGGGTTTGTCAATCAGCTTATAAAGTTCCAATACTTTTTCTGGAGTAATTGTTCTTGAAAAATAAACTTTTGATTTCATCATTCCATCTCCTTGTTCAGTTCCTTTTGTTTTCCAAAAACGTCAAAGAAAGATTGACATTCTTATATGCAGATTTTATCATTAAAGTTAAGTTTAAGGTCAATTGTTTTTGAAAAAATTTTGAATAATGTGGAGGTAGAAAATGGAAGGGCACATATCGATAGATACCAAATTGAAAGTATTGAGCAGGATGGGAAAACGCTTCAATGAAGAAAATATCACATGGGCAGTAGGTGCCTCATTGTTATTGTATTTACAGGGAATTGCAGAGAATTTCCATGATATTGATCTTATGGTGTCTGAAGCAGATGCACTTCACATGAAAGAAATTTTACTGCATATGGGACGGGAGCAGGAAGCAAATTCAGGTAAGAATTTTCAATCGAAATATTTTTGGAAGTTTCTTGTAGATGAAGTGGAAATTGATGTTATGGGTGGACTTGGGATTCTGAAGGATGGAAGGATGTATTACTGTCCACTGAAGGAAGAAGAAATAACAGATGAAGTTATGCTAAATGAAGTAGAGATTCCATTACATTCGGTAGAGCATTGGAGACATCTTTATGAATTGATGGGACGTACAGTGAAAGTAGAAATGATTGATAGTAAAATTGGAAAAGGAAAATGTACACAGGAGGTGCAATATGAAATATTACACGATGAAAGAAGCTTCTGAATTACTACAGGTATCCCCAAGCACCCTTCGTTATTATGACAAGGAAGGGCTTTTGCCGATGGTAAAGCGGTCAGAGGCAGGATACCGTATTTTCTCGGAAGACGATATTGCCATGTTTCGAATGATTGGATGTCTGAAGAAAACTGGAATGCAGATTAAAGAAATTAAACAGTTTACAGATTGGGTACAGATGGGGGATGAATCTCTTCAGAAGCGTTATCAGATGTTTATAAATCAGAGAAAGGCAGTGAAAGAGCGGATTAAAGATTTGGAGGAGACATTAAAGCTGATAGAGCATAAATGTGAGTATTATGAGCATGCACTTGGGGGCGAAAATGGACAGCTGGCATGGAAGGAAGAACAGCTGGTATTGAAAGAAGAACAGCTGGCATCAGAAGAAGGACTGAAATTGGAAAGAGAACGATTTGACCAACAGGTGCAGTTCATTCTGGAGGCGGATAAAGAGAAGAATATTTTACGACAGACCCATCTGAGTGGGAATGGGAGGCGAGAAAACGATGCGGAGCATGCGTGGCATATGGCGATGATGACGTATCTGTTGAAAGAATATGCAAATGAAGAGATTGATACTGCCAAAACCATGATGATGACATTGATTCACGATATTGTAGAAATTGACGCAGGGGATACATATGCATATGATGAAAATGGGCTGAAAACCCAGAAAGAGCGGGAGGAGAAAGCTGCAGAGAGAATTTTCGGACTGCTCCCAGAGGACCAGTGCAGAGAGTTAAGAGGACTGTTTGAAGAGTTTGAGGCTTACGAGACCCCGGAAGCCCGTTTTGCACATACCATGGATAATTTTCAGCCCATGATGTTAAATGATTCCAATGGTGGCGGTGACTGGAAGGACCACGGGGTCTGCGAGCAGCAGGTCAGAAAACGTAATGCGAAGACACATACGGGTTCTGAACAGATATGGACTTATATGGAAGAAACGATTAAAAAACACGTGGCTGAGGGAAATCTAAAGTCCTGATTTTTCCACAGGCGATTTTCATGCCGGAATCCCCGGAAGGCTGGGTTTTGAAATCATCCGGCATAGCGTGGATAATGATGGTCTTACCAATGATTTCTTTGACAGTAAACCGATTGGTGAGTACAGTCTGAAAGCTATAGCCGCTATTATCAAAGAGTGGAGGAAGGTCACCCGCATGATTTGGGTGTTCGCAGTCATTTGGATTATAGTGCGTAAGTGCATCGGCAAACGGGTCTTCTGCATTTCCAGTGCAGCTATCCCCGCTATGAATGTGAAGTCCGAAGATTGGAAGGGAACACTCAGAAGTCGGGGCAGGGAGACCGGAAACCTCTATGGCAACGAGAACACCCCAGTCTGTCTGATAGAATTTTGCATTTCCGGTAATCGCCGGGTATTCAGGGCTGCCCTTGATTCGGGCAAATGCATGAGGTCGTTGTGACAGCCAGAAAATAAAGTCCATAAATAAATCAAAATCTTGCATAAAGGTATCTGTCCTTGTTGGATTCATGTTATAGTATAGTATGTTAGGAGGCGATGCAGCGTGAAGAGAGAAATGAGAAGACAGGAACGCGAAGTTACAGACAAGGAAATGATACTTGATATTTTAAATCGCAGTAAGATTGTTCACCTTGGACTCGTAGATGAAGATGAGCCATATGTGGTACCGATGAATTATGGATATGTCATGGATGATAATCTGACGCTTTATCTGCATTCGGCGAACAAGGGTTATAAGCTGGAAGTGCTTCGGAAAAATCCCAAGGTGTGTTTTGCGATGGAGTGTGATGTGGCAGAAAGTCCGGGGAATGAAGCCTGCCAGTATAGCACATTTTTCAAAAGCCTGATAGGACGCGGCAGAGCAGAAATACTAGAAGACAGTCAGGAGAAAATAAAAGCGTTATCTGTTTTTATGAAAACCCAGACCGGTAAAGATTTTGAATTTAATGAGAAAATGGTATCCGCAGTCAGCGTGATTAAGATAACGGTGGACGAATATACTGCAAAGGCCAATGATAGAAGATAGTGAGAGGATAGCTCTCTTATGTGTAAGCGAGTGCACATAAGAATGAGATATATGGACAGTGTGTCCAAAACAAATGAAATGTACAGAAGGAACAAAACATGGAAACATATTACAATCCGGAGGACCTTGCAAAGTTTGGAACAATTGGGGAAAAGGCACCAGACCTTGCAGAGAAATTTTTCTCATATTACAATGCTGTATTTGAAGAAGGCGCATTGACAGCGAGAGAAAAATCATTAATTGCATTAGCAGTTGCACATACAGTACAGTGCCCATATTGCATTGATGCTTACACAAATGATTGCTTGAATAAAGGTGTCAGCGAAGAACAGATGACAGAAGCAGTTCATGTGGCAGCGGCAATCCGTGGCGGTGCAAGCCTTGTACATGGTGTACAGATGAAAAATATTGTGAAAAAACTGGAATTCTAGTGATGGATGATATTATCAGAGATTTCCATGATTTGACGGAGATTCCGTCTTTTCAAGAAATGATAGCGGATAAAAGATGCATGAGTACGGAAGAACATCTGGATGTACTGCAGATGAATATCGGACGTAAATGTAATCTTATCTGTAAACACTGTCATGTAAATGCAGGACCTGCAAGAACCGAAGAGATGTCAAAAGAAGTAATGGAAGCAAGCCTTACATTTGCGAGAGAACAGAAGGTAGCAACTATTGACATTACCGGTGGAGCACCGGAGATGAACCCGAATCTTGCATGGCTGATAGAAGAAGCTGCTAAGATTTGCAATCATGTGATTGTTCGGACGAATCTGGTGATTCTGTTGGAAAAAGAATATGAATATCTCATCGATGTTTATACAAAGAATAAGGTGGAGGTTGTCTGCTCCCTGCCCTATTATCAGGCACCTGAGATGGATAAGGTACGTGGGGCAGGAAGCTTTGATAAAGCAATCGAAGTGATTAAACGTCTGAATGCACTTGGTTATGGGAAAAATCCGGAATTGGTTCTGAATATGGTGTATAATCCGGCAGGTGCATTTTTTCCACCGGATCAGACAGCCATGGAGAAGGAATATAAGCAGAGGCTCTGGAATGATTTCCAGATAGAGTTTAATAATCTGTTTACACTCTACAACAACCCTATGGGAAGATTCGGTGCATTTCTCAGAAGGTCTGGGAATTTGAAGGGCTATATGAAGAAGTTATACGATGCATTTAACGGAGATACGGTGGAAGCACTGATGTGCAGAACACAGCTTTCTGTTGATTACAATGGAAAATTGTATGACTGCGATTTTAATCTGGCAGCAGAACTTCCTGTTCTTGGTGGGGAAACTATTTTTGATGTGGTAGGAAAACCATATAAGATTCGAAAAATTCGAATGGATAAACATTGTTATGCATGTACTGCAGGAGCTGGTTCAAGCTGAGGAGGCGCAACCAGTTAAGCAGGATGCTTAAAAAGTTAATAAAAAAATTACTAAATGAATATCGGGAGCTATTGCAAATTC
Organism: uncultured Bariatricus sp.; assembly: GCA_934307065.1. GTDB lineage: Bacteria > Bacillota > Clostridia > Lachnospirales > Lachnospiraceae > Allocoprococcus. The sequence continues at coordinate 65,363 of CAKRCD010000006.1, read as the reverse complement.
AGTAGCTCCTTTTTAAATGTTTTTGTCTTTGCTGCCAACTATAAAGTGATTGTCATTCACACGGCTTTTTACAGTTGTATCTTTCATTTCGGTGGTAGCGTTATCAATCGTACTATTATAAGAAGCAACGGCCTGAGGCAGAAATGGATATAAATCCTCATAACTTTCCAGTTCAGCATTGGAAGCAGGTGCAGCAGGAATCAGACCAGTGCAGTCCTGAGAAGAAGCAGTTCTTAAATAGTCATATTCTTTGTCTGGTAAGGTTTCTTTTTCCTTTTCCAACATGGTAAATTCTCCTTTTGTGGATTTCTAATAGTGTGTGCGAAATGGAAGTTCTTATGCTATAATTTAGAAGAAAATAATAGGAGTAAATAATAGAAGCACGTATATGATGTTGGGGGCAAAAGCCTCAACTGTAGTGTCTGCGGATAGGAGAATATTTTGGAAAATAGTAATTGTATCACAAAAGATTTTGGAAAAAATTCAAAGGGAGACAAAGCGACCCTTTATACGTTTAAAAATAAAAACGGAATGACCATGACGGTATCCGATTTTGGAGCAACACTTCAGTCAGTGCTGGTTCCGGATAAGGATAACAAACCTCGGGATGTTGTACTGGGATATGACAAAGCCATTGATTATGAAGGTCCGGGAGGAACATTTTTCGGTTCTACTGTTGGAAGAAGTGCAAATCGGATTGGAAATGCGCAGTTTGAATTAAACGGGAAAATTTATCATTTAGACCAGAACAAGGGTGTACATAATCTGCACAGTGGACTGGATTTTTACAGCTTCCGTGTGTGGAAAGTGGACGAAATTGGTAAGAATACCATTCGTTTTTCACTACACAGTCCAGATGGGGACCAGGGATACCCGGGGGAACTGGATGTGAGTGTAACCTATACACTGACAGATGATAATGAAATTAAGATTGCATATTACGGTATTCCGAAAGCAGACACTATCATCAACATGACAAACCATAGTTATTTTAATCTTAACGGACATGAATCCGGGGATGTGTTAGAACAGGAGTTGTGGCTGGATGCAGATGCATTTACAGGCACGGATGCGGACCAGATTGTAAACGGCGATGTAATTTCCGTGGAAGGAACACCCATGGATTTCCGTACAAAGAAGAAAGTTGGACAGGACATCGGAGCAGATTATCTTCCACTGATTCTGGGAAACGGCTACGACCACAACTGGGTACTGAATAATCATGGAACCTTTGCGAAGATTGGGGAGTTATCCTCCGATGAGAGTGGAATTACCTTGGAGGTATACACGGATTTACCGGGAGTCCAGATTTATGCAGGAAATTATATTGAAAATGAAATCGGAAAAGGTGGCGTCATTTATGAACCCCGGCAGGGAATCTGCTTTGAGACGCAGTATTTTCCAAATGCAATCAATATTCCGGCATTTGAAAGTCCTGTTTGCAAGGCAGGTAAAGTTTATCATACGGAAACTATGTTTAAGTTTAAAATTTAGTTTAGAAAATCGCCCCAGTTCCAATGAATTGGGGCGACAAAGAATTAGTAATATATTATTGGAAATCTTTTTCGATAAAATCCAGTACGTCCTGATGGCAACGTTTGTAATAGTCTTTTTCAAGATACATACAATGTCCGGCACCGTGATAGTGATGCAATTCTGTGCCTTCAGGTAAGTGTTCGGCAGCATGATATACACGATCGATATTTACATAGAAATCGTTATCGCCGGTAACAATGCAGACAGGAACCGGAACAGCAGGAATATCAACGGACCATTTATCTCCCATGCCAAGAATTTCCCGGTTTCCACCATTTGGACGTCCATGCATACCGTCTATTTTAAGAACATGATCTACCCACATACCTAAAACTTCCGGTTCTACCGTATCAAAGTCTACTTCCATGTCATCATTTCCAAGATGCTGGAATACACGAACAATATAAGAATAATTCAAATATGTAAACGGTTCTTTCACTTCAGCAGGCGGGAAAACACCACCCAGGAAAGGACCAAGCCAAAGAATCCGGCTAATGTGAGTGTTGTCCATAATAGCTGCTTTGGCTGTTGTCATTGTACCCCAGGACCATCCAAGAACCGGTATTTTATCTGCTTTTTGAAGAGCACAGATTTCTTCGACTGCGGTTAAAATATCTTTTGCAGCATTTTCGGTAGTTACTTCAAAACCATCTTCATATTCTTCGGAACGTCCATACCCACCAAGGTCAAGACTCCATACAGTCCATCCGTTTTTGGCCAGAAATTCACAAAAGCTATAGTCCTTGTATTTCATATCAAAGACATGCTGGGTATAAGTCAGACCATGTACCATTAGAATGTTTTTGTTATCCCAGCTCGCAGGGCAATTGAATTTTGTGAAATATAATTTTTTTCCATTATCTTTCCGTGCCAGATCAATTGTAATTCGTTCATATTTCATAGATATTCCTCCTCATTTTGATATATGTTAACCGGGTTATAAGAGCTCTTAATATCTATCTTCAATGTACGTTATAAATATATAAAATAGAATGTGCATTCCATGTATTTGTTTAAATATAGTACAATAAAAAGATTTGACCGAAAATTGTGCAGAAACATAAATTTAACTAAGATTTTACATTTCCGTGATATATAATTTTCTTTGGTCTTCTAGAATATTTGAGGCGTAAATGGAAAAGGATTGAAGATAGTAGAGAGAAAAGGGTGATAAATAATGATATCCTATCAGGAAATAAGGGAAAATGAAGAAGTACAGGCATATTTGAAAAAAGGAAATGAAAATTTAGGAGTGCTCGGTTATACGGACCACTCAGCAGTTCACTGTACATTGGTGGCAGAAGAAGCAGGACGTATTTTACGTGAACTTGGTTATTCAGAGCATGAAATAGAACTGGCAAAGATTGCAGGGATGATGCATGACATAGGAAATTGTGTGAATCGTTCCCGTCATGCGGAGTATGGTGCGATTCTTGCAAATGAAATTCTGCGGAACATGGATTTGACCGTGGAAGACAGAGCAACGATAGTATCTGCTATTGGACATCACGATGAGTCTACGGGCGGAGCAGTGGATGTAGTATCAGCAGCTCTTATTATTGCGGATAAAACCGATGTGCGGAGAAATCGTATCCGCACGAAAGTAAAATCCAATTACGATATTCATGACCGGGTAAATTACGCAGTTACGGAGTCGAAAGTTCATATTAGTAAAGAAGAAAAGAGCATTACATTGAATCTGACTGTAGACGAAGAAATCTGTACGATGTATGAATATTTTGAAATTTTTTTAGGTCGTATGATGATGTGTCGCGGTGCCGCAGAAATGCTTGGTATGACGTTTAAGCTGCGTGTAAATGGAAGTAAGGTTTTATAAGTTGACAAAAGGAGAAATCAGGGCTAGAATGGCAATAGTGAGTGCTTTTTTGCGTTAAAGCGAAAAATAAAACACCGTTGAAAGGGGAACACTATGCCGGTAACAGATTTGCTGGAACGAAATCATAAATTATATGGGGACGAGGTTGCTTTGGTGGAGCTTAATCCGTCTCTTGCAGATACAAGAAGAAAGACCTGGAAAGAGTATGATCTGGTTCAGGCTACATCGCCGGTTCCGTATCGTCGAGAGATTACATGGAGTGTGTTTGATGAAAAGGCAAACCGGGTAGCCAACATGCTGTTGAACCGTGGTGTACAAAGAGGAGACAGGGTGGCGATTCTGATGTTTAACTGTCTGGAATGGCTGCCTATTTATTTTGGAATTTTGAAAGCAGGGGCTATCGCGGTCCCGTTTAATTTCCGTTTCTCAGCAGATGAGATTCAGTATTGTGCAGAACTGGCAGAAATACAAGTGCTGTTTTTTGGACCGGAATTTATCGGACGAATTGAAGCAATTGAAGAAAAATTAAGTAAAGGACGCCTTCTGATTTATGTAGGAGATGGATGCCCGACATTTGCGGAAGGTTACCATGCACTGGTGGCAGACGAGTCAAGTAAGGCTCCGCTTGTGCGGTTAGAGGAAGAAGATTCGGCAGCCATTTATTTTTCATCAGGTACAACAGGATTTCCGAAAGCCATTCTTCACAACCATGAAAGCCTTATGCAGGCAGCGCAGATGGAGCAGAAACATCATCAGACAAGCAGAGAGGACGTGTTTTTATGCATTCCGCCGCTTTATCATACAGGAGCAAAATTTCACTGGATGGGAAGTCTCTGCGCAGGAAGCAAAGCAGTTTTGTTAAAAGGTACCAAACCGGAGATTATTCTGGATGCCGTGTCCAAAGAGCATTGCACCATCGTGTGGCTGTTGGTTCCGTGGGCGCAGGATATTCTGGATGCTATCGACAGAGGCGATGTGAAACTGGAAGATTATGAGTTGGCTCAGTGGAGACTGATGCATATCGGAGCACAGCCGGTTCCACCATCATTGATTAATCACTGGAAAAAATATTTTCCAAACCATCAGTACGATACCAACTATGGACTGTCAGAGTCGACCGGTCCCGGCTGCGTACATCTGGGAATGGAAAACATACATAAAGTCGGTGCCATTGGTGTGCCGGGATATCGCTGGGAATGTAAGATAGTGGATGAAAATAACAAAGAAGTTCCACAGGGCGAAGTGGGTGAGCTTTGTGTCAAAGGTCCAGGCGTGATGACCTGCTATTACAATGATCCGGAAGCAACGGCAAAGACCTTGAAAAATGGATGGCTCTGCACGGGAGATATGGCAATGCAGGACGAAGACGGATTTTATTTCTTAGTAGACCGTAAGAAAGATGTCATTGTCAGCGGTGGAGAAAACATTTATCCGGTTCAGATTGAAAATTACTTAAGTGCATACGAGAAAGTCAAAGATGTGGCTGTTATCGGGCTTCCTGATAAACGACTGGGAGAAATCACAGGTGCAATTATTTCCGTAAAAGATGGTATGGAATGCACCGAAGAAGAAATCGAAGAATTCTGCATGGGACTTCCAAGATATAAACGGCCAAAACACATCATTTTCGCAGACGTGCCAAGAAATGCCACAGGGAAAATAGAAAAACCGGCACTTCGTAAGAAGTACGGAGCAGACCAGCTCGTGGCAAGACAGAATAGAAGTTAATAAATATTGGAAAATAGTTGTACGAAATGTGCAGCTATTTTTTTATAAAAATTATTAACTTAAACTTTAACCGAATCTAGTTTTGTCCTACTATATAGATAAAAGAGTGGTAAAGTTACGCATATGAGGGGGATGCCAGAGTGAATAGAGAAGAATTGGACATGAAAATTACAGAAGTAGCGAAGTCTATTTTATCCTATTGTATTTCACGTACATCTAATCAGATGGAGGCAGAGGATTTGACGCAAGATATCCTGATAGAAATATATAAATCTGCACCAAACCTTAAGAATGAAAAAGCTTTTTATGGATTTATGTGGGCTATTGCAGGGAATGTATATAAAGAATGGTGTAAACATGAAACAAGGGATAAAGATAAACATTGTGTACTGGATGAAAATATACCTGTTGAATTGTTTGAGGTGGAAGATAAGGAAGATATCTATTTGCTGCGACGAGAATTGACATTACTTGCGGAAAAGTATCGCAGGGCTATTATTTTATATTATATAGATGGTAAATCTTGTTCTGAGATAGCCGATATTCTTTTGATAAGTGAAAGTATGGTAAAATATTTGCTTTTTAAATCAAGACAAATATTAAAGGAAGGTATGTGTATGGAGCGAAATTATGGGGAACGCAGTTATAATCCTAAGGAACTTAAAATATGTTTTTGGGGAGATGGGACGGAACAGAACCGGTACTATCATTTGTGCGATAGTAAGATTTCTCAAAATATATTGTTTACATGTTATAATGACAAATTGTCTGCAGAACAGATAAGTTTAGAAATAGGAGTTGCACTTCCCTATATGGAGGATAAATTACAAGAATTGTGTGAGTTTGATTTGCTTAAGAAAGATGGAAATCGTTATACCACGAATATTGTGATTTTTACACAAGAATTTGTATGTGAAGTGGGCGCGAAAACCGATGAATTAAAAGAGCATATAGCAGATATTTTAATGAATTTTATTTCGGAACATGAAAAAGATGTGAGAAATATAGGATTTGTTGGGTGTAATATGCAGAGTAATATAATGATGTGGCAGATTGTATGTGGAATTTTACATGATGCTATTATTGAAATCCTTCAAGATAAAATTAAATTAATATATCCAAAGGACAAGTTTGGTGAGAATTGTTTTGTTTTTGGAAAAGAAACGGAGATACAATCTTTATGGAAGTCACAATTTACATTTGGGGCGGCTTGCCAGTCAAATAGTGAAGGTGATGTAATTCAGTTTATGGATTTTTTGATTCATGGTAAAAGAGTATATGATTATCTTGGACAGAAGACGGTTGCAAATGTCTTTTTGGATATTGCTAAAGGAAAAACTTTAGATTTTAGTGAAAATGATAAAATAATTGCTGCTGAATTGATAAGAAAGGGATATGTTGCTTGTAATGATGGAGAGATAAGTGTCAATGCACTGGTTTTAAAAAAAGAACAGTATCAAAAATGTAAAATGATTTTTCGGAAAAGTGCGAACAAGATTGCGACAGAAGCTGAGGTTTTAATGGAAACGGTGGCAAATATATTGAAAAATCATTGTCCGGCTCATATGAAAAGTCAAGTGCAACAGATGGCTTACCTATATTTGTTGGAGGATGCTATAAGTACACCGATTATGAAGTTATTTGAAAGAAAATATTTATTGCCGTGTGGAGAAGAGAAAATGTTGCCGACAACTTATGTGGTGCTGAAAGAATAGAAAAAGCAGGTGGGAGAGGTATGCGTAATATTGTACTATTACATAAAGGTTGGTTATGCATGGTTATTTTATCTGATATAGGTGTTATGTTAGAAGAATTAGCAAAGGCATATTTATTACAAAATATTTTGGATACAGCAGTTGCTGGAAATATAAGTGGGTTTTATTGGGATGCGATATACACAATATTTTTTATATTGTTCATGTTAATTGTATTTGCTTTTCAGGATTTTTGTAAAAATCATTTTACAGAAAGCTGTATGATAAGCATAAAACAAAAGTGGTTTGCAGATATTCAAAAAAAACAACTTTGCGATTATAATGTACAGGAATATTCAGGATATTTATCACGGTTTACTTCGGATATTCAAATGTTGGAAGATGATTATCTAAATAATTTTCTTCTACTGCTGGAATGTCTATTTAATGGTTTTGGAGCCTTGGTGGTTATTTTCAGGATTCATTATGCATTTGTTGTTTATATTGTAGTTGTATTTTGGATTCCATTATTGGTTAACTGGTTGTGGAAACATCAATTATGGAAGACGAAGCTAGAAGCATCTGAACAAAATAAATGTTTTGTTACTGCTTTAAAAGAAATGTTGATGGGATTTGAGGTGGGGAAGCTTTTTGGAATTTCGGAACAGATACAGGAAAAATTTGACCAGAAAAGTGTACAGCAGGAAAAGAAAAAATTTTCGTCCAGATTGGCAAGGGATATTTCTTCAAGTTGTAGTGCAAGTGTCAGTGTTGGATTATGGATGGGAAATAATCTGCTAGGAGTGTTTTTAGCAATTCAAGGACAGATTACAGTTGGAAATATTTTAAATGTTACACAATTGCTGAATCATGTAATGGGGCCATTGGCAAATGTTTCATCCTATTTTACTAAGATGAAAGCAGCCGATGAACTTTATGGTATGATTGATATGGAATTAGAAAGCAATAGTGAGCCAGCGTCTGCTTTAAAAGCAATAGATGATTTACCTCGAAAAATTGAATTTTGTGGAGTTGGAAAAAAATTTGGAAAACGAACATTATTTGAAGATGTGAATTTGGTATTTGAAAGCGGAAAGAAATATCTTATTGAAGGAGAAAGTGGGAGCGGGAAATCCTCTTTGATTAAGTTGTTATTAAATGCATATTCAGATTATTCTGGAAAGATTAAGGTAAATGGAATAGATTATCGTTTGCTTGATAAAGATAAATGGTATCAAGAAATTTCCGTAGTGAATCAAGACAACTTTGTGTTTCATGATACAATCTATAATAATATAGTGTTATTTCAAACATATACCGATGAAACAGTGCAAAATATTTTGAAAATATGTGAATTAGATAGATTAATTATGGAACATGCAGAAGGATTAGAGTTTATAATTGAAGAAAATGGAAAAAATATTTCAGGTGGAGAAAAACAGAGAATATGTTTGGCTAGAGCACTGATAAGAAAACCATCTGTTTTGATATTGGATGAAGCAACATCGGCTTTAGATGCGGATATGGCATATAGAATAGAGAAAAGAATATTGGAAATGGAAGGGATGATGGTTATTTCTGTTTCCCATAGAGTTTTCGAAGAACTGAAAGAAAGGTATGAAGTGGTAGTGCGAATGGCAGATGTAGTTTAGATTAAGAAATAAATTGTATTGTTTCTTGTTTCTTTCTTGAAATATGTTATGCTTATTATTGCAGGATGGAAAACAGAAGAATTATTGAAAGCAACAGAGGATAAAGACTATCGAGAGTTGTTGTATAAAGAATATAATCTATAAAATTGAATTAAAAAAGAGGTTTCTAAGATAACAGCGAAGTTTTCGTCATGGTGCAGCACGTTAGCTGCAGTTGCGCAGCAATGTTTGAAGCGAAGCGAGTTTTGCGTAAGCAACTGCAATTAGGCGCGTGTGAGCCATGGAAAACGAGCATATCTTAGGAACCTCTTTTTTATAATTATATTTTTTCTACATATACAATTCCCACGGTCCCCGGTCCGATATGTGCCCCAATGGAGCAGCCGACCTGAAGCCGTTCCTGGAAGTGAATCCCGGCTTTGGTAAGTTTTGCTTCCAATTTTTCGCAGTTTTCCAAGCCATAGGTGTAAATGGAGTAAACCGGAAAATCAGAGTCTATTGGATGTTCTTCCAAGTGTTTTAGTAAGGTACTGTATGCCTTATTCTTGCCGATTGGTTTTGCAAGGATGCTGATACTTCCGTCTTCTGCAATAGTAATAACCGGTTTGAGGCTTACCAGATTTCCAATGGAAGCGGAGGTGCGGCTGAGGCGGCCGCCACGGTATAAGTATTCCAGAGTATCTAAGCTGGCGATTACTTTTGTGCGGGCTTTCAAATCTTCGACTGCATTTACAATCTCTTCGGTTGATTTGCCTTGACTACGAAGCGTGGCAGCATGCTCTGCCAGAATCCGGATTGGGAAAGTGGCGGTCAGACTGTCGATAATGTAAATCTTATCATAATCCACAATATTTTTTGCCAGAAAGGCACTCTGGCAGGTGCCGCTTAAATCAGAGGACAGCAGAATGCAGATAATCTCATCTCCTTTTGCTTTTGCATCTTCAAAAATTTCAGCAAAAGCTTCCGGAGAAGGCTGAGAGGTCTTGGGAAAATTATCTCCCTGCAATAGAAATTCATACATGTCATTACGGTCAAGCTCTACCGTATCGAAATAGGTTTTGTCATTTAAAGTTACTGGAAATGGAACAAAGTCAAATCCATTTTCCGCAAGTTCTGCCATGGTGTAATCGGCAGAAGAATCTACTAATATCCGAATCATAATGATTTCCTTTCTGAATGATGTATATAAATTGGTATTTATTATTTATAATGATGCCTACGGATTCAGACCTTGGGACTCTGCCATCGTTATAGTACGTTTTCCGCCGCATTCAAAAAAGCGGAGATCAGGCGGATGATTTCTTTTGTCTGTTCTTCGCCAAACTGAGTAATAATCGTATCCAGCATTTCTAATATTTTCTTGTGCTGGTTCAGGTATAAATCCGCAGAATCCGGATGGAATTTTACAAATACCTGACGCTTGTCTACAGAAGAACGTTCACGGATAATCAGTTTTTTCTCTTCCAGAGAGTTTAAAGTCCGGTTCATCTGGGACTTGAGCATATTTGTCATTTCGCATAAATCCGTGGCGGTCAGCAGGCGATCCGGTGTACGAAGCGCATTCATGTATAACATATTGCAGACAAGAGACTCGCGGTAAGGCAGTTCAGAGACAATGCGGTTGTTAATGACTGACGTAGAAAGCTGCAGCCATACCTGAAGCAGAGATTCACTTAAATTTTCCATCAAAGTCCATCCTTTCTGATGTTTTGTTTTCCATATCACATAAAATAGTTCACAATGTAAACAGTTTGCTTTGTATACTATCACGGAGATGCCAAGATGTCAATAGATTATTAGCTGCAATTTTAGCAATTTTTAGCGGAGCTTATTTTGACTTTTATGGCAGCAATGTGTAAAATGAATGTTAGAATGCCGGGAGGAAGAACGATGGGATATATTTATTATGTAAGACATGGAGAAACTACATGGAATGTGGCAAATAAGGTCTGCGGGCAGATTGATGTGCCATTGACAGAAAGAGGACACAGTCAGGCAATTGCACTTGGGAAAAGAATTGCAGAAGAAGGAATTCACATTGATGAAATTCTGCATTCCCCACTGGAACGGGCTAGAAATACAGCGAAACATATTTCCGACGAGACGGGAATTCCTATGCGGGAGGAGCCGAGACTGATTGAACAGCATTTTGGCTGTTTCGAGGGAACACCAAGAGACAGTGAAGAATTTCTGCGGGCAAGAGTCCGTTTTGCAGATTGTAATGGAGACGGAGAATCTACCCTTCAAATTTGCCAGAGAATTTTCAATCTGTTGGATGAATTAAAGGGAGAGTACGAGGACAAAGTGTATATGCTGGTGGCACACAATGGAATCTCGAGGGCGGTAAATGCATATTTTCATTCCTTAAGCAATGAAGATTATGCTACGTTTAGAATGGATAATTGTGATATTTTGAAATATGAGTTTCAGTAAAAATAAAGAAGAAAAATAAAGGTAGAGAAGCGACCTGTTTTCATGTATAATAAATAGCAGACGGAATGACCGTCTGTTATTTTTCATTATCAGAGGAGAACAAGAACATGAATAATATTGATAAAGATGAAGTATTAGCAGTTGTAGCAGGAGATAAAATTACCAATGCAGATTTGGATGCATTTTTAGAGACAGCACCAAATGAGCACAAAGCATATTTTGCAAATCCAAAGCTCAGAGAAACTTATTTAGAGCAGTTGATCGCGCTTCGTTCTTATGCCAAATTAGGGGAAGAAATGAAGCTTGACGAGACAGAAGACTTTAAGAAAATTCTGGACAGCGCAAGAAAGGATATTCTTGCACAGATGGCAATGACAGAAATCATCAAGGATGTGGCTGTTACAGAGGAAGAAATTCAGGAATACTACAACAATCACAAGGATGATTACACAGAGCCGGAAAATGTAAAGGCAAGACATATTCTTGTATCTGATGAAGAACAGTGCAAGAAAATTATTGAAGGAATCAACAAGGGAGAGAAGACCTTCGAAGAATATGCAAAGGAATGCTCTACCTGCCCATCCGGTGCACAGGGCGGAGACCTTGGTGCATTTGGCAGAGGCGATATGGTAAAAGAGTTCGAAGACGCTGCTTTTGATGCGAAAGTTGGTGTTACTTTTGGACCAGTGAGAACACAGTTTGGTTATCACGTCATCCGTGTAGATGAAAAACACCCTGCATATTTGCTTCCGCTCGTTGATGTAAAGGATGAAATTGCAAGCAAGATGATTAAGGAAAAACAGGCAGAAACATATTCAGCTAAATTAGACGAGTTAATGGAAAAATACGTTCAGAAATAGACAGCAATAATCAATAGTAATAAATAGTCAGGATGAGTCTTTCGTATGAAAAAAATGGTAATTGGGATTCTTGCACATGTAGACTCCGGTAAGACAACCTTGTCGGAGAGTATGCTATATGTAAGCGGAAAGGTACGCAGATTAGGCAGAGTCGACCATGGGGATGCCTTTTTGGACACCTATGAACTGGAAAAGAGCCGGGGAATTACCATCTTTTCCAAACAGGCGGTATTTGAACTGGGAGACAAGAGCGTTACTTTACTGGACACTCCGGGGCATGTGGATTTTTCCGCGGAGATGGAACGGACACTTCAGGTACTGGATTATGCAATCTTGGTAATCAACGGAGCAGACGGTGTGCAGGGACATACCCGTACATTGTGGAGTCTGCTTCAGAAATATCAGATACCAGCTTTTCTGTTTGTAAATAAGATGGATCAGGTAGGAACCGATGCAGAGAAGCTTCTTTTAGAATTAAAAGAGAAGCTTGATGAAGCATGCATTTTTTTCGGGGAAAATCAGAAGAAAGACGAATTCTACGATGCCCTTGCGATGTGTAACGAAGAGGCAATGGAAGAGTATCTGGAAAATGGAGTGATTCAAGACCATACCGTGATTCGAATGATTCGCAGGCGGGAAGTATTTCCGTGTTATTTTGGTTCTGCACTGAAATTAGAGGGAATTGAAGCATTTTTAAATGGCATAAGCTGTTATACAGAGGAGTCGAAGTGGACGGAGCGTTTTGGAGCGAAGGTGTACAAGATTTCCAGAGATAGTCAGAATAACCGTCTGACCCACATGAAGATAACGGGCGGCACATTGAAGGTAAAGGATGTACTCGGCCAGAAGCAGGATGGCGAGGCACAGTGGGAAGAAAAGGTCAATCAGATTCGGATTTACTCCGGAGATAAATTTGAGGCAGTTCAGGAGGCTGGTGCAGGAACGGTCTGCGCAGTAACCGGACTTGGTCAGACTTATCCGGGAGAAGGTCTTGGCATAGAGAAGGACTCGGAAACACCTGTGCTGGAACCAGTACTGAATTATCAGATTCTGTTTCCACCATCCTATGATGCGCATACGATTTTAAAGGATTTGCGGCAGTTGGAAGAGGAAGAACCTATGCTGCGGATTGTATGGAAAGAAGAACTGGGTGAAATCCATGCACAGCTTATGGGCGAGGTGCAGATAGAGATTCTTCAAAGTTTGATGAAAGAGCGGTTTGGTGTACCGATTTCTTTTGGGACAGGTAATATTGTTTACAAAGAAACGATTCAGAATACGGTAGAAGGAGTAGGACATTATGAACCACTCCGGCATTATGCAGAGGTGCACCTGATTCTGGAGCCGGGCAGACGGGGAAGCGGTCTGCAGTTTGATACCATTTGCAGTGAAGATGTACTGGACAGGAACTGGCAGAGACTGGTTTTGACCCATTTAATGGAGAAGATTCACCGGGGTGTGCTGACCGGAAGTGCCATTACGGATATGAAAATTACACTGGCAGCAGGCAGAGCCCATTTGAAACATACCGAAGGCGGAGATTTCCGCGAGTCCACTTACCGTGCGGTACGGCAGGGACTGATGCAGGCAGACAGCATTTTGCTGGAGCCGTATTATGATTTCCGACTGGAAGTGCCATCCGAATGTGTGGGACGGGCATTGACGGATATTCAGAAGCGGTATGGAGAATTTAAACCGCCGGAAGTGGAAGGAGAAGATTCTGTTATTGTGGGAAGCGTACCGGTTGCAACGATGCGCGATTATGCAAGAGAAGTGGCTTCGTACAGCAAAGGACGAGGGCGGCTTTTCTGTACTTTGCAGGGATATGCACCTTGCCACAACCCGGAAGAAGTCATGGAAGCTTACGGATATGATCCGGAACGGGATTTGGAAAATCCAACCGGTTCCGTGTTCTGTGCTCATGGGGCAGGATTTGCAGTGCCATGGAATGAAGTGCCGGAGTATATGCATATAGAAAACCAACTGGACAAGCTTCGTATAAAAGAAAATGGAATGCGGAATATAGAGCAGAGCCCGGTAAAGAAATCTCAAGTTTCCAATTTACGGAAGATGGAAGAAGCAGACAAAGAACTGGAAGAAATTTTTATCCGGACATACGGCAGAATTGAGCGTAAGGCGGAAAATGGACCGAAGAAATTTTCAACGGGAACAGCAGAGAAGGTGCCCAAGGAAGCGAAACCAGTCAAAGAGTATTTGTTAGTTGACGGTTATAACGTGATTCATGCATGGCCGGATTTGAAAGAACTGGCACAGATGAATTTTGAAGCAGCCCGGAATAAGCTGATGGATATTCTCTGTAATTATCAGGGATATAAGAAAATCCCGGTAATTCTGGTGTTTGATGCGTATAAGGTAGAAGGTTTCCAACAGGAAATTCAGAAATATCACAATATTCACGTGGTTTATACCAAAGAAGCAGAGACCGCAGACCAGTATATTGAAAAGGTTGTCCATGAAATCGGAAAGAGATATCATGTGACGGTTGTCACATCCGATGGAATTGAGCAGATTGTTACGTTAGGACAGGGCGGTACTTTAATTTCCTCCCGGGAATTTCTTGAGGAAGTGAACATCGTGCGCAGACAAATCGAAACAGATATAGCAGACAGAAAAGAAACCGCTAAAAATTATCTGTTCCAGCATATGGATGAGAATATGGCAAAGGAAATGGAAGAAGTCCGGCTTGGAAAAAAGGAGTTATAGAGCGTGAAAATATTGCATACATCTGACTGGCATCTGGGGATGACAGCAGGGAATACATCGTTGGAGGAAGACCAGAGGTTCTTCCTCCAACAACTATATCAGATCATAAAAGATGAGAAGGTTGACGCGGTGCTTTGTGCAGGGGACATTTACGATAGCAGCGTGTCCAATGCAGATGCCATTGCGGTATATAACGATGCGGCAACAACCATTTGTACAGAACTGAAAGTACCGTTTCTTGTAATCGCAGGAAATCATGACGGTGCACCTCGTCTTTCGTCCTGTAGAGAACTGCTGAAAGCAGCAGGGTTGTTTGTGACAGGAAGACTGACCAGGGAGATTCTGCCAGTTTGCTTTCCGGATACAGATATTTATCTGGTTCCTTTTTTCCATAAAGAAGAAGTGATGGCACTTTTCCCGGAGCGGAAGAAAGAAATCATTTCTCAGGAAAAGGCCACACAGGTAGTTTGTGACGAGATTAGAAAGAAAATGAACAAGGATAAAAGAAATATATTAATGACGCATGCGCTAATTGTAAATGCAGACCTTTCAGAATCAGATCGTTCTGCCCGTGTAGGCTTTGCGTCTGCTGTTTCCAAAGATGTGTTTGAAGGCTTTGATTATGTGGCACTGGGGCATATTCATAAACCACAGGTAATCAGTGAACGGATTCGTTACAGTGGAAGTCCGGTAATGTATTCCTTTGGAAAAGAGGAAAGCCAGGAGAAAAGTGTGGTAATTCTGGATACTGCGACCATGGAACACCACCTTGTA
Source organism: uncultured Bariatricus sp. (assembly GCA_934307065.1). Classification (GTDB taxonomy): domain Bacteria; phylum Bacillota; class Clostridia; order Lachnospirales; family Lachnospiraceae; genus Allocoprococcus. The sequence goes on along the minus strand of CAKRCD010000006.1, from coordinate 50,125 downwards.
CCTTTAAAACAGCTGCATGGACATAAGACTATTCAGGGAACTTACGATGAAATCATGGCAATGGAAGGTTTGGAAAATTATTATCTGCGGGTCAAGCTGACGGACCGTTATGCAGGACTGGAGTTACTGGCGCAATTGCAGGAGCATTTTCCGTATTTACTGGAGCTTCACGGAAAAAGTCTGGAAGAAAATGGTAAAATGACGGCACTTACTGTAGGACAGATACAGACCATGGACGAGATGGATATTATGAAAAAATTCTGCGAAGAAACCTTTTCCGGTGAGCCTACGAAAGCGCAGGCAGCCTTATTTAAAGAAGTGCTGGAATGGAGCGAAAAGGAGGCAGAGCTTTCATGAGACCACAGACTTTACGATTTCAATGTTTTGGACCCTATAAGAAGGAAATGTTTGTCGATTTCGAGAAGCTGGAAAAGAATGGATTGTTTCTGATATACGGAGAGACAGGGGCAGGAAAGACAACGATTCTGGATGCAATCTGTTATGCACTTTACGGAAAATCCAGTGGCGGAAGCCGTGGGGATCTCAGTGTGATGCGGTGTAAACTGGCAGATCCATCGGATGAGACTTTTGTAGAATTTACCTTTTCCATTGGAGAAAAATGCTATCGGTTCGAGCGGAGATTACGGTTTGGACGAAAGAATCTGATGGATTTCCATAATTGCATGATACAGAAAGACGGAGAATTTGTGCCGATATTCGAAAATCCAAAAATAAAAAATGTCAACCAAAAGGCGGAAGAAATCATCGGACTCAGTTACGAGCAGTTCCGGCAGGTTATTATTTTACCTCAGGGGCAGTTTGAAAAACTTCTGATTTCCAATTCCGAAGAAAAAGAGAAAATTTTAGTCAGTCTTTTTAAGGCAGAGAAATGGCAGAAAATTGCGGAAGAAATGTACCGCAGAGTTGCAGAACAGGACAGAGAACTGCGGGATGAATTTACTGCCATGAAAAGCAGGCTTGCGGATTATCATTGTGAAACGCTGGAAGCCTTAGAAGTCGCGGGTGAGGAGCAAAAAAGGCAGACAGAAGATTTGAGGAAACAGGCTGCTGAAGAGGAAGAAGCCGAGGCAAAGAAACGTAAGGAATATGAAGAAGCACAGCTTCTGAAAGAACAGTTCCGGAATCTTCATCAAAGACAGCGCACGGCAGAGCAGCTAGAGCAGGAACAGGAGAAGATGAAAGCTTTGGAACAACTGGTAGCCCGTGCCGAAGAAGCTGAGCATATCAGACCATTTTATGAGTCTTACTGTACTGCAAAGAAAAATGCAGAAAACGGCAGACGAAAATCTGCGGAAGCCGAACGAAAACATGCAGAGGCAGAAATGGTTCTGGGGAAAATCAGAAAAAAAATAGCGGATCATGAAGCAGGGCAGCCGGCTTATGAAGAAGGTGTCCGACGTTTGAACTTGTTAGACAGCCGGAAAGATATTTACCGTACTTTAGAGCAAAGAGAGAAAGAAGCAAAAGAGGCAGTCAGAGAATTAGAAGCGGAAAAGTGTCTGGCAGAGCAGGAAAAAGCAGGTTATGAGAAAAAACACAAAGAATGGCTTGCGGCAATGGAAGTCCAGAAAGCAAAGATAGAAAGTTATTCACAAGCACAGCAGCGTTATCTGGATGGAATCAGCGGAACCCTTGCGCAGCAGTTAAAGCAAGGGGAGCCGTGTCCGGTCTGTGGAAGCTGTACCCATCCAAACCCGGCGGAGCTTTGTGAGGAGCATATTACGGAGCAGGAGCTTGATGCATTTCAGAAAGAAATGATGGCGGCTGGGCGCATGGTGGAACAGCTTGCAAAAGATAGAGAAAGGGCGGAGCATAGCTATCAGGAGCGTCAGCAAAGCGTGACTGCGGCAGAACAAAAGGCATGGTCGATTCAGAGTGCTTTAGAAGAAAACAAGAAACAGAAAATTGCCGGTGTGGATACGATTCGGCAGTTAGAAACGGAAAGTGAGAATTTGAGGCAGCGCATTGAAAAATACAAAGAACTGACCGTGAAATTCCAACAGATTTTAACAGATGCGCTTTCCGGTGAAAAAGCGGCACGGGAAGCATTAGAAAATCTGCGTGAAGAACAGAGGATTCTGGAAGAAGCTCTGGTGTTTCAGAATAAATGCTGGGAAGAAAAATGCAGAGAGATGGCATTCGAATCTGAAGAAAGCTATGCGAAAAGTCTGATGGAGCCGCAGCAGAAAAACCAGCAGAAGGAACAGATTCTCCGATTCCGGTCCGAACTTCGGACGGCATGGAAAACGGTAGAGGAACAGAAAGAAAAACTGGACGGACAGCAGGAACCGGATTTGGAAAAGCAGAAGCAGGAACTTCTGGTTCTGGAGCAGCACCATAAAGAGATAACCAGAAAGTATATTCTGGCACAGCAGATGGCAGAGAAAATGCAGCAGGATGTTCAGAATTTACAAAGCCGGGGTGAGAAACACGCAGAGAAGCGGAAACAGGTTGATGCAGACTTAGATTTTGCAAATCATCTGCGGGGACGGACAGGAATCAGTCTTCAACGGTATGTTTTAGGTGTAATGTTATCCTCCGTTACGGTAGAAGCGAATCGTTTGCTGAAAAATGTCCATGGCGGACGTTATCAGCTTTTCCGTACCAACACCATAGCCGGGTCTTCCCACAAAGGAGGACTGGAACTGGAGGTGCTGGATGGACAGAGCAACGAAAGACGAAGTGTTACCACCTTGTCTGGCGGTGAGAAATTTCTGGTTGCACTCAGTCTGGCAATCGGACTTTCCGCAGTTGTCCAGGCACAGGGAAGTGGTATGAAGATGGAAGCCATGTTCATCGATGAGGGTTTTGGATCTCTGGATCAGAATTCCGTTTATGATGCATTAGAGGTACTGCAGAGTATCCGGCGTGCAAATGGAATCGTTGGAATTATTTCCCATGTGGATTTGCTGCGGGAAGTGATCACAGATAAGATCGAGGTCAAAAAAGGAAAACAGGGAAGCGAATTACTGTTTTTGTCATAGAACCTAGTAGTCATAGAACCTAGTATAAGAAATAAAAAATCTTCCGGTGCGGGGAAAGCATCCGGAAGATTTTGGCTTCTATAAAATTTATCAGGTACTATTTTCTATAAGCCAGCTTCCATTTTCCGCTGTTATAGCGCAGCAATACAAGCAGGGAGCGGACAAGCTGGTCAGCGGCAAAGGCCATCCATGCACCATATAGACCAAATCCCATGCGGATTAGGACAATTGCCAATACCGGCCGTAAAATGAGAACGGTAACGAAGGTAATCATCGCAGTAGCTTTTGTGTCTCCGGCACCTCTGAGACCTCCGGCGATGATGAACTGGGAAGTCTGGAATGGCTGCATAAATGCAATGAAAAGCATAATATGTGCACCGGTTTCGATAATTGTAGTATCACTATTATACAATGCGACAATATCTCCTCCGAAGAAGATAAAAATCAGCATCAGAATGATTGCGGATACAAAGCCGACGGAGCGGGTTTTGTGGCAATAAGCCTGAGCCATATCCTCTCTGCGTTTTCCAAGAGACTGTCCAACAAGCGAAGTGGCAGAAACGGCAAAAGCCTGACCTGTCATGAAGGACAAAGCCTGAATGTTCATACATACCTGATGGGTTGCATAGGCAGAAGTACCAAGACTTGCAACTGCTTTCGAAAAAATAATGATGCCTGCGCGCATGAGGAGCTGTTCTATCATGGCAGGGATACCGATATCAATCATTTTCCGGAGAGCATTCGCATGTGGGCGGAAGCCAAGATGGAATTCAAGTTTCAAAAATCCATTTCCACGGACGATTACAGACAATGCAATCAAAAATGCAACGAACTGTCCGATTACGGTTGCGATAGAAGCACCGGCAACACCAAGTTCCGGGAAACCAAGATTGCCATAAATTAAGAGCCAGTTACATACAACATTGACCAAATTTGCAATCAGGTTATAAATCATACAGGTTTTGGAATCTCCTACGGCGCGCAAAGAGGCAGTGATGGTCGAAGTCAGTGCCATGGTAAGAAATCCAATCATCTGAATTTGCAGATACTGGGTGGCCATAACAGTAACCGTTTCCTCGGTAGAGCCCATGAATAGCACCATCTGCCGGGCAAAAATCGTTCCAAGGGTAGAAAGAATAAGTGTCGCAATAAATGAAACCATAAGTCCCTGACGGACCATCAGATTTGCCTGCTCTTTGTCACTGCGCCCCTTGTAACGTGCAACAAGAGCAGTCACTCCGGTATTCATGGCAATAAATGCAGTCATCAATAAAAACTTAGGCTGATTGGTAAGTCCTACGGCTGAGATAGCATGAACTCCCAGTGTCGGGTCAGTCCCTTTTCCAATGGAACCGACCATCATCAAATCTACCATGGAGGCGAGCTGGGTCAGTAAAAGTTCCACAAAGCTTGGCCATGCAATGCGGATAATATCTCCATATAATTCCCTTGCTTTCACGCCTTCAGGAAGGGTCTTACGCACTCTTAAATCGGATGGCGGGTTTTCATCGCCATAAGGAAGGCGGTCGAGGGTTGTCTTTAAATGTTCTGCGTTTGTTTTCATCTTGTGTATCCTATCTTATCTTATGTATTTCATAAACAGTAGAGTTTTTATAAACAGTATGACACAACTCAGTGTCAGTAACATCCTTTTTGTATTTAAAAAGCTGAAATTAAGTATTACATTTCATTATAACTGTTTTCATAAAAGGTAACCAATAGAAAAAAAACATGTTTTGCAATATATATAGAAAATACCTATAGAGGTTGGCAGGAGATCCTCTTTGTGGTTTTTATATTTATTTTAGAAAATTTTCTTTTTTTTCCCTTTGCATTCCCTCACATAAGGGTTAAAATATGAACAAATCAATAAATGATAAAATCATACGGATGATGAGAAAGGGAATGGTGATAATATGCAGAAAGTGGACAAGCCTAAGAAACCGTTATTTGTCTATTATCTGATTGCACTGACAGCGGTAATTCTGTTGAATACAATTCTGGTTCCAAGACTGGCGAAGCAGAAAGTTACAGAAGTGGATTATGGAACATTTTTAACCATGCTCAGTGATAAAGAAGTATCGAAAGTTGAACTTTCCGGTGATGAGATTTATTTCCAGGATAAGGACAATAAGTTTTATAGTACGAATACATTTGAGGATGTGAATCTGGTAGACCGTCTTCAGGAAGCCGGATGTGAATTCGGACAGGTAAAACAGCAAACGATGAGTCCGATGCTCAGCATGCTATTGTCATTTGTATTGCCAATTGTATTCTTCCTTGTGATTGGACAGCTTCTTTCCCGGTCCCTGATGAAGAAGATGGGCGGTGGAGGACTGGAGAATGCAATGTCCTTCGGAAAGAGCAATGCGAAGATTTATGTGGCCAGTGAAACGGGAATTAAATTTCAGGATGTAGCCGGTGAGGATGAAGCGAAAGAAGCACTTTGGGAGATTGTAGATTTCTTGCATTCCCCGGAAAAGTATCAGGAGATTGGTGCGAAGATGCCAAAAGGAGCACTTCTTGTGGGTCCTCCGGGAACCGGTAAAACCTTACTTGCAAAGGCTGTAGCCGGAGAAGCAAATGTTCCGTTCTTCTCTATTTCCGGTTCTGAATTCGTAGAAATGTTCGTAGGTATGGGTGCTGCAAAGGTTCGTGATTTGTTCAAGCAGGCCAATGAAAAAGCACCATGTATCGTATTTATAGATGAAATTGACACGATTGGAAAAAAGCGTGATACTCAGGGTATGACTGGAAACGATGAGCGTGAGCAGACATTGAATCAGCTTCTGACAGAGATGGATGGATTTGACGGCTCCAAAGGTGTTGTTATTCTTGCCGCAACCAATAGACCGGAAACATTGGATCCGGCACTTTTAAGACCGGGAAGATTTGACCGCAGGATTCCGGTGGAACTTCCGGACCTTCAGGGCAGAGAAGCTATTTTAAAGGTTCATGCGAAGAAGATCCGTCTTGGTGATAATATTGATTTCAATGCGATTGCCCGTGCAGCTTCCGGTGCTTCCGGAGCAGAGCTTGCCAATATGATCAATGAGGCAGCACTTCGTGCAGTCAGAAGTGGCAGAAAATATGTGACTCAGGAAGATTTGGAAGAAAGCATTGAGGTAGTAATTGCCGGATATCAGAAGAAGAACAAGATTCTTTCCAATAAGGAGCGACTGATTGTTTCTTATCATGAAATTGGACATGCACTTGTGGCTGCACTTCAGACCAACTCTGCACCGGTAACAAAGATTACGATTATTCCTCGTACATCAGGAGCGCTTGGTTATACCATGCAGGTAGAGGAACAGGAGCGCAATCTTCTGAGTAAGGAAGAACTGGAGAATAAGATTGCAACTCTGACAGGTGGACGTGTGGCAGAAGATTTGATATTCCACTCGATTACAACCGGAGCATCCAATGATATCGAACAGGCAACGAAGCTTGCACGTGGCATGATTACCAGATATGGTATGAGTGAGAAGTTTGGTATGGTTGCACTGGAAACAGTAACCGGACAGTATATGGGAGGCGATACTTCCCTTGCATGTGCAGGTGAGACAGCAGCAGATATTGATGAGATGGTCATTGAACTGGTAAAACAAGAATATAATAAAGCAGAAAAATTATTGTCTGATAATATGGATAAGCTGCATGATCTTGCCAAGTATCTCTATGAGAAAGAGACCATTACCGGAGAAGAATTTATGAAGATTCTGAACGACAAAACAGAAGTCGCAGAAATCGAAGAAAAGTAAAACGAAAGAAACATAAAACATAAAAAAGAAAAATGCACAAGGAAGTGCCGCGAAATCTATAAGAATAACAAGCATATTCTGCAGATTTTGCGGTACTTTTAACATTGCACCTGAAATAGAAATAAATTATAATAGTGGAAAGTATTTCATTACATTCGAGTGTTTTATTTTTGTTTAGCAAGTATGGGAAAGAGGAGGCACAAAATGTTATTTATCGAATATCCAAAGTGTTCAACATGTAAAAAGGCAAAGAAATGGTTAGATGACAATCATTTTATCTATACAGACCGTGATATAAAATCAGAGAATCCTACAGCAGAGGAGTTAAAAGAGTGGCACAAGAAAAGCGGGATGCCATTAAAACGATTTTTTAATACCAGTGGGAATTTATATAAAGAACTGGGACTTAAGGACAAGCTTCCAAATATGAGTGAGGAAGAGCAGTATCAGCTTCTTGCTACAGATGGGATGCTGGTAAAGCGTCCGGTGCTTGTGACAGAGAGTAAAGTATTTACCGGGTTCAAAGAAGACCAGTGGAGTGAACTGCTGAAATAGGAGTGTGAGGATATGCATCAGACAGGGCAGAGAGGAGATTATCGTACATTTGGATTCAGAGATGGAAGCATGGGACAGAGACCAGCCGGGATTTCTGGATACGGTATGGGATAGAAAAGTAATGTAGAAGGGACAGGGAGTTTATGAGAGATTTAGTAGTGGTGCGTGGCGCCGGCGATATTGCCAGTGGCACCATTGCAAAGTTGCATGCAGCAGGATTTCCTGTTATTGCACTGGAGTGTGAACGTCCTTCTGCGATTCGGAGAAAGGTTGCGTTTTCCGAGGCGGTGTATAGTGGCGAAGTCACGGTTGAGGGGATTACAGCCTGTCTTGCCGAAAAATCTGAGATTGCAGAGGCTTTGGGGGCAGGCAGGATTCCTGTTGTGGTTGACCCGGAATGCACAATTTTGCGAGATTGGAAACCGAAGATATTGGTGGATGCAATCCTTGCCAAGAGGAATATGGGAACTACCAGGAATATGGCAGCGATTACTATAGGACTTGGGCCGGGATTTACAGCAGGGGAAGATGTAGATGCTGTAATTGAAACCATGCGGGGACACAATCTGGGACGGATTTATTATTCGGGTCATGCCATTCCTAATACGGGGAAACCCGGTAAGATAGGGGACTATGACACAGAACGGGTAATATACGCACCGGTGGAAGGAAAAATCCGGCATCCGAGGAGGATAGGAGAACAGATAAATAAAGGAGAGCAGGTTGCACAGATAGGAGGGATACCTGTTTGTGCAGAAATTTCGGGGGTTTTACGAGGGATACTGCCAGAAGGATTCCCAGTGACAAAGGGATATAAGATGGCAGACATTGACCCTCGTCTGGAAGAAAAGGAAAACTGTAATACAATTTCCGATAAGGCGAGATGTATTGCAGGAGGAGTATTGGAGGCGGTATTATGTCTGGAAAACAGATAGAAAACTGGACGACATATCTGGGGATTGTCCCGGAAAAGCATCATGTGATCAGTTTGGTGGGAGCAGGCGGTAAAACGATTTTGATTTTTACCCTGGCAAAAGAATTGAAAGAAGCGGGGTTCCGTGTAGCAGTTACGACCACAACTCATATGCAGGAGGAAACGCGGGATGGAATCACACCAGTGGGGGTTCCCTGCGGAGGCGGAAAAATCAGCGGAGTGAGCGAAGAAATGCTGGAGCACTTAAGGGAAGACTATGATGTGGTGCTTGTGGAGGCAGATGGAAGCCACAGACTTCCGTTTAAAGTTCCTTCCGCTTCAGAACCGGCTCTGCCGAAATATACCGATCTGGTTATCGGAGTTGCCGGGGCAAGTGCTATCGGGCAGCCCTTTGGAGCAGTGTGTCACAGACTGGAACAGGCAATCGACTGCCTTGGTGTTACACGGGGAACAACAGTTACAGAAGAGCATTTGCTGGAAGTATTGAATGCACCATGGGGACAACGGAAAAATGTAGTTTGTGATTACCAATATGTGATAAATCAGGTGGATTTGCTTGACGAAAAACGACAGACTATGTTAAATAATATACAAGATAAATATGAGAATAAGGGGGCATTGATTTCTTTAAAGGAATCTTATGCCCTTTAGGAGAATACCATGACAAAGAAACAAAGAACCTTAGAAGTAATAGAACGTCTGAAGCAGGAATATCCTGACGCAGGCTGTACGCTGGATTATGATGAGGCATGGAAACTGCTGGTCAGTGTCCGTCTGGCAGCCCAATGTACCGATGCAAGGGTCAACGTAGTGGTAGAGGGCCTGCTTGAAAAGTATCCCAGCGTAAATGCACTTGCAGATGCAGATGTGGATGATATTGAGGCAATCGTCAGACCTTGTGGGCTTGGGAAAAGCAAGGCACGGGATATCAGTGCATGTATGAAAATGCTAAGAGACGAATATCAGGGGCATATTCCGAAAGACTTTGATGCTTTATTGAAGCTGCCGGGTGTGGGAAGAAAGAGCGCAAACCTGATTATGGGAGATGTGTTTGGTAAGCCTGCCATTGTAACTGATACGCACTGCATTCGAATCGTAAACCGTATTGGACTGGTCGACGGAATCAAGGAACCAAAGAAAGTGGAAATGGCTCTTTGGAAGCTGGTGCCACCGGAGGAAGGTAGTGATTTCTGTCATCGTCTGGTTTATCATGGACGGGAAGTCTGCACAGCCCGGACGAAACCATATTGCGAAAAATGTTGTCTGCAGGATATTTGTAAAAAAGCGGGTGTGTCTTAGCATCCATATTACGCGTTTATGATTGGACTTGAATCATAAAAGTATAGTAACAAAGCCGTTACGAAAGTAAAATGTTTATGTACAATATGGGAGGAAAGAGAAATGAATCAAGTAGAAAACAAAGGTGCGGAGTATGATTTCTATGGGAAACTACCGTTAAAGAAGGCAATTCCGTTAGGACTTCAGCATGTATTGGCAATGTTTGTGGGAAACTTGACACCACTGCTCATTATTACAGGAGCATGTGGAATGGGTGTAGGAAGTGAGTTTGCGGACTTGCAGGTCAGCCTTTTGCAGAATGCTATGCTGGTAGCCGGAATTGTTACATTGGTGCAGTTATATTCCATAGGACCTATTGGAGGAAAGGTACCGATTATCATGGGAACCAGCTCCGGATTTATCGGAGTATTTAACAGTGTAACCCAAGTAATGGGTGGCGGTGTATTGGCATATGGAGCAATTATGTGTGCTTCTATTATCGGTGGATTATTCGAAAGTGTGCTTGGATTTATGCTAAAGCCACTTCGAAAATTTTTCCCGGCAGTTGTGACAGGTACGGTAGTTCTATCTATTGGACTTTCCTTAATTGCAGTTGGGGTTAACTCCTTCGGTGGTGGAAATGCGGCAAATGATTTTGGCTCTGTTGAAAATCTGTGTCTGGGCACAATCGTGCTGATTGTGATTGTAGCTTTAAAGCATGGAACAAAGGGAATTACCAGTGCATCTTCTATCTTGATAGGAATTATTGTGGGTTATATTGTGGCTGCTATTATGGCAGTTTTTCTTCCAACAACGGGAGTGACAGCAGAAGGGGTAGAATTTACCAAAGCGTGGGTGCTTAACTGGGACAAGGTTGCACAGGCAGACTGGTTTGCAATTCCGAAGCTGTTACCGGTAAAACCGGTGTTTGACCTTCGGGCAGTGATTCCGGTATTGATTATGTTTGTTGTGACTGCAGTAGAGACTGTGGGAGATATTTCCGGAGTGATGGAAGGTGGAATGGGTAGAGAGGCAACGGATACTGAATTATCCGGTGGTGTGATTTGTGATGGAATCGGTTCTAGCTTTGCGGCACTTTTGGGAGTGCTCCCAAATACTTCTTTCAGTCAGAATGTTGGTCTGGTAACCATGACAAAGATTGTCAACCGTTTTGCACTGGCAGTAGGAGCAGTATTCCTGATTCTTTGTGGATTGTTCCCGAAACTGGCTGCATTGATTTCCATTATGCCTCAGAGTGTACTTGGCGGAGCTGCAGTAATGATGTTCTCATCAATTGTGGTAAGCGGAATTCAGTTAATTACCAAAGACCCATTGGATACAAGAAGTATAACGATAGTATCGGTGGCACTTGGACTGGGATATGGAATTGGATCTAATTCAGGGGTGTTGAGTCATCTGCCAGCTACCATTCAGCTTATTTTTGGTGGTTCTGGTATTGTGCCGGCGGCATTGGTTGCAATTATTTTTAATATCGTATTACCAAAAACGGAAAAGAATTAGTGGAAGGTACTTGTAATGATAAAGATAAAAGAATATGTGAAAGCGGAAAGTCTGGAGCAGGCGTATGAACTGAATCAGAAACGGACCAATCGTATCATTGGAGGAATGCTCTGGATGCGGATGAGCAATGCACAAGTGCAGACTGCGATTGATTTATCGGGGCTTGAACTGGATACGATAGAGGAAAATGAGGAAGAATTTTCCATCGGATGCATGACGACACTCCGTCAGCTAGAGCTTCATGAAGGCCTGGAAAAATATAGCAATGGTGCAGTAAGAGCCTGTGTAAAGGATATTGTAGGAGTGCAGTTCCGTAATCTGGCTACCATTGGAGGAAGTATTTTTGGCCGATTCGGATTCTCAGATGTGCTGACTTGCTTTTTGGCAATGGATACTTATGTTGAGTTGTATAAAGGCGGCATTCTTCCTCTGGAAGAATTTGTGAAAATGAAGAGAGATAAGGATATCCTTGTGCGGGTAATTGTGAAGAAAACAGGTGGCAGGTTTGCTTACCTGACACATAGGAACACAAAGACAGATTTCCCGGTTCTCGCAGTTGGAATCGGGGACACGGTAGGTAAATTGGTAGTAACTGTGGGTGCACGGCCGATGGAGGCTATGCGTGTACCGGTAAAATCAGAGTGGAAGACTGTATTAGATGGAGAGATCTGTACAGCTGCAGAAATAGAAGCCATTGCAAAAGAAATGGCTTCTCAGGTTCCGACAGAAAGCAATATGCGCGGAAGTGCCGAATACCGGAGCCATCTGGCAAAGGTACTGATAAAACGAGGATTAGAGAGAATTCGAGAAGAGAAAGGACTGAAAGAATATGCAGATTAGTTTGATATTAAATGGCAAGAAAATTGTAGATGAAATCAGTCCGGATATGTTGCTGCTTGATTTTGTGAGAAACCATGGCTGTTATAGTGTGAAATGTGGATGTGAGACTGCAAACTGTGGTCTTTGTACGGTGTTTTTCGATGAACAACCAGTACTTTCCTGTTCCGTTCTGGCGGCACGGGCAGACGGGCATAAAGTAGATACTTTAGAAGGATTACAAAAAGAAGCAGAAGAATTTGGAACATTTATTGCGGATCAAGGCGCGGAACAGTGTGGGTTCTGCAATCCGGGAATGATTATGAATGCCATTGCACTTTTTCGTGAAAATGAGAATCCGACGGATGAAGAAATCAAGGAATATCTGGCAGGAAATCTGTGCAGATGCTCCGGGTATGAAGGACAGCTTCGAGGAATTCATGCTTTTATGGAATATAGAAAAAAGGGAGGTGCCGTATGCGAGTAGTAGGGACCCCTGTTCGAAAGAAAGACGCCATGGCATTGATTACGGGGAAACCGGTATTTACCAATGATATGGCACCAAAGGACTGTCTGGTTGTAAAGTTACTCCGCAGTCCACATGCAAATGCTCTGATAGAGGAGATTAAGACGGATGTTGCAATGAAAGTTCCGGGAATCGAAGCCATCTATACGTGGAAGGATGTGCCGCAGGAACGGTTTACTAATGCAGGGCAGACATATCCGGAGCCAAGCCCTTATGACCGTCTGCTGTTGGACAAACAGGTGCGGTTTGTAGGCGACCCGGTAGCGATTGTGGCAGGAGAAAATGATGCGTGTGTGGACAAAGCACTGAAACTGATAAAAGTGAAATATCAGGTACTTCCTGCAGTGTTAGATTTTCATACGGCAAAGGATAATGCGGTTCTTGTTCATCCAGAGGATAACTGGAAATCCCTTTGCCCGGTAGGGGCAGATAATAAACGGAATCTATGTGCCCATGATGAGACAGAACATGGAGATGTAGATGCAGTGCTGGCAGATTGTGATATTGTACTGGAAGAAACCTATCACACAAAGGCCTGTCAGCAGGCCATGATGGAAACGTTCCGTACAGTTTGTTTTGTAGACGCTTATGGCAGATTAAATGTGTTAAGCTCTACCCAGATTGTATATCATGCACGGCGGATTGTGGCGGCAGCTCTTGGCATTCCCAAATCAAAGGTGCGCGTATTCAAGGGACGTATCGGTGGTGGATTTGGCGCAAAGCAGACGGTAGTATCCGAAATTTATCCTGCCTTCGTGACATGGAAAACAGGAAAACCATCAAAGATATTATTTACCAGAGAAGAGTCGCAGATTGCGTCTTCCCCGCGTCATGAGATGGAAGTGACTGTGAAAATGGGGGCAGACAAAGACGGAAGGATTCGGGCAATTGATGTATATACCCTGTCAAATACAGGGGCTTATGGAGAACATGGACCGACAACGGTAGGACTTTCCGGTCACAAATCCATTCCCCTCTATAGTGATGCAGAAGCACATCGGTTTGCTTATGATGTGGTATATACCAATCAGATGGCAGCCGGTGCATATCGGGGTTACGGAGCAACACAGGGATTGTTTGCGGTAGAAACCACGGTCAATAAGCTGGCTGCAAAGCTGGGAAGAGATCCGATTGAGCTACGTATGCAGAATATGGTTCGGGAAGGGCAGTTGATGCCAGCTTATTATGGCGAAACTGCAAATAGCTGTGCATTGGACAGATGCCTTGCGCGGGTTAAAGAAATGATAGGATGGGATGAGAAATATCCTTGCTGTGATATGGGAAATGGAAAGGTTCGCAGTGTAGGAATCGGAATGGCAATGCAGGGCTCCGGTATTTCCGGGGTAGATGTAGGCTCGGCTACGATTAAGCTGACGGAGGATGGCATTTATACACTTACCATTGCGGCAGCAGATATGGGAACCGGGTGCGACACCATTCTCGCCCAGATGGCAGCAGAATGTCTGGACTGTTCCGTAGACCAGATTATTGTGTCAGGGGCAGACACGGATACTTCTCCGTATGACTCAGGTTCTTACGCATCAAGTACCACTTATATTACAGGAAAAGCTGTGGAGAAAGCATGCCTTAAGTTGCAGGAACAGATAAGGAAGCTGGCAGCAACCATGTTGAAATGTGAGGAAGAAAAGGTAGAGTTTGATGGACATATTGCACGGAATCTGGAAAATGGAAATGCGGTAACCTTAGAAGAGATTGGAACGGCTTCCATGTGTGCCTGCAATCAGGCGCTTCAGGTAACGGAAAGTCATAGTTCCCCAGTTTCTCCACCGCCATATATGGTTGGTGCGGTTGAAATTGAACTGGACAAAGAGACCGGACATGTAGAAATTCTGGATTACGCGGCAGTGGTGGATTGTGGTACAGTTATCAATCCGAACCTTGCAAGAGTACAGGCGGAAGGGGGAATTGTACAGGGAATCGGAATGACCCTTTGTGAGAACATCCAGTATACGGATAAAGGACAGATGATGAACAATTCTCTGATGCAGTATAAGATTCCTACCAGACTGGACATGGGAAAAATCCGGGTTGAATTTGCGCCAAGCCATGAAGAGACAGGACCGTTTGGGGCGAAGTCTATAGGTGAAGTCGTGATTAATACGCCACTTCCGGCTATTACACATGCGATTGCTAATGCTACGGGATTGTGGTTCAATGAACTTCCAATTACGAGTGAACAGATTGCGATGGGACTGGTAAAATAAGATGGGAACATTTTTGGAACAATTTACAGCACAGACAAGCGGTTCTGACAAGAAGGTTCTGACCGTATTGAACGGGGACTATATAGGGGAAAGGGCGCTGGTATCGGACGGAAAATTAAGTTGGAAGTCAGCAGACAATGGATTTTTTGCGGCACATGAGCAGCAGACGATAGATAAAAGCAACATACCAAATGGACAAGTTCAAATAGAAGGGGTACGAGTATTTAGTGAAGGTATGGTTTATAATAAGAAAATGGTAATTTGCGGAGGCGGTCACGTAGGAATTGCAGTGGCGAGGCTGGCATTGATGACAGAATTTGATGTGACGTTACTGGAGGACAGACCAAAGTTTGCAGAGACAGCCAGAAGCATTGGGGTATCAAGAGTCATTTGCGATTCTTTTGAAAACGGACTGAAACAGATTCCGGGGGACAAAGATACATATTTTGTTATCGTGACAAGAGGACACCGATTTGACCAGACCTGTTTGGAAATAGCCATGGAGAAACCGCATGCATACATCGGCATGATGGGCAGCCATGCCAGAGTTGCGAGAATGAAGGAAACTCTTGTGGAGAAGGGTATAGCAAGAGAAAAAATAGAGGCGGTATATACCCCGGTGGGACTGCGGATTGGTGCAGAGACCCCGGAAGAGATTGCGGTTTCCATTCTGGCAGAGATTATTCAACTGAGAAATCAGGAAAAGCATATCGGTGGATTTAATGATAGTATTTTAGCAGGGATGGAAAGAGCGGAAGAGCAGGGACTACAGAAAACGCTGGCAACGATTGTGGGACGCAGAGGTTCCACACCGAGAAAAGAAGGCACGAAAATGCTGGTGTTCGAAGATGGCACCTGTATAGAAACCATAGGAGGCGGCTGTGTAGAAGCAGAGGTCATCCGAAGTGCGCTTCTGCTGATGCGGGAGAAAAAAGAGCAGGCGAAATTAATCCATGTTGATATGACAGGACAAACTGCGGAAGAAGAAGGAATGGTTTGCGGCGGAGTGGTTGACATCTTGCTGGAAATCATATAAGGTAGGGAAAATGAAAAAGAGATTTTCCATGATTTATCTGGCCGCTGGGAACAGTAGAAGATTTGGCTCAAATAAGCTGTTATACCCCCTTGACGGGAAGTCTATGTATCGCCATTTACTGGACAGGCTGGTGCATATTTGTGAGTACAAACCGGAGTGGGAAGTACTGGTAGTAACCCAGTACGAAGAGATAGAAAGATACGCAAGGTCTCTGGAAGAAAGTGGATGCAGCGTACATGCTTTATGGTCACCGGAAAGTGTGCAAGGAGCCTCGGTTACCATTTCCAGAGCGGTAAAAGGAGCAGAAGAACGAGAGGCGTTGGTGTTTTTCGTGGCAGACCAGCCTTATCTGACAGAAGATACAGTAAGAAATTTCCTGTATGAAATAGAGCATGAAATGATGGTTTCCGGGAAACGTCTTGGCAGTGTCGGATATCAAGGCGAGTGTGGGAATCCGGTTTGGTTTTCCCAAGCATTTTATCAAGAGCTTCTGACCCTCCAGGGAGATGAGGGCGGAAGAAAAATCTTAAAAAAACATATTGAGGAAGCTGCCATATTCCCCGTTACAGATAAGAGGGAATTGGAAGATATAGATAGAAAGTGTGGAGGCAAAGAGATGAAATTATTGAAGGACAGAATTCGCAAAGATGGAATAGTGAAAGAGGGAAATGTACTGAAAGTGGATAGTTTCCTGAATCATCAGATGGATGTAAAGCTATTCCACGAAATTGGATTGGAATTTAAGCGCCGTTTTGAAGGAGAAGAAATTAACAAGATTCTTACAATCGAAGCATCTGGAATCGGAATCGCATGTGTGGCAGCAGAAGTGTTTGATGTGCCTGTAGTATTTGCAAAGAAAAACCAGACTAAGAACATAGCCGGGGATGTGTACACATCCAAAGTAGAATCTTTCACACATGGACGGGTATATGATATCCGTGTGGCAAAACAGTTCCTTGGAAAAGGCGATAAGGTACTGGTCATTGATGATTTTCTTGCAAATGGAAAGGCACTGGAGGGACTGATTGAATTAATCAATGCATCAGGAGCAACTCTCGTAGGTGCCGGAATTGTCATTGAAAAAGGCTTTCAGGTAGGTGGAGATTTGATTCGCTCCAAGGGTGTTCATCTGGAATCTCTGGCAATTGTAGAGAGCATGGATGAAAAGACGGGAGAAATCGTATTCCGTGGAGATAACTAGACAAGATGTTATATACCATACCGGATTATTATTTTGACTTTCACTGTATTGCAGAGCGGTGCGAAGATACCTGTTGTGCAGGATGGCAGATTGTAATAGATAAAAAGTCTCTCAGAGAATACCGGAAAGTAAAGGGAAGCTATGCCAGAGAGTTAAGAAAAAGGATTCACTGGCAGAAACGGACTTTTTGTCAGGATAAAGAAAAGCGATGTGCTTTTTTGAATGAAAATAATCTGTGTGACCTTTATACGAATCTGGGAGCGAAGAGTCTTTGCAGGACATGCCGTATGTATCCGAGGCATGTGGAAGAATTTGAAAATGTACGGGAAATCAGTTTATCCGCGTCTTGTCCGGAAGTAGCCAGAATGCTGATGGAGAGGGAAGCACCGGTACATTTTCGGACATTTGAAAAAAAGGGGGAGGAGTCATGGGATGACTTTGACCCGTTTCTGTTTTCCGTACTACAAGACGCAAGAGAAGGAATGTTTCAAATTCTGCAGAACAGAGATTTGGATATTTTGATTCGCGAAAAACTGGTTCTCGGAATGGCACATGATATTCAGGGACGTGTAAGCCGTGGTAAAATGTTTGAATGTCTAGAAGTCATTGAACGTTATCAGACAGACAAAGCCGCTGTTTTTGCGCAGAAGATTGTCTGTAAAGAAGAACCAATCTGGCCGTGGAAACGGTTTCTGAAACTGTTCCGGTTTGAAAGACTGAGAGATGACTGGGAAATGCTTCTTGTGGAGGCGGAAACACTGTTGTATAAAGACGGTGAGACTGCCTATTGGTATAAGAGGAAAGAATTTGACAGATGGACAAAAGAGCAGATGCCACTGTGGGAGGTTCACATAGAACAACTGCTTATCTATTTCCTTTTTACTTATTTTGTGGGAGCAGTGTATGATGGCAACATTTATGCAAAGACCCGTATGTGTGTATCTTTTGCGGAACTGGTGCGTGAAATCTGGATGGCAGCTTGGCTTCGAAACGGAAAACAACTGGAGCTGGAAGAAATGACAGAACTGTTGTACCGGTTTTCCAGAGAAATGGAACATTCAGATAAGAATTTGAAAACAGCAGAGAAAATTATGCTATAATATAGATGACCAATCTTGAGCATGGAAATGCTGAATGACAAGGGAGAGGAATCATGAAGACAAAAGAAGATATTTTGAAACTGGTAGAAGAGGAAGATATCGAGTTTATCCGTTTACAGTTTACGGATATGTTTGGTTTCCTGAAGAATATTGCTGTTACGCCAAATCAGCTTGAATGGGCATTTGACAACGGCTATATGTTCAAAGGAGCCGCTGTGTTCGGCAAGCATGACTACGAAAAAGAAGATTTGTATTTATGCCCGGATTTAGAGACTTTCGTCATTTTACCATGGCGGCCGCAAAGCGGAAAGGTTGCACGTGTGATATGCAATATCTGCAGAGAAGATGGAACGATTTATGAATGTAGTTCCCGTGCGATTTTGCAGAGAGTCATGAAAATGACAGAAGAAAAGGGATACCGTTTTCAGGTAGACCCGGATTGTGAATTTTTCTTGTTTAATACAGATGAAAACGGCTGCCCGACGACGATTACTCATGAGAATGCAGGATATATGGATGTAGGACCTACAGATTTGGGCGAAAATGCGAGAAGAGAGCTTGTGTTGAATCTGGAGGAGATGGGATTCGAAGTGGAATCTTCCCATCATGAGGTGGCACCATCACAGCATGAGATTGATTTTAAAGCAGCAGAGCCTTTATCCATAGCAGATTCTATCATTACTTTTAAGTCTGCAGTCCGCTCTATTGTGAAGCGTTTTGGACTTCATGCCACATTTATGCCAAAGCCGAGAAGTGACATGGCAGGATCAGGGATGCGGTTAAATATTTCTGCATGCAAGGACGGGAAAAAATTATTCCAGTCTGATGAAGATGGAGACATTTCACAGGAACTGAAGTGGTTTATGGGTGGAATTCTGCATTATGCACCGGCTATGTGTGCCGTAACGAATCCACTGGTCAACTCTTATAAGCGTCTTACTTCGGGATTTGATGCGCCGAACGAAATTGGATGGGCGAGAAAGAACATGAATGGACTTTTGAAAGTACAGAGAAAGAAAGGAGAAGATACGAAAGTAAGTCTTCGTTTCCCTGACCCATCGGCAAATCCGTATCTTGCGATTGCAGTGTGCCTTGCTGCCGGTGTTGAGGGAATTGAACAACAGATGGATCCGGGACTGCCAATACCGGAGTGCTACGAGAAACAGGAAAAACTGAAAGAACTTCCCGGCTCGCTAAGAGAGGCAGTTACCCAGATGGAAGAAAGTGAATTTATGGAGCGTGTGCTTGGAAAAGCATTCGTGGACATTTATACAGATGCCAAGATGCAGGAGTGGAATGCATATATGGCAGATGTATCAAAATGGGAGTTAGATGAGTATTTAAACAAAATTTAAAAAGGAGCAGATATGAGCAACATTATTATAGCGTTGCCAAAACTGGAAGATGCAAAGTACATTAGTTCGGTTCTAAGCAGATATGGAATGAAAACTACCTGTATCTGTGACAGGGCATCTACGGCCTTGAAATATGCGAACCAGATGGAAAATGGTGTACTCATTTGCAGCAGACGCCTTCTAGATATGCATTACTCAAAACTGCTGGAATATCTACCAGAATATTTTGACATGCTCTTGCTCACATCAAAGACGGAAGCAAATGACTATCCGTCAGACGTGAAGACAATAAGTCTCCCGATAAAAACAGCTGATTTAGTTAATACAATAGACAAAATGCTGGCCAGTCAGGCCAGAATTATTAAAAAACGAAAAATGCAGCCAAGGAAACGGACAGAGCAGGAACAACATTACATCGAAGAAGCAAAACGAATGCTGATGGAACGTAATCATATGACGGAACAGGAAGCATTTCGGTATTTGCAGAAGGCGAGCATGAATTCGGAAACCAATATGGTAGAAACAGCACAAAAGCTATTAATGCTATCAGAGGACGAATAACAGTTAGGTAATACAGGAGGAAACAATTATGTTAGACAAAAATGTAGTCGCATTATTAAACCAGCAGATTAACAAGGAATTTTATTCTGCTTATTTATATCTTGATTTTTCAAACTTCTATTATGATAACGGTTTAGATGGTTTTGGAAACTGGTATAAGATTCAGGCACAGGAAGAACGTGACCACGCACTTCTTTTCGTACAGTATTTACAGAACAACGGAGAAAAGATTGAACTGGAAGCGATTGACAAACCGGCTGTTGAACTTACCAGTGCAAAAGGTGTATTAGAAGAAGGATTGAAGCATGAGCAGTATGTAACAAGCCTGATTCACACTATCTATGACGCTGCTTATAGCATCAAAGACTTCCGCACTATGCAATTCTTAGACTGGTTTGTAAAAGAACAGGGCGAAGAAGAAACCAACGCAGAAGGACTGATTAAGAAGTTTGAATTGTTTGGAGACGACCCGAAGAGTTTATACATGCTGGACAATGAACTGGCAGCACGTGTATACAGCGCACCATCACTGGTACTGTAAGTACAGATGGCGGAAAACGATTACTTTAAGCAGGCTTTATCCAGTTTTGCGATGGATATGGCAAGTGGTGGCGCAATCAAACATTTGACAAATCAAGGTTATACGGTACAGCAGATTGCAAATAAACTGGATTTTCCGACTCCTTACGAGAAAGTACAGGAACTGGTGTGGAAGCAGATGATTGAAAACGGATGTCTGCTTCTGGAAGAACCGGGAAATGGCACAGAGCACGAAAAAGTAGATTACATTCAGGAAACAGACAGCTTGGGAAGAAAAAGCTTTCGCAAGGTAGTGGTTTCGTGTGAAAATGACACTCGGATTCACTGGAAAGAATGGAACTATACCTGGAAATCAGAAGATTCATTTCGTGCATTTCTGGATGAACGGTGCGTGAAAAACGGAGAACAGGATTCTTATGTGCGTTGCGATTTTGGACTTCGGAAATATCGCGATCCGAAAGGTTATGAACGGACAATTCAGAAACTGACTGCACAGCAGAAAGAATATATTCTGGGACTGCCTTGGGAATTAAGGCCTGTTTATCACCAACTGAATCTGCGGATGCGGGAGATTGTTGCGACATTGTATTATGCAGCAGGAGAATTTCACGGCTGTCTTTATTTCCGAAAAACCAGAGAAAAGATTACGCTTGAGTAGCAGGGGTATGAGTTTAACAGTTTAATTTGTTAAAATTTCCCCTTGACAAATAAAAAGAAAAGTATTAAGATTACGCCATAAAGAAAAACCGATGAGAAAGAGGAGTAGATTATTAAGCGAAGTCTCAGAGAGCGACAGGTGGTGGGATTGTCGTATGGAGCTGATAGTTGAATGGACTTTCGAGGGCAGCTTGAAATCATAAGAGAGTATGGCTTGTCGGGAACCAGACCCGTTATCAACTGGAGTGTATGTTAGTACATGTAAGAGGACAGTAGAACTGTTGAAGTTGAGTGGTACCGCGAGAATGATATATCGCCTCAATCCCAAGTGGGATTGGGGCTTTTTTTTCGTTATACACGCTTCAATAAGCGGACTTCTTTCAGACTAGCAAGAATATGTATCTTAAGTGAGAAAAGGAGAAGACGATTATGAAGAAGAAAATGTTAGCAGTAGTTTTAGGAATGGCAATGACAATATCCCTGATGGCAGGATGTGGATCAAAGGGAGATACAACAACAGAAGAAAAGGAAACATACACGATTGGAATTTCACAATTTGCAGAACATGGTTCTCTTGACAACTGCAGAGAAGGCTTTTTAGCCGGTCTTGCAGAAGAAGGAATCGTAGAAGGGGAGAACCTTAAAGTAAAATATAAGAACGCGGCAGCAGATATGGGAACTGCTTCCCAGATTTCCAGCAGCTTTGTATCAGATGGTGTGGATTTGGTTTGTGCCATTGCAACACCAAGTGCACAGGCAGCATATAATGAGGCTATGGATGCAGATATCCCGGTTATTTACACAGCAGTTACAGACCCGGTGGCAGCAGAACTTGCAACCGAGGATGGAAAGCCAGTCGGGGAAGTGACAGGAACCAGTGATAAGCTTCCGGTAGAAGCACAGCTTCAGATGATCCGTAAAATGCTTCCTGATGCAAAAAAAATCGGAATCATTTACACCACAAGTGAAGCAAACAGTGTATCTGCCATTGAAGAATATGAATCAAAGGTTGGCGACTATGGATTTGAACTGGTAACTAAGGGCGTTACCTCTGTTTCAGAAGTTGGTCTTGCAGCAGAAGATCTGCTCACAAAGGTTGACTGTATCACAAATCTGACGGATAATACGGTAGTAAGCGCACTTGCAACTGTACTTGATAAAGCAAATGCAGCAAAGATTCCGGTTTTCGGAAGTGAAATCGAGCAGGTAAAAATCGGATGCCTTGCAGCAGAAGGCCTTGACTATGTCGCACTTGGAAAACAGACAGGAAAGATGGCTGCGAAAGTATTAAAAGGCGAAGCAAAAGCATCAGACCTTTCCTTTGAACTGATTACAGAAGCCGGACTTTATGTAAATACAAAGGTTGCTGAAAATCTTGGAATTACACTGGACGGCGATTTGACAGACACTGCAGTGGAAACATATGATACCATTGCGGAATAAATAAAACAAACGAAACCAATAGAAAAGAGGAACATTGCATGAACTTTGCAATATCAATTGTTGAGCAGGGACTCATTTACGGAATCTTAGCATTAGGAATTTATATCACATATAAAATACTGGATTTTCCAGATTTGACAGTGGACGGAAGCTTTCCACTGGGGGCAGCGGTAACTGCCCTTTTAATCACGAAAGGAGTCAATCCATATCTGACACTGCCAATCAGCTTTCTGGTAGGGGCACTGGCAGGCATTTGTACAGGACTTATCCATGTGAAATGTAAAGTCAGGGATTTGCTTTCCGGTATTATTATGATGACTGCTTTGTGGACCGTAAATTTACGGATTGCAGGGACATCCAATGTACCTTTATTTTCACAGGAAACTATCTTTAAAAATGATTTTATAAATGGTCTGTTTCCGGCTTCTCTGATGAAATGGAAAACATTAATCGTGATTCTGGTTCTGACACTTCTGGCAAAATTTTTGTTAGATGCGTTTCTGGGAACCAAGGCAGGCTTCCTTCTCCGTGCCGTAGGAGATAACGCAACCCTTGTTACAGCACTTGCAAAGGATCAGGGAAATGTAAAGATTCTCGGCCTTGCCATTGCAAATGGTCTGGTTGCTTTTGCAGGAGGAATCTTCTGTCAGGAAGAACGTGTATTTGAAATTTCCAGTGGTACCGGTGCAATGGTAATCGGTCTTGCCAGTGTTATCATCGGAACCAGCATATTCAAAAATCTTTCGGTAATAAAGACCACCACAGCCGTACTGATAGGCTCTGTCATTTACAAAGCCTGCGTGGCAATCGCATTGCGGAATTTCGAACCACAGGATATGAAACTGATTACCGCAGTTCTGTTCCTTGTGATTTTGGTTATCAATATGGAAAGAAAGAAGAAGGTGAAGACAAATGCTGGAGCTTAAGGGCATTCATAAATATTACAATCCGGGCACGATCAATGAAATGTGTCTGTTTCAGGACTTCAGTCTTTCCATTGACAAGGGAGAATTTGTCTCCGTGGTGGGAAGCAACGGCTCCGGGAAAACCTCCATGTTAAATATCATCTGCGGAAGTATTCCGGTGGAGGCAGGAAAGATTCTGATTGACGGTAGAGATATTACAAAAGCAAAGGAATTTAAAAGAAACCGCACCATCGGACGTGTGTATCAGAATCCTACAATGGGAACCTGTCCGTCCATGACGATTCTGGAAAATATGTCTATTGCGGATAATAAAGGAAAATTCTATGGACTTGGCCGTGGAATCAACAAGGCAAGAATTGACTATTATAAAGAGACATTGGCACAATTAGGACTTGGCCTGGAAGATAAGATGGATGTAAAAGTCGGTTCCCTATCCGGTGGACAGCGTCAGGCAATGGCGCTTTTAATGTCAACCATGACACCGATTGAATTCCTGATTCTGGATGAACATACGGCAGCTCTTGACCCGAAGACAGCAGATTTGATTATGGAGCTGACCGACAAAATTGTAAAAGAAAAACAATTAACAACTATCATGGTAACACATAACCTTCGTTATGCGGTAGAGTATGGAAACCGTTTGCTCATGATGCATCAGGGACATTGCGTGATGGATAAAAAGGGAGAAGAAAAGAAAGAAATCTCTACGGATGAAATCCTGAAAGTATTCAATGAAATCAGTATTGAATGCGGAAATTAGAACGGATATAAACTTCTTATGGAAATGCTATCGGCCTCCAAATATCAGAGGAAAATCTGATGTTTAGAGACCGGTATTTTTATGTTGTCAATCGTATAACAGCAGGCTGTCTTTATTGTTGAAGTAAATCGAGGAACTGTTCTGATGAAAGTGGTTTGCAAAAATAATATCCCTGAATCAGTTCCACACCCATATTCTGCAAAAGTTTTACCTCTGCTTCTGTCTCAACTCCTTCTGAGATAATTTGATATCCCATGTTTTTTAATGTCCGTACAATGTTCTTGTAAAATAATTCTGTATTATTATTCTCTGTAATCTGATATAACAACGAACGGTCTAATTTGATACAGGAGAACGGCAGGCGCAGCACCGTATTCAGATTAGCATATCCGGAACCGAAATCATCCAGATTTAACCGGATTCCATAAGCCTCAAAGTCCTTGGTCAGACGGTAGAGACTGTCGGTGTATTCTGTGGCAACGGTTTCCGTGATTTCAATCTGGAAGAAAGAGAACGGTAGCTCGTATTCCTGAATCATCTGTATAATCTTCTGGCTGTAGCCCTCACGCAGCAGTTCAGCCGGTGACAGATTAAAATTAATGTGGTCAATCTGTTCTAACAGAGAAGGATGTTCCTTCACAAAAGAACAGATTCTGTGAAACTGAAGCAGTCCAATCTGTGCAATTTGTCTGGTGCGCTCCGCAATGGTAATAAATACATCAGGTGGTACCGGTCCAAAAGACGGATGCCGCAGACGGCTTAAGGCTTCTGCAGATACATAGCATCCTTTTTTTAGAGAGTATACTGGTTGAAAATGGATTTCGAACAAATCTTCTTCAATGGCAGTGCGGAGGAAACGCTCGATTTCTTTATTGTATTGAAAATTTTTCATGGTTGTACTGTCATTTTGTATCAATAACAATTCCGTGTTTGCCGGTGCAAGTGAGGTAAGATAGTTAATATAGGATAACAGTGTATCGCTGTCATGCAATTGTTCTGCATCACGGACTCCACAGATAATTCCGGTTGGCATAATCTGTTCACCATCCATCAGAAATGTAGTATTCAGCAGTTGATGGATTTCATCACGAACTCGTTCATATTCCGATAACGAGAAAGTGAGCACCAGAAAACGTTTGTTGGATATGCGGAACACATATGGGGTCTTTAAAATTGCGTGTAGCTTTTGGGAAATTTCGCATAGGAAAGAATCTCCCAGATGAAAGCCAAAAAGCATATTTAACTGTGATAAATTCAGAATATCCAAAACGATCACATGAAATTTCTTCTTGTCCTTGTATAATTCCCAAACATATCCTGTATAACTTTTCATGTTGAAGTCTTCTGTAAGCCAGTCCGTATAATTGGAAGGATTATTAATTGTCAGATACAGAACAGTAATTCCAAGTCCTAGTCCTGCTCCGGTAGTAAGCATTTGAGGCCAGATAGCCTGGATGGTAACGCAGATTGCCATGAATAACAAAAATTTACAAATGATAGCAAACTTCTGTACGCCCAGTCGTCTGTAGTACAGGCAGGCACTAAGGAGTACTACACACCAGTAAAAAACAGTGTAATAGTACATGATGAAATAGCACGGTCCATGCGTGTAAATCCCGGCAACATTGACGGAAAAAATAAATCCTTTCCAGTAATTCAGAATGACGGCAAATATCATGAGATAAGCCGGAACAGAGAGGAAGCGAGTTATATTATCTTCTTTCTTAGAACCAGGTCCTATCAGCGTGCGTGTATAGAGGAAAAGAGCCAGTGGAACCAGCACCTGCAGGATATAGAAGAATGTCAGCGCGGCTCTTGTGAGATTGGCCCAGTCCGGGTTCTGTGCAGAAATCAACAGTGTCGTACCAATATCAAAAGAAATGTCTGCAATTCCAAGTAATACAAAGGCACGGAAAATGCGGCTCCTGATATCATCCAATCGCTTTTGTTCTAGAAAGTGGTACAACAAAACGAGTAGAAAGATAAGTGTAATCAACAGAAAGTCCAAATTATATTTCATGTTCAATACCCCTTTCTTTACACTTGGCGGCGGATCCAACCTTTGTTTTCGTACATTTTGGTGTCCGCTTCGGTTTTCCAGTCGCTTATAGTTTTCAAATTTCCGTGTTCATCCCGGATATTGCTGAGTCCTCGTGCCATGGATAAGGTGTATTTTGTGTGGAGTTTATTGTATTGCTCCAGTTCTTCATCCAGTCTGGCAAATAATTCCTTCTTGGTAAGACTGGTGTTCGGTACAACAACACAAAATTCGTCACCGCCAATGCGGAAGCAGGAACCAATAGCGCCATAAGCGTTGGTAATACATTGGGCGGCAGCCATAATCAGTTCATCTCCGGCTTTGTGTCCTAAAGTATCATTTATCTTCTTCAGATAATTCAGATCCATGAAAATCAACATCAGATTATCATAAGAATTACAAGTATATTCAAGTTGGGTTAATAATTCGTCAAATGCTCTGCGGTTCTTGAGGCCGGTTAGAGAATCCTCCTGGGAAAGTCTTTGATATACCAGTATTTCTGCCCGGAAATTCAAATTATCTACCATTGCGATAATCAACAGCCGGAAGAGCATTATGATAAATATCACAATTCCAAACTCATAAAAGACTTCATAATAAGAAATCTTCAGTGTCCAGTATAAGATTATAGAAACAACACCACCGGCTGCAAGTACTGCAAAGGCATTTAAAATCCCATAAAGTTCAGAATCGTGATTCTGCCGGTAGGTTTTGATGAGCAGCGGAAGCAGCACTGCGATTCCGAAGGACAAAAGCCCATGTGTAACTGGAAGCATGTCAATAAAATCGAAGATTCCAAGGTAATTTAAAAGGCTCTGCAGTAACACATTTCCATAGAAAAGCCAGATGATCCCATCAATGATTTTATATTTTTTCATGCATTCGGTATGCCGTATGAAATACAAAATCGGTACGGACATCAGCATAAATGCGTAGAAAGAGAGATAGCGTATAAATGGAGAAGAACCGCCAAATACCTGTGCAAGTGATGAATCGGTCAGAAACCAGCAGCCACAGAACAACAGGAAGTAGGCAATATCAATAAATCGCTTCTCTTTTACTTTCAAATGAAATAAATATAAAGCCGTTGATACGGTTGTGATTGCAAGAATTATCATTACAAATATAACGAATAAAGTAATCAGGCTCCTTGAGCAGTAGTAGAAAAAGATATCAAGCTGCGAACCGATATGTACGGTATCAAGTTTGATTATTCCCTTGGAGTCTGGCGTATAGGTAAGCGTAACTGTTCTGCCATCATAGCTGCCCGGAAGCAGAGCGGCACAGTTTACCTTGGAAGCCATCTGCGCATTTCGCGGAAAAGCAGCATCTTCATATTGATATAATACTTTACCGCCAGCCGCAATAGCCAGATGGTAAATAGCACCATGAGTTGTCAACATCTGATTTGCGTAATTCGGAGAAAGCATATCATTATAGAGAACAAGATTTTCATCAGAGTTCCATGAAACAGATGTGGGAAGAGTAACATCGATCTTTTTACCGTCTTTCATGTAATACCATCCATCTGAGAGTTCTGTTACATGGTTAGGGAGGTTGTTTTCCCCGGTGCTTATGTGCTGTATAAGCATAAGGATTATAATAATTGCTGTTAGTAGAATCATTATCTTTTCAAAAATATTTGATGCTTTTGTTTTCAAATTTATCGCCTCCATTCAATCCCATTATATTATGTTGTTCCAGAAAGGTCAAAAGGAAAGAAAGGAAACTTGCTGTGGAAGGGAATATAAGGTATAGTAGGAAGGACAACTTCATAATAAGAAGAAGGAAGGGAAGAGGAAGGCAAATGCAGATATATATAACCGGATATCAGCCGGAACAGGGGAAAATGAAGCATAGGCAAGAACATCAAAAAGGGTTAAGCCTGCTTTGCTATGGCTTGCGGATGCAGTATAACCTTCCATTTTCCATGGAAGAAATAGAGGCAGAACTGGAAAAGGGCGAGCATGGGAAACCGTATTTCAGAAACTTCCCTCAGATACATTTTAACATCAGCCATTCGCAAGGAATTGCTGCGTGTGCAATATCTGATTACGAAGTAGGAATTGATGTGGAAAAAATTGCACCGCTCAGGGCATCGGTGGCACGCAGGGTTCTGGCGGAAAAAGAACTGGAATTTTTACAGACATTTGACAAAGCAGGGCAGGAAGAAATGTTTTACCGGTTCTGGACTTTAAAAGAAAGCTATCTGAAGTTAGATGGAAGCGGTCTTACGCGGGATCTCAGAGAAGTGGCATTTATCATGGAAAAGGATGGGGACGAATGGAAAAGTAACTGTTCTGATAATACAGTAGGCTGCTATCAGCAAAAAATCAAAGAAGATTATATATGGTCAGTATGTCAGGCGGAAAAGGAGGAGATAGAAAATGTCCGTATCTCATGGCTTACTGCACAGGATATGGCTTGGGATAGAGCAGCCAGATGAAAAAGTTCTTTCAAATGTGGCAAGTTAAAAAAAGAGTAAGAGGTGTTCACAAAAACTTCACAAAAATAATTAGCACTCCCTATTGACAAGTGCTAATATAGGTGTTATAACACAGATAGAACAAAAGAAAGGGAACAAAAAGAAATAGAAAGTTCCTAAACATTCCAGGTTCAAAGTTATTTATTGACATCAGTTAGTTAAAAACAGGAAGGAAGGATGACTTATGTTGATGCCTAGCTTATTTCACGATGACTTTGATTTATTTGATCGTTTTTACCAGGACCCATGGTTCGGTGGATTTGATGACCGGGAATTAAAAAATGTTGAAAAGAAACTTTATGGTCACCGCGCTAAAAATGTAATGCGTACAGATGTGAAAGAATCCAATACTGGATATGAGATGGAAATTGACCTCCCAGGATTCAGCAAAGACGAAGTAACAGTAGAACTGAAAGATGGTTATTTGACTATCAGTGCAGCCAAAGGACTTGACAAGGACGAAGCAAAATCCGATGAAGAAGCTCAGAAAGGAAATTATATCCGCCGTGAGCGTTACAGTGGAGCATGCCAGAGAAGCTTCTATGTAGGTGAAGATATCGCTGAAGAAGATATCAAAGCAAGCTTTAAACATGGTATCTTGAGACTGAGTATTCCGAAGAAGGATGCAAAGCAGGTAGAGTCCAAGAAATACATTGCAATCGAGGGCTAGTTTCCAAAGCTGGCTCCGAATCAGTAGTTCAAAAAATTTCAAATAATATCTTTGTATGAATGGAGGAAAAGACAAATGACTACTTTAAAAGTACAAAAAAGAGATATGGGTACAAAGGCAAAAAGACTGAGAAGAGAAGGTTATGTAACCGGTAATCTTTTCGGAAAGGACATAGAAGGTTCCATTCCACTTCAGATTGAGAAGAAAGAAGCGGAAAGGATCCAGCGTGAATGCTTAAAAGGCAGCAAGCTTATACTGGATTTGGACGGAAAGAAATACAATGTTCTGTTGAAAGAACTGGATTATGACACTATGAAACGTCAGATTCTAGAACTGGATTTCCAGGCACTGGTAAGTGGTGAAAAGATCCATTCTGTTGCAGAAATTATTTTCCATAACAAAGAAATGGTAGTGGATGGTGTACTGGAAGAACTGCTCACAGAGATTGAGTATAAAGCCGTACCGGAAGCACTCGTAGAACGAGTTGACATAGATTGCAGTAAACTGAAAGTCGGAGATAGCTTAACCGTAGGTGATCTGGAAATTGCCAAAGACAACGATATCGAGATTATGACACATTTGGATACACCGGTTGTCAATGTAGTTGCTTCGCATAATGCAGTAGCAGATGAGGAAGAAGCAGAGGACACAGAATCCAAATAGGATGACGGATTCGTTCCTGACGGAACTTTATATAGTAGATAAATAAGTAGATGACAGGCAGGCTCTGGTTGACAAAAACCAGGGCTTGCTTTTTTATATGTATAAAATTCCTTTTTATTAAGAGACTATTTTTATTATTGAAAAACTATCTCTATTAACTATATTGCTAATTCTCATAAAGTGTGCTATTCTTATATTGAGTTATACAATACTAACTAGAGATAATCGAGAATAACTGGGAGGCTTAACATGGATAAGATTTATGTGGTTTATTGGTCACAGACAGGAAATACACAGGCAATGGCAGAGGCGATTGGAAAAGGAATTACAGAAGCCGGTAAAGAAGCTGTTGTATTAGAAGTAGGAGCAGCGTCAGTAAACGACTTGAAAGACGCGACATGCTTTGCACTTGGCTGTCCTGCTATGGGCGCCGAAGTATTGGAAGAATCAGAGATGGAACCATTTGTATGTGAAGTAGAAGGCATTGCAAATGGAAAGACCATTGCACTCTTTGGTTCTTATGGCTGGGGCGATGGAGAATGGATGCGTGACTGGGCAGACCGTATGAGTGGATGTGGAGCTACTGTATTAACAGGAGAAGGTATCATTTGCCAGGAAACACCGGATGATGATGCACTTGCAGCCTGTGAAGATGCAGGAAAACAGCTTGCAGCATTATAGTATTTCAGAAGAATAAACGAGGATACCATCCATGATAGAAGACAGAGTAATCGAGCATTGCGCACCAACACTTGCAGGAATCAAAAGTGCCAATCTTTTTAATTATTTTTATACAGATAAAGCAGAAGTAATAGAAGAGCTTGCGAAGGTAAATGCACTTTTAAATCAGAAAGGCGTCTACGCAGATGCACTACTGTGGAGAAATGACTCTGTTCTGATTTATATATATCGAAAAACAATGTTGGAAAAAGAATTACAGAATTCAGAGGCAGCAGCGTTACTGATAAAATACGGGTATGAAGGATACGACGTGGAAGGCTGTCTCGTGCATTTGCAAGAGCGTTTGTCAAGGTATACTTGTTTTCCTCATGAAATTGGTATTTTCCTCGGATATCCCATTGAGGATGTCAAAGGTTTTATTGAAAATCAGGGTAAGAACTGTGAAAGCTGTGGATTCTGGAAAGTGTATTGCAATGCAACGGAAAAAGAAAAACTCTTCTGCAAAATGCGGAAATGTACGCAGTATTATATCCGTAATTTTCAGGAGGGCAGAAGTCTCTTGCAGATGACAGTGTGTGTGCAATAGATAAAGAATTCCATAAAATCCTGTTGAAATGATTAAAATATGACAGATAAACAGATGGCAGACCTACAAAAAGGTTCAGCCATCTGTTTTGTTATGTATCAGGAAAATGAAAACATTCGGAAAAGCTTTGAATGCAAAAATAAAATATTTGATGGTTGAATTTCAAAATAGAAGTAACTATACTAGGTGTGTTGAATATAGAAGTAAAAAGGATTCTGCTATTCGGCAGACGGGGTAGGATGGAAGTATGGAGAAGAAATTAAAACAGGAGCATGATTTTTCAGAAGGTTCTATTACGAAGAATATTTTATCAATGGCGGTTCCGGTTACCATTGCACAAGCAGTACAGCTCATGTATAATCTGGTGGATCGTGTCTATCTTGGACATATTAAAAGCGGGGCAGACCAGGCACTGATTGGAGTGGGATTAATCTTTCCCATTGTGTCGATCATTAGTGCATTTACACAGTTGTATTCCGGTGGGGGTGCACCGCTTATGTCGATTGCGCGTGGTGCGGGAGAGGACGAAAAGGCCTCCAGGCTTGAAAATGTCAGTTTTAAGCTGTTGATTCTGACCGGGCTTGCTTTGATGGTAGTCTTTTATATTTTTATGAAACCAATCTTGTATGCATTTGGAGCTTCAGACGCTACTTATCCAACGGCAGCGGCTTATTTGCAGATTTACCTTCTGGGAACGTTATTTGTGATGGTAAGCGTGGGGATGAATCTGTTTATCAATGCACAAGGGTTTGGAACCATGGGGATGATAACCGTATGTATCGGTGCGGTTTTGAATTTGATATTAGACCCGGTTTTTATTTTTGTATTTGATCTTGGGGTCAGAGGTGCAGCGATAGCGACCGTTATCAGTCAGTTTGCGAGCTGTCTGTGGGTGTTGATTTTCCTTAGAAGTAAGAAAGTACAGTACCCGTTGAAACGAAGTGATATGAAGCTGAACGATGGGAAAATGATTTTATCCATTATCAGCCTTGGAACCTCAGGATTTATCATGTGTGTTACGAATAGCTTAAGTCAGATTGCATGTAATGCCACGTTGGCCAAATGGGGCGGAGATTTATATGTTGGTGCTATGACGATTTTGAATTCAGTGCGGGAGATATTTAACTTAGCGGCAAACGGTGTGACAGAGGGAGCCAAGCCTGTGCTTGGTTATAACTTTGGCGCAAAGAAGTATGACCGTGTGAAGAAAGGAATTCTCATTACATTTACAATGGTTATGAGTTATATGATAGTTGCGTGGTTGTTGGTTCATTTCTTCCCGGGATTTTTCGTTGGATTATTTACTTCCGACAAAGAATTGGCGAAGGTTGCGACTCATGCACTAAAGCTGTTCTTTGCAGGTTTTTTTATGATGGGGCTTATGTTCTGCGGACAGTCCACCTTTGTCGGACTTGGGTTTCCGAAGCAGTCCATTTTCTTCAGTCTGCTAAGGAAAGTAATTATTGTAGTGCCGTTGACAATCATCCTGCCGTATTTTATAGGCGTAAACGGAGTATTTATCGCAGAACCAATCAGTAACTATATCGGAGGACTGGCAAGCTTTGGAACCATGCTTTATATTGTAATGCCAATCCTGTCGGGGAAAAAAAGAGAAAAATAGTTTTACTTGACCTGTTCATATATAGGGGGTATCATAAAACAATAAAATGAAATTTAATGATACGTTATTAAGGAGAAAAATGAGACAAAAAAATGATACAAATAATCGAGGCTTTACATTGGTAGAGCTTATTGTGGTACTAGTGATACTCGCAGTTCTTGCAGCATTCATTATTCCGTCTCTGGTGGGATATATAGAGAAGAGTAAAAAACAAGTTGTGATATCGGAAGCAAAGGAAGTCTGGACTGCATCTCAGGCTGCTTTGTCAGAGTGTTATGCTTTATATCCGGACAGTTTTTCAGAATCGTGTAAATTTACATCTACAATTGATGGTAAGACAATGAAACAACTAGGCAGAATATCGAACGGAGCATTAGGTGCGTTACAAAAAAATCCAAAGGATTCTACAGAAGCTGGTACATCTAGTAGAAGAGTTGCCTGGCAGGTGCTTCTGTATTTAGACAGTGCATATAAAAATGCCAATCCACGCTATACATTTGGCAGTGGCAAGATCCCGGATGGGAATACTACACCTAGTAATTATCTGGGATCTAAGCCATCAGGCTCGAAGGATGTAATTATTCAGATATTTCATACCATTGATGGCAGAGTTGTGGCACTTAATTTTGCAAAAAACGGCTACATGGTTACCATGGTTTCCGGTAAAGAACCAACCTGTGTCTATGATGGGAAATGTCTGCCTTCTAAGTAATAAGTAATAATAAGGAAGGCATAGAAATCATACTATGGGTTCGTTACAGACTCGCCTGAAACCGGAATTCTCCGTTTTCGGCGAAGAATCCATAAATACCCTGATATTTGTCTATAACGGAGATGATACTTTGTACACCGTATCCGTGACCGCTTCTTTGAGAAATCGGGATATTGTTTTCAAAGACGGGCTGTTCTCCATAGCTGTTTGCAAGGTTGATACATAACTGTTCATTTTTTTCATATACCTTTAAGTGAATATAGCGGCCTTCCGTGTATGGAATCTGTGAACATGCACGGATAGCATTATCCAAAGCATTCGAAAGAAGACTACAAAGATCCGTAATCTGGAAACGGGAGAAATCCGTTGCCGTTACGGAAATCGTAATTGGAATTTCGGATGCTTTTGCATTGTCAGCGTAAGAAGACAAAATAAGATTCAATGTTTCATTTTCACAGTATTTTGTTCCTGTGGTATGGGTAAGGTTTGTACAGATTTCATGAATATAATGAAGCGCTTCGTCCGTTTTATTCTGTTCAATACAATTTTCAAGAAAATTCATATGATGCTTTAAGTCATGACGGTAAATGGCAGTCTGTTTTTGCAGTTGTGATAACTGGGGAATTTCCATTTTTGCCTGAGAAGTTACCGTAGTCAGTAACAGATTTTCCTGCGCTACCTTATTTCTCTGACCGGAAATATCAATTGTGAGAATAGAGAGAATAAAGTAAAGACATACAAGGAAACTGTCAAGAAAATCGACAACAAGTGCACCACCCGTATAAAGCAGGCTGCCTATGGTTCTACGGTTGATATTGATATTGCAGGAGATAAGTATCATTTTAAACATGCCGGTGGAGAAAACGTGTACCTGACCTTCGGACAAAATGATATGGAGAAGACATTTACCATTGAAGAATGGGGTCCGTATACAGCAGAAGATATTGCGGCATATTCGCAGATTGGAGGACAAAACCGTTATTATCAGGTATTCCTATGAAAGATGTAACCTATGTTGCCGGAACAGGAACAAACGCACTTACATTTACCGTTACTTTAACAGAAGATTTTGAAGTAACACCGGATGTAAATAATGCAATTAAAAACCTGAAACCAGTAACAGGAACAGTAAAAGATATTATTGGAAATCAATAAGAATTAGCGAGATACCACCAGCCAATCTAGCTGGTGGTATTAAAATGAAAAAGAAAAAATGAAACTGCACCACCGTTATAATGAAATTATGAGAAAAAAAGAAATTTGGTTGATATTATTTATTTTGCTGATGACAGTAGTTATTGGCTGCACAGAAACAAAAGAACAAAGTCCTGTAAAAATTGCAATTATAGATACAGGGATTTCCACAAGGGCAATTCCATCCGAAGCTATTTTAGAAGGAAAGAATTATGTGAATCCAGAACTGGATACGGAGGATACATATGGACATGGAACGGCTGTTGCTTCTATCATTCTGGAAAATGCACCGGAAGTAAAGTTGGTTCCATTGATAAGTAATATGTATGAGAACGTGACAATCAAAACACTCAGCGGGAATACAAAGACGGGGGATGGAACTTCGTATTCTGCAGCAAAAGTAACAGCAGAGAAAGACAAAGAATTGGAGAAGTAGAATAAATATTAGCTGTGTCGCAATTCGACGTATTATGTAAAATATATAAAAATTTTCAACTTGACCTTAAAATTTTGATAGTTAATCCAAAAATATTCTATGTCCTCGGCAGATATAGGTAATTATAATGGAATTAGCTTTTAAGTCATGTGCATTTCGGTGCAAAATGAACAAATGGGAGGAATAGAAAATGAAGACAAGAAAAGTATTGGCAACAATGATGGCAGCAACACTTGCGTTATCATTAGCAGGATGTGGTGGAAGTTCATCTGGCGGTTCATCCGACAGTGGAGCAGCAAACAAGGACAAACCTCTTTGCTGGTTCAACCGTCAGCCATCAAACAGTTCGACAGGGGAATTGGATCAGGATGCCTTGAATTTTAACAAGGATACTTATTATGTAGGATTTGATGCAAACCAGGGTGCTGAATTACAGGGACAGATGGTTGTAGATTACATCAAAGCAAATGCAGATAAGATTGATAGAAACGGGGATGGAGTTATCGGATATGTACTTGCAATCGGTGATATCGGACACAATGATTCTATTGCTCGTACACGCGGTGTTCGTTCGGCTCTTGGAACAGGTGTCGAGGAAAACGGAAATATTGAATCATCTCCAGCAGGAACTAACGTAGACGGAAGTTCTAAAGTTGTTCAGGATGCAGAAATCGAAGTAAATGGAAAGAAATATACAATCCGTGAACTTGCTTCTCAGGAAATGAAAAACTCAGCAGGAGCAACATGGGATGCAGCTACAGCAGGTAATGCAATCGGAACATGGACAGCTTCTTTCGGCGATCAGATTGACATTGTTGTTTCAAATAACGATGGTATGGGAATGTCAATGTTCAACGCATGGGCAAAAGATAAGAAAGTTCCTACATTTGGATATGATGCAAACAGTGATGCAGTAGCAGCAATCGCTGAAGGATATGGCGGAACAATTTCACAGCATGCAGATGTTCAGGCTTACCTGACATTAAGAGTTCTTCGTAACTCACTTGACGGAGTAGATATTGATACTGGTATCGGTACAGCAGATGAAGCTGGTAACTGCTTAACAGAAGGTGAAGATTACAGATATAGCGCAGAGGACCGCTCTTATTATGCATTAAACATTGCTGTAACAGCAGATAACTACAAAGACTTTACAGATTCAACCAAGATTTATGGTAAAGTATCTAATCAGCTTGATTCTGAAAAGAGCCCATCTAAGAAAGTTTGGCTGAACATTTATAATGCGTCAGACAACTTCCTGAGCTCTACATATCAGCCACTTCTTGAGGCTTATGATGATCTTTTGAATCTGAATGTAGATTATATCGGTGGAGATGGACAGACAGAGTCTAACATTACAAACCGTCTTGGAAATCCAAGCGAGTATGATGCATTTGCAATTAACATGGTTAAGACAGATAATGCAGCTGCATATACATCACTTCTCTCAAAATAAGAGATTAGTTAAAAATATTAAATTGGTGAAACACAGAGGGGTGTCAGTTTTGATACCCTTCTTTCGCTTAGAAAAGGAAGCAGGGCTATGGCAGAGGAGAAGAATAAATACATCTTATCGATTAATGGCATGAGTAAGTCATTCGGCAGGAATAAAGTTCTGAAACATATTAGCATGAATGTCAAACCCGGAACCATTATGGGGCTTATGGGTGAGAACGGCGCCGGAAAATCGACAATGATGAAATGTCTCTTCGGAACTTATCAGAAAGATGAGGGGACGATTATATTAGACGGTAGAGAAGTTGATTTCTCGGGACCGAAAGATGCACTGGAAAATGGTGTGGCAATGGTTCATCAGGAATTAAACCAGTGCCTTGAAAGAAGCGTTGTGGATAATTTATTCCTTGGACGATATCCTAAAAATTCGTTGGGAATGGTCGATGAAGGAAGAATGAAAAAGGAAACTGCGAATTTATTTCGGCAGCTTGGAATTACAGTGAATCTGACGCAACCAATGAAGAAAATGTCTGTGTCACAGAGGCAGATGTGTGAGATTGCGAAAGCAATATCTTACCATTCTAAGGTCATTGTATTGGATGAGCCTACATCATCACTTACAGCGCCAGAAGTAGAAAAACTTTTCAAAATGATGCGTCAGTTGAAGGCGCAGGGAATTTCCCTTATTTATATATCACATAAGATGGATGAAATTCTTGAGATTTGTGATGAAATATCAGTACTCAGAGATGGAAGTCTGGTTATGACAAAGGAAAGCAAGGATACCAGCATGAACGAATTGATTTCAGCTATGGTTGGACGTTCTTTGGATAACAGATTCCCGCCAGTAGATAATGAGCCAGGAGAAAAAATTCTCTCTGTACAAAATCTTTCAACAAAATATGCACCGAAGCTTCAGAATATTTCTTTTGATATTCGAAAAGGTGAAATTTTCGGATTCTATGGTCTGGTTGGTGCCGGACGTACAGAACTTTTGGAAACGATATTTGGAATGCGTACCAGAGCAGAAGGTAATGTAATATATAACGGAAAAGTTATGAACTTTTCTTCACCTAAGGATGCAATGGATCATGGCTTTGCACTTATTACAGAAGAAAGAAAAGCAAATGGTTTGTTCCTGAAAGGGGATATTACGTTTAATACTACGATTGCCAATATGAGCCATTACATACATGGAATAGCGTTGTCCAATGATGAAATGGTGTGCGCAACAGCAGAAAAAATCAGAATCATGCATACAAAGTGTATGGGACCGGATGATATGATTTCCAGTCTTTCCGGCGGAAATCAACAGAAAGTTATCTTTGGAAAATGGCTGGAGCGTTCTCCAAGTGTATTTATGATGGATGATCCGACACGAGGAATTGATGTTGGTGCAAAGTATGAGATTTATGAGTTGATCATCAATATGGCAAAACAAGGAAAAACAATTATTGTTGTTTCTTCTGAAATGCCTGAAATTCTTGGAATTACAAACCGCATTGGTGTTATGTCAAATGGCCGGCTTGCGGGAATTGTAAATACAAAGGATACCGATCAGGAAGAATTGTTGAGACTTAGTGCGAAGTATTTGTAACAGAGAGGAGTATGAAAGATGGCAGATAACAATAGGATTCTTTCGGCTGAAGACGAAGCAAAGCTTTTGAAGCCGATTGACGAATATGTTCAAAAAATACAAGAGCAGATTGACGCACTTCGTGTGGAAGGCTCTGATAAAGTAAATAGTTTAAAAAATCATATTGCGGTAGCAAAAGAGGATAAGAATTTATCGAAAGAACAGCAGAGCAAGATTATTGATGACTGTAAGAAAGAACTGGAAAAGGCAAAAAGTGTGGAGAGCGCAAATAAACCACAGATTGCCAAACTGATTGCAGATGCAGAAAACTATCTTTCTCAGCACTATAAGAAAGAATATTATGATGTTGTTGCACAAAGTTGTAAGGCAGAAAAGCAGGCGGAAAACAGCAATTATGAGAAAATAAAAGCAGAGATTCAGGCTGAGCATAAAGAAAAAATGAGCAGTTTGAAAGATGCAGAGGAGATTAAAGCAGAAAAATATGTATTAAAAAATAGATTATTTGATGCACAGATGGCACATGAGTCCAGACTTCAGGAAATCAAAGACAGAAGACATGATGCATATATGCATAAGTTTCATCTGATTGATATGTTAAGAATGTCTAAATTTACGTTTGGTCAGAAAAAGGCACAGAGTATTGAAAATTACAAGTATACATTTAACCTGACACAGTTCCTTTACAGAAATGGTCTTTATATTGTAATTATCCTGATTTTCATTGCACTTTGTATTATTACACCACTGGTAAAGAATACACAGCTTCTGACTGTTACGAATATTTTGAATATTCTCCAGCAGGCTTCACCACGAATGTTCCTTGCGCTTGGTGTAGCTGGTCTGATTTTACTGACTGGTACAGATCTTTCCGTAGGGCGTATGGTTGGTATGGGTATGGTTACAGCAACTATTATTATGCATAAAGGAATTAATACAGGTAGTGTATTTGGTCATATTTTTGATTTTTCAGGCATAGCTCCGGTGCCAAAAGCGCTTTTGGCATTACTTGCATGTGTAGTTCTGACTACAGCATTTGCAATGGTGGCAGGATTTTTTATGGCAAAATTTAAGATGCATCCATTTATTTCAACCATGGCGAACATGCTGATTATCTTTGGACTTGTAACTTATGCAACAAAGGGTGTTTCTTTCGGTGCGATTGATTCTGAAATTCCAAATACCTTTATTCCTCAGATTGGACGTTTTCCAACCATTATTCTTTGGGCAGTAGCTGCGATTGTTGTTGTATGGTTCATCTGGAATAAAACTGTTTTTGGAAAGAACCTGTATGCAGTTGGCGGAAACCCGGAAGCAGCAGCCGTATCTGGAATTTCTGTTTTCAAAGTAACAATGGGAGCATTTATTCTGGCAGGTATTCTTTATGGATTTGGTGCATGGCTGGAATGTAACCGAATGATTGGTTCTGGTAGCGCAGCTTATGGACAAGGATGGGATATGGATGCCATTGCGGCTTGTGTAGTTGGTGGAGTATCCTTTACCGGTGGTATTGGTAAGATTTCAGGTGTTGTAACTGGTGTACTTATTTTTACTTCCCTGACATATTCTCTGACCATTCTTGGTATTGATACAAACCTTCAGTTCATTTTCGAAGGTATTATTATTCTGGCGGCTGTTACGCTTGACTGTCTGAAATATGTACAGAAAAAATAATAAATAAAATAATAAATAAAATAGAGGTTTACATAGGCGAAAGCCGTTCTGTTTGTCTTAAGGATAAATGGAACGGTTTTTTGCATTGTTTCTTACAAACAATATTCGCTTTAAGGGTGGATATCTGTTATAATGGCTTTATCAGAAATAAATTTATATGTGCGAAATATACAGAGAGGGATTGCAATGGAACGATATAAAGTAATTCTGGTGGATGACGAAGCGGAATCCATCGAAGAGATGGAAGCCAAGATTCGTTGGAATGAGTTGGGATTTGATGTGGTAGGTCATGCTGCCGATGGAGTAAAAGCATTAGAAATGGTGGAAAGATTACAGCCGGATGTTGTTTTGACCGATATAAAAATGCCATATATGGATGGTCTGGAATTGTCAAGAAAACTGAATCAGGAGTACCCCAATATTTATATTATCCTCTGTACTGCCTCTGATAAATTTGAACATGCCAGAGAAGCAGTACATCTGGATATCAAGGAATATATACTCAAACCGGTTCATGCATCTGAGCTATCAAAAACCATGATGGAACTTAAGCGAATATTGGATCGGGAGCAGGAAGAAAGATTAAATGTTAAAAAACTAGAGAACTATTTTCAGGAAGCTTTGCCAGCTTTGCAGTCCAATTTATTCATATCTTTAATTGAAGGAAGAGTCAGTGAAGAAGATTATAAGCGATTTTTGACAGCCTATCAGGTAAATCTAAGGGGGCCTTTTTTTTGCTGTGTTGAGTTTCATACTTCGGAAAATCATGTTCCGGATGGAATGGATTCACTGCTATTGTCGATGTCAGTAGAGCGGGAAATAAGAAAGAGACTGGCAGAAAGACGAAGGTGTCAGGAATTCATTTATCTGGGAGATACCATTCTGGTTTTTGGATTAGATTCGGAAGAACAGCTTGTACAGGCGACGGATGAGTGTGACCGATTTTGCCGATGGGCTTATCGGAGCATGGGAGCGGTTGTTACTGC
Source organism: uncultured Bariatricus sp. (assembly GCA_934307065.1). Classification (GTDB taxonomy): domain Bacteria; phylum Bacillota; class Clostridia; order Lachnospirales; family Lachnospiraceae; genus Allocoprococcus. The sequence continues at coordinate 9,130 of CAKRCD010000006.1, read as the reverse complement.
CGGTGTAGGAATTGTCTGTGATAATTTGCTTGATATTAATATTTCTTATGAAAGTGCGAGAGAAGCAGTTTCTTATAGAGTGTTGTATGGAACGAAAAGAGCAATTAACATAAGAGAGATTGTGCCGAAGGAGCATAAAATATTAAGTCAGCCGGAAGAAAGCAGGATGCGGGACCTGTTTCGGGCAATTCGTGTAGGAAATCAGGAGAAAATTGAAAAAGCCGTAAGAAAAGAAATTGAGAAGCTTCATAAAAATACAGAAACCATAGGCCAGTACAGTCTTGCAACCATGGAAATTGTAAGCAGTTTTTATAAATTCTGTGCGAACAATTCGATTGATTTTCATGAGTTATCTGGAGATGTGCAGAATCTTTATGAAAAAGTTCCTCAGATGGATAAAAGCTCATTGACTTCGTGGATGGTGGAGACTGCCATGAAGATTAATCAGAAATTAAGGACTGCCAGAAACAGTACTTTCATGCGTCTGATAACAGAGGCACAGGATATTGTAAAAGAAAAGTATATGGAGTCTGAAATTTCATTGGATGTAGTATGTGCGATTCTTGGTGTATCGAATTCATATTTTTCTTCTGTGTTTAAAAAAGAAACGGGTAAATCTTTTATTTCTTATTTAACAGATTATAGAATGAATATCGCGGCAGAATTGATTTTGAATACAGATGAAAAAAGCTATACAATTGCAGAAAAAGTAGGGTATAAGGACGCGAATTATTTTAGTTATGTTTTTAAGAAAAAGTTTGGAGTTTCACCTTCTAAATACAGGACAAAACATGTGCCAAAGGAATTTTTAAATCATTAAATAAAAAATGAGGTAAAACAGAATGGAGCATACTTGGACAGAGATGTTTTATCAGGAAACAGGTGCTGCAAAAAGGCTGGAAATCCTGAGGCAGCATAGTGAAAAGACAGAGGAAGATTTGTTCCGGGAAAAATTGTGGATTGCAAGATATGGGAAAAGGGGAGTGAAAAAGGATATGTTTTTGGCATGCCTTATGGATTTGAAATATCTTGCAGAAGGAAGTACGCTGGATTTTGCTGGAAAAAAGAGAAAGCAGGCGGCCCAGATCTTAAATACATTGTGCCTGTCTGGTGTGGAAGAGCAAGAAGAAGTATACAAGGTGATTTTACTGTTGGAATTAAAGAATGTGTTTTTAAGCTTTATGAAAATCAGTAGAGAAGGAAGGGGATTTACCTCCCTGGTCTTTGGAATGGGGCAACTGTCGGATGAAGGGGTTGTGAAAAAAATAGCTGAGCAGATTAGTGCGATTGCATTTCGCGCGCCACATATGCTTCACATGGACAAGGAATTTGCACTCCTACAAGAGGCAGCTTTGCTGGCATTTCGGCAGGAATATCCGAACAGGGAACACTTTTTGAAAAAATAAGGAAAATAAAAAGAATAAGAAAAAGGAGCATGAATATTTTGAAAAAATGGAATGATGTGTATCAAGATTTAAAAGCAGGAAAAATGGACGAAACATTGACAATGATGGGGTGTGAGGATGTCACGGTTTCAAGAGAACGGGTTGCCTATGTCATGGAAGAATTTGGAAAATGTTTCGGAGCAGAAGAGGACAAGGAGGTCGTACTTTGTTCTGCTCCGGGACGTACAGAAATATGTGGAAATCACACCGATCATCAAAATGGACATGTGCTGGCTGCGGCAGTAAATCTGGATATCTTGGCCTGTGTGGCATTAAATGGAACAGATACTGTTCGTTTTCAGTCAGAGGGGTGGCCGATGACTACGGTAAATTTGTCAGATTTAGAGCCTCAGGAAGAGGAAAAAGAGACAACGGCATCATTGATACGAGGTGTGCTGGCTCAGTTGAGTAAAGCGGGTTATCCGGTGGCCGGATTTGATATGTATGCAGTTTCCAGTGTGCTGCCGGGTTCCGGACTTTCTTCCTCCGCAGCCTGTGAAGTGCTGTTTGGAACTGCAGGAAATCATTTGTTCTGTAATGATGAATTGGACGCAGTTACGATTGCAAAAATTGGACAGAAGGCAGAAAATTTGTATTTTGGAAAACCAAGTGGTTTAATGGACCAGACAGCATCATCAGTTGGAAACGCGGTATCTATTGATTTTGCTGATCCAGAGGCTCCTATCGTAAAAACAGTTACTGCAGACTTGGAAAAGTTGGGACTTGCACTCTGCATTATTGATTGTGGAGCTGATCATGTGGCATTAACTGGAGAATATGCATCTATTCCACAGGAAATGGGGCAGGTGGCTGCTTATTTCGGAAAGCAGGTACTGCATGAGGTCAGAGAAGAAGACGTGATGGCAGCTTTGAAGTCATTGCGTCAAGAAGTAGGGGACAGAGCGGTTCTCAGAGCATTACATTTTTATGCAGATGATAAGCGGGCGGTAGAAGAAGCGGAAGCTTTGGAGAGAAGAGATAGAGAAGGATTCTTGAAATTGGTAAGGGAGTCAGGTCGTTCTTCAAGAGAGCTTTTGCAGAATATTACACCAACGGCAGCCGTGGAACATCAAGATATGGCGATTGCACTGACGATGGCAGAAAAGGCACTGAACGGAAAAGGCGCATGCCGTGTACACGGAGGAGGATTTGCAGGAACAATTCAGGCATTTGTTCCATTAGACGAGGTGTGTGAATTCAAAAAAACATTAGAAGGTATGCTCGAGGAAGGATGCTGTCATGTGCTTAACATTCGTCCGATAGGTGGAATAGTCTTTTAAAGATTGACAGAGGAGACGGGAATATGAATCGAAATGAAGCAATTAGCGGATTAGTGAATTATGCGTTGGAAAAAGAATTTATTCAAACAGAAGAAAAAGCCTGGGCGGTAAATGTACTGTTGGACATTTTGAAGCTGGATTCCTTTACATGGGAAGAAGTACAGACGGGAGAACGGGCGACGCTGGTGGAATTGTTGGATGCATTACTGGATGATGCGTATGAGAGAGGGGTTCTGAAAGATAATTCTGTGGTTTATAGAGACCTTTTTGATACAAAACTAATGGGAAGTCTGGTGCCGCGACCGGCGCAGGTCATGCAGCATTTTGAAAAATTGTTGGCAGAATCTTCGAAAAAAGCGACAGACTGGTATTATCAGTTCAGTCAGGATACAAATTATATCAGAAATGACAGGGTGGCTAAGGACATCCGTTGGAAGACAGATACGAAATATGGAAAACTGGATATTACGATTAATCAGTCCAAACCGGAAAAAGATCCAAAAGCTATTGCAGCAGCAAAAATACTTCCAGCGTCTAACTATCCCCGTTGTATGCTTTGTGAAGAGAATATGGGATATGCTGGGCGATTGAATTATCCTGCCAGACAGAATCACCGGATTGTACCAGTAAACATCAATGGTACTTCCTGGTATTTACAATATTCTCCATATGTATATTACAATGAACACTGTATTTGTTTTAATAAAAATCATGTGCCAATGAAAATTGATCGTGATTGTTTCGCAAAACTTTTGGATTTTGTAAGACAGTTTCCACATTATTTTGTAGGATCGAATGCAGACCTTCCGATTGTTGGAGGTTCTATTCTGGCGCACGACCATTTTCAGGGAGGATGTTATACATTTGCAATGGAGCAGGCTCCGCTTGAGACAGAGATTTCCTTTAAAGGATATGAAGAAGTAAAAGCCGGAATTGTGAAGTGGCCAATGTCAGTCATTCGTCTTACCGCTAATGCTCCAGAGAGGTTAGTATCACTGGCAGATAAAATTCTAATAAGCTGGAGAAACTATACAGACGAATCTGCCATGATTTTTGCAGAAACAGATGGAGAGCCACACAATACGATCACACCGATTGCGCGTCGAAGAGGAGAAGATTATGAACTGGATCTGGTGCTTCGGAATAACCTGACAACACCGGAATATCCACTTGGGATTTATCACCCGCATGAGGAACTGCATCATATTAAAAAAGAAAATATTGGTCTGATTGAAGTAATGGGATTGGCAATTTTGCCGGGAAGACTAAAAAAAGAGCTGGCTGCTGTGGCGGAAAAACTGCTTTCGGGTAAGAATATGAGAGAAGACCCATTGACTGCTTCGCATGCAGAATGGGCAGAAAATATTGCAAAGAATCATCACATTACACCAGAAAATGTTATGGATATTATTCAGCAGGAAGTAGGCCTTGTTTTTGAAACGGTGTTAGAGCAAGCCGGAGTTTACCGACGGACACCAGAGGGAAAAGAAGCATTTTTGAGATTTATAGAACAAGTATGACCAAAGATGCCATATAACAATGAAAGGATTGTTTTCTGATTGCTGTGGAGAAAAGATTCAATCTGTGATAATATGAAAAATACAAAAACGTAAATATTTGGAGGAAATGAATATGAAGCTTGCGATAACATATGATAATGGGGAAGTGTTCCGCCATTTCGGTTGTACAGAAAATTTTAAAGTGTATAATGTGGAAGATGGGAAAGTAGTGAGTAGTGAAATCGTTGCGACAAATTGCTCGGGACATGATGCACTTGCAAATTTCCTTTCCGGACAAGGAATAGATATGGTTCTTTGTGGTGGAATTGGAGAAGGAGCACAAAATGCACTTTCAGAGGCTGGAATTGCAGTGGTTTCTGGAACAGAAGGAAATGTGGATGAAGTTGTGACGAAATATTTAAAGGAAAAATTCCCTTCGGCTGGAGTAAATTGTGATTGCCACGATGAAGAAGCCTGTGAATGTGGAAGCTGCGGTGGCGGCTGCAGTAGTTGTGGCGGAGGCTGCAGCGGTTGTGGTGCACCACAAATTATATTGGAAGGGAAAAATGCAGGGAAAACATGTAAAGTACATTACACAGGTACCTTTAATGACGGATCACAGTTTGATTCTTCTTATGATCGTGGGGAGCCACTTGAATTCATCTGTGGTGCAGGCATGATGATTAAAGGATTTGATGCAGCAGTTGTTAATATGGAGGTTGGAGAGGTACGTGATGTACACCTTATGCCGGAGGAAGCATATGGAATGCCAGATCCAAATGCTATTTTAACATTCGAAATCGAAAGACTTACAGGTTCTGAAGAACTTACTGTCGGACAGCAGGTTTATCTGTACAATTCTGTAGGACAGCCTGTTCCGGTAAAGGTTGTGGCAAAAGATGATACTACAATTACATTAGATACGAACCATGAAATGGCAGGAAAAGAGCTGAATTTTAAAATTGAGTTAGTAGAAGTTCAGTAGGAAGCGGGAAATACCTTTTAGTTGCCGAAATAGCAAAAAAGTGGAATATGTCAGAACGCAGTGTTAGAAATTACTGTGCTCAGGGGCAGGTTAATGGTGTGGTTCTCCTTGTATACAGTGGAAAATGGGAGTATAATAATAGCAATATTTTCACATATGTGTAAAAGTTATAATAAGATGATTGGCAAACCAGATGAAAATTTGGGACGCAAAGCTACAGGGCCTGTAAAATGGCAGCCAGTTGCAAGAAATAAAGTGCACTGTCTGTTTGGCAGTGCTATTTTGTTTTGAGGATGGAAAATAAATGAAGGGAAAAAGAGTGATTGCAGGCATTCTGCTAGTGGGAATTTTAGTGGTTACCCTGATAGGATGTAATCATGCAGACAGCAGTAAAAAAGAAACAGAAAAACCTATCATAACGCTCGGAAGCGACAGTTATCCACCATACAATTACCTGAATGAGGATGGTGTACCGACAGGAATCGATGTAGAACTGGCTACAGAAGCCTTCAAAAGAATGGGTTATCAGGTAAATGTTGTTCAGATCGACTGGGAGAATAAGAAAGAACTGGTAGAGAACGGAGATATTGACTGTATTATGGGCTGCTTTTCTATGGAAGGGCGTCTTGATGATTACCGCTGGGCAGGACCGTACATAGCAAGCCGCCAGGTGGTTGCCGTAAATGAGAGTAGTGACATCTATAAACTGAGTGATTTGGAAGGAAAGAATCTTGCCGTCCAGTCCACAACCAAACCGGAAGGTATCTTTCTGAACCACACGGATGAGAGAATCCCAAAACTGGGAAATCTGATAAGTCTTGGGCACAGAGAATTGATCTATACCTTCTTGGGAAAAGGGTATGTGGATGCTGTGGCCGCACATGAGGAATCCATTGTCCAGTATATGAAAGATTATGATGCAAACTTCCGTATCCTGGATGAACCGCTGATGCTTACCGGAATAGGTGTTGCTTTTGCAAAAAATGATGACAGAGGAATTTGTGAGCAGATGGAACAGACGCTGGAGGAAATGCGTCAGGATGGCACGACTCTGAAAATCGTTGGAAAATATCTGGATGATCCGGAAAAGTATCTGGAGGTGGATGATCTTGGATATTAAAAGAAAAGTAAAAGAAAAACGGATTGTAATAGTTGGTGTATTGCTTGGAATCTGTGTGGCTGTAATATCCCTGTTTTGTTTCTTTTATATTGAGAAAGCGAATGCGGAAAAAAGAATGGTAGAGATTGTAAACTATGTAAAAGTACAGTGTTCAACCTACACCCATTACAATGAATCCTCAGAATCCAAAAGTCTCCTACGTGCAATTGAAAGTGCCAGGCAGATGAGCACAAATATTGAGATGGAAACAGAAAACAGCGACCGGCTGAGCCGGGATTTCTTAAAAGAAAATCTTCAGACCCTTTGGGTGGACGGTATCCTTGTACTGGATGAAAACGGAAAGATAGACTGTGAATACAGCATGGATGAGTCTCTGACCGAGGAGATTACAGAGTATCTGCAAAAAGATATCATCATGGATTTTACCGAATATGAGGAAAGAAGTTATTCTGAACGGATCAACAGGGAAGACGGGTCCCGCATTGATATTGCAGCCTGTGCCAGAAAAGATGCACCGGGTATCGTAGCGATCTACTATTATACTTTTCCTGAATTTATCAGAAATTATACTCTGACGATACAAAACCTCTTAAGTGGGTATAGTACCCGGAAAGATGGAACGATTATTGTTGCAGATAAAGGGACGATCATTGCCAGCAACGATGAGAGCCTGTTGGGGCAGAGTACAGCCGGCAACGAAGTGGTTCAGGCAATGAAAAAGCATACGGACAGTCAGCATATCTATCATTTGAGGAAGGAAGGAACCGGATGTTATGGAATCATGCTGAAGCAGCGTGATTACTATATCTATGCGTATCTTATGGATACGGAAGTGTTTCATAACCTTCCATTATGTGTGACAGGTGTTATTTTTCTCTATTTTCTGATATTTAGTTTATTTTTGTTCTGGAGATATAAAGCCAATCAGGCACATCAGAAACAGGAGATTGAAAAAGAGGAAAAATATAAAGGAGAACTTCTGATAGCAGCAAAAAGGGCAGAGGCAGCCAATCGGGCAAAGACAGAATTTCTCCAGAGAATGAGTCATGACATCCGAACTCCGATCAACGGAATCTGCGGCATGGTTGATATGGCTGGACATTATGCTGACGATGCGGAGAAACAGTCAGAATACAGGGAAAAAGTCAAATCGGCTTCTCATTTGCTGCTGGAAATGCTAAACGATGTTTTGGATATGAGTAAGCTGGAGTCTGGAGAAGTGGTGCTGGAAGCAATTCCATTAAATTTGAGTAACATTTTTGAGGAAGTACTTGTCGTGATCGAGCAGATGGCGGCAGAGCGGAATATCCGTATCATGTGGGAAGAAAAAGAACTCACACACTGGAATCTTATTGGAAGTCCGAGTCATGTGAAACGTATTCTGATGAACATCCTGTCAAATGCGGTGAAATATAATAAAGACAACGGAAATATCTATGTCAGCTGCATAGAAATTGCGTCAGAACAGTCAGAAATGACGACGATAGAATTTATTTGCCGGGATACCGGAATCGGGATGACAGAAGCATTCCAGAAACAAATTTTTGAACCATTTGCGCAGGAAGATACCGGAAGCCGTACAAAATATGCCGGAACCGGACTTGGAATGCCGATTACAAAGAAACTGGTCGAAATAATGGGTGGAACCATTTCCTTTGAAAGTAAAGAAGGTGTAGGGAGTACGTTTGTAATCCGGATTCCATTTAAAATAGCTCCGGATGAGGATGAACATAAAGTACGGAAAGATATACCGGACAAATCTATAAAGGGGCTCCACATTCTTCTGGCGGAAGATAATGAGTTGAACATGGAAATTGCAGAATTTATGCTCCAGAATGAAGGCGCTGAGGTAACCAAAGCATGGAATGGACAGGAAGTTGTCGAGATATTTGAAAAAAGCAAATCTGGCGAGTTTGATGTTATTCTTATGGATATCATGATGCCGGTTATGAATGGTTATGAAGCAGCGAAAAGGATTCGCTCTATGGACAGAGAAGATGCAAAAGTAATACCGATTATTGCAATGACAGCAAATGCCTTTACGGAGGACAGGCTGAAAGCAAAAGATGCAGGAATGGATGAACATATTGCCAAGCCTGTTGATGCGAAACGATTGGCAAAGGTAATTGATGAACTAGTGGATTAGTGGAAAGCGATTTCAGAAGGGGAATTCGTAATGAAAAAGAAAAATGGAACAAAGCTTTGGCTGTACTCTTAGTGATGGCTGCAGCCTTATAACTTCTGTCAGCCTGTGGCAGGAAGAGTGTGGAAAAAGAAGATGCGGAAACAATCACGGTGTATTTATGGAGTACAAGCCTGTATGAAAAATATGCATCTTATATCCAGAAACAGCTCCCGGATATCAATGTTGAATTTGTAGTAGGCAATAATGATTTGGATTTCTACAAGTTTCTGAATGAGAACGGTGGATTGCCGGATATTATAACCTGCTGTCGTTTTTCACTGCATGACGCCAGCCCTCTGAAAGACAGCCTGATGGATCTTTCCACAACCAATGTTGCAGGTGCAGTCTATGACACCTACCTTAGCAATTTTATGAATGAGGATGGAAGCGTAAACTGGCTTCCGATGATGCGCAGAATCGGATTATTTATGACGGGCAGGATCTGTTAAGCTACAGTCAGGATGTGGATATGCAGCTTACGGAATATCTGAAAGATGTGAAACCTGTGATTGAAGAAAATCATATGTATATCCGTATTGCGTCAAATGACTTTTTCTCTGTTTCCAAGGATGTGGTTTCTAAGATGATCTCAGGAGAATATGATGCAGGGCAGGCT
>CAKRCD010000005.1 GCA_934307065.1 uncultured Bariatricus sp. | reverse complement strand
GGGACCAATAGGGCTCGAACCTATGACCCTCTGCTTGTAAGGCAGATGCTCTCCCAGCTGAGCTATGATCCCATATGAGTTAGTTGCTATCGCAACCGACTCAGCTATTATACTATTATATGTTAGAGTTTGTCAATAAGATTTTTGAAGTTTTTACGCAACTTAATCCAAAACATAATTTTCTGCCTGAATTCGAAACAGTTCCTGATACCGGCCTTGCTTTTTCAACAGATTATCATGGGTGTCAAAATCTGCCACTTTTCCATTTTCCAGCACTAATATCTTATCGCTGAACACGGATGCTGACATTCGATGAGAAATATAAATCGTTGTTTTTCCCCTTATCATTTTATGAAAAGTCTCGTAAAATTCTGCTTCTGCATAAGGGTCCATTGCCGCAGTCGGCTCGTCTAAAATAAACAGGCTGCTGTTTTTATTTAACATTCTTCCTAATGCCAACTTCTGTTCTTCCCCACCAGATAGGGCAATTCCACCTTCTTCATAATCTTTTGACAAGATACTGTCTATGCCGTCTGGAAGCTTTGCTATTTTTTGACTCAGTCCTACCATCTCAGCAACCTGCACCGCATCATATACATTATCTGCTGCACTCATTATATTTTCTTTCAGTGAAATTGCAAATAACCGGAAATCCTGAAACAACGTAGATATCTGCTTTATATAGGATTCATAATTGTAATTTCCTATTGGTTTTCCATTGATATAAATTTCTCCCGAATCCGGTTCATATAATCTGCAAATCAATTTTACAATAGTAGTTTTCCCTGCACCATTCAATCCGACAATTGATATTTTTTCACCCTTTTGTATTTGAAAGGAAACGTTTTCCAGTACTGGTTTTTCTGCTTTCGGATAGGTAAATGTCACATTTTGAAATTCAATTTGTTCGATGTCAGACAGTACTTCATCCCCGGATTTCTTCACATTTTCAATATCCAGCAATTCTACCATAGGTTCTGCGTACTTCAGAAACAGGAAAAAATGCATGACATTTCTGATACTTTCTGTAATCATATTTAAAAACGTGGTACAGATTGCCGCGTAAAAGCTGAAAATGGCAATATCCAGACTGTCTCGCATCACTTTTTTAAAAACAATCACATAGCTAAGCCCCATTGCAAAGTATTTTGTGATATCCAGACCGACCATGACTTTCTTGGCCTTTTCCATATAATTTACAAAATCATCATCCAGTTCTTTCGAAAAACCTGCAAATTTATCTATCAGCATTTTCCCAACAGGGTAAAAGCGAAAATCTTTTCCATACTTAGGATAAAGCAAGGTATCCATATAGTAGGTATACTTTCTGTCTACCACTACATTATCTTCAAAAAATTCTGCGTCAAGTCCTGCAAGCCGGAAATAGAAAATAATGTTCAGCAAACTTACCGTCACAAGAATCAAAAATAATCCTGCATGGAACCGCAAGAGCACAACGGATATAACTATGATAATTGCTATATTCTGCAAAAAATCAAATCCACGCCGGAAAATGGAGTCTATGCAATCTTCTTCCTTGATACAGAATTTCGCCTGATTTACCAAATCAAGATAATGCGGGTCTTCCAGATACTTGTAGGGCATTTTTGATATTTTATCAAAAATAGAATGGTCCAAAGCTTCTTTCATCCGCTCTTTATGGACTTCATAACTATGGTCAACCAGCCTTTTAAGGCAGGCAATCACCACCCCTGCCACTGCCAGACTTAATATTCCCAGCCATGCCATTCTGGCATTTGGCCGTTCTAAACACCAGATAACCCCAGAAACCAGCGCAGTCGCATAAAGCGTCTGAAACATATAAATCAGGCATTTAACCGTAATGACTGCAAAAATCTTTTTATATGTTCTATGAATAATCGTCACAAACTTCTGCAATGTTGTAAGCGACTTCATTTTCACCACTCTCCTTCCGGTAATATTTTCCCTGAGTCTCAAACATTCGATAATACGTTCCACGCTTCTGCATTAATTCCTCGTGAGTACCACATTCACTGATACCTTCCTTGGTAAGCATATAAATGCGGTCGCAGAATCTGGTACTGGAAAGTCTGTGGGAAATGTAAATTACCGTTTTTTCTTTCACCGATTCATTAAACAGTTCAAACACTTCTTTTTCTGCAAGTGCATCCAATGCAGAAGTCGGCTCATCCAGTATGTAAACATCCGCATTTTTATAAAGTGCTCTGGCTATTGCCAGCTTCTGATTCTGTCCACCGGAAAATTCTGTTCCATTCTCGTCAATCACTTTCAATAAGGTCGTGTCATATCCCTGCGGCAAGGTTTCTATTTTCTCATCTAGCTTCATTGCTTTGAGACACGTAATCGCTCTTTGCCGGTCTGTTTGCTGCTCCGATGTGCCCGAAATATTTTCCAGAATACTTCCTGCATATACATTCACATCCTGATATACGACAGAAAATCTTTGATAATATTCTTCTCTTGCAATGGAACTTATATTGATTCCATTGACCTTAACCGAACCATAAGTCACATCATACAAATGCGTAAGCAGTTTAATAATGGTGCTCTTGCCCGCACCATTTACACCCACAAACGCAATCTTTTCCCCTTTCCGGATTTCCAGATTCAGATTCTGCAGTACCCACGCTTCCGTCTTCGGATAACGAAAGCAAACATTTTCAAAGGAAATTCTATGTATTGGTTCCTGCAATTTTTCCTCTTTCGTCGTCTCCATATAAACGGGATCATCCACCAAATCAAAATAGTGTGCCGCATAAGTGGTATTACTGACAAATTCTGTCCATGTATCCGATAGCGTATCTAACGCATTATTTAATGCCAGTGTCATTCCGAGAAAAAGTGTTACATCACTAATATCAATATTCCCATGATAATATCCGGCACAAATCATCAGAAAAACAATTCCATTTCGGACAAAAAGCAGCCCTTCGGTACTGATATTCAGCTTTAGTTTTTTCAGGGAAATCCGTTTTACATTCTGCACATACGCCTCTGATTTTTCGCAAAAGAAGCCTTTCAGCTTTTCCGAAAGTGAAAAAATACGAATATCTTTTCCATAAGAAAAATCATACCCCAAATCCGCATAATACCGTTTCTGCCTGTTCAGTTTTGCCCGTTCCGGTTCATTTTCCTTTATATATTCTGCTACTTTATGCGTTATCTTCCCTTTCATCAGAAAAATAAGTACACAAATAATAACTATCAGCGGATGAAACGCAGCCAAAACCACACCACTGACAAGCGCAGTAATCATATTTTCAGCCAGACTCATGAAATGAAAATACACGGAGAAGAAACCTTCTCCGCCTCCAAGCGCATCAATTGCACTTTCACTTTTCACTGCAAATTCCGGGTCTTCCAAATATACATAATCCACTTGTTGATACCATTTCTGATATTTTTCTACTTCATCTCTTCTTAACTTTGTCAGACGCACATCCAATATCCCGCGTGTTGTGGTATTCAGAATACTCAGTACAAGCACACTCAGAAACAGCAGGCATACCGGAAGCATATGTAAATCCTGCCCTGACTGAAACCACTGAATAAACTGTTTCGGAATATATGCAAGACCGATGGGAATCATTGCCCCGCAAAAAATTTTGCATGCCATGAAAAAATACAAGTACCCGTTCCGTGATTCCTTGATGATTTTCAACTCTTTTGCTAATACCTTTAATTCTTTATTGATTGACATTTCTTCTAATTTCTCCACCTGACTTAACATCAGTATCTTTTATACCTTTAAGTGATTTAATTTTCGATTAAGCGTTACCATCAGAAAACCGCCCGCAAAAATAATGGTTAAATATAAAATTGCCCAGTTATAATTTACCGCAATCAACTTTGTTCCTATCGCAATTCCAAAGCTTGGCGAAAGCAACAGCAGCGCATCAATTCCACCAAGGATTTTTCCTCTGTTCTTTTCATCTATCCTTGTAATCATGTAACTGAACATCGGCTGCGTCATTGCATCAAAGACTCCATAAAGCAGGAAAACAATGACAAGAAACCAATTATGTATTACCATCAGACTCAACATACAGATTCCGCAACAGAACATGGCAATTTGAAACAACCCGCTGATATATTTCCCATACCGGTTGACAATCAGCAATCCAAACAGTTCTCCAAGTGCCATCATCGATTTTATACTTCCCAGAAGTACCGCATTTCCCGACTGCTCTGCCAGTGTAAGCGGCAGAATATTAGGGATAAATCCATATGCAAGATTTAATCCAAATACTAAAATCACAATTCCTCTTACAATAGGATTCTGTATGATAAATTGGAACGCATTTTTGATTTGACAAATGATATTCTCTTCACCAGAAATTTTACCAGCCGAGTCTTTTTGTTTCCACGCATAATCAATCTTCGAAATCAACATAGCTGAAACAAGAAAGGTCAAAATATCTATTCCAAAAATTGCGACATCCGGTATCACATCTATCATCACTCCTACCACTGCTGCCCCTGCAATTTGAACACACCTCGTACACATGGCAGAATTGGACTGAAATGTAATAAATTCTTCTTTCGGGAATTTTTCCGAAGCAATCACTGTATAAGTATTCCAAAACACTGCATTGCAAATATCATTTACCAGAATGAATGCAATGCCAACCATAATATGGCCAATTACAAATGGATAAGCCACTGCAAATGTGGCTATAATCAAAGCCGACAAAATGTTTGACCCAATAATTAATTTTTTCTTGTTATATTTATCAATGATGATTCCGATTCCCAAAGATAAAATTCCACGAAACGCAATCGAACTCCCCAACATATACGCTGCGTTCATAATATTTTGCGAGTCCATTGTTATCTTCCATACAATGAACAAATCAAACAAAACATCCCCAAACTCGCTGACGATAATCGCCATCAACAATCTTCGGTAATCTTTATTTTTTATTCTTCTTTCACGTAACACATCACAAATCCTCTCTATTTTTGTTATCCCATCTTCACAAAAGCCTTGCATCCCAGTTCCGTATCTGCCCGAAATCCCACTGATTGATAGAATTGAATGGTTTTATCCGTATCATCCGTAAGCAATACTTTTTGATAAACATTTTTATAAATTTCGGTCATTTTATTAATAAGTGCTGTTCCAATTCCCTGATGCTGATATTCAGGCAAAACAATAATATCTTGAATATAAATAATTGAATATCCATCTCCTACCACACGGATAATTCCCAACAGCTTTTCCCCATCGTATGCCCCAAGAATCTTCAAAGACCCTTTATAAGCATTCTTTATCATTTCCGGGTAATTCACATAATTAACCCATCCAACACTTTTATATAAATTCAATATTTCCTGTTCATGATATTCGTTGTATTCTTTTATCGTAAACTTCATAAAGTTTCCCTCCTCATTTGAAATACAGCTCTGCTTCCAGCATATCCGATAATTTTGAAAAAGTTTATGACATTTCCTGAAAATCCATTTTATAAAGTCTATTGTAAACAGTCTGTATTCTCGTTTAAAAGATACTTAAACTCTCCTCGATATTTGCATTCCTCCGATGTCACATATTTTTTCACACATCCATATCGCCACGTTTGATGATACAGTTCCAGCCATTCTAATCCTTTTTTGAAATAATCTACACACTCATCCTTATCCAATTGCTCCATAGCACTGGCTTCTGTTACAAACGTACATCCCACACGGTTTCCTTTTCCTGCTTCCAATTCAGTCTCTGTTTTTCCTTTACATGCCAATATTGCCTGTTCCGGTTTCCCCATAGCTTCACAAATAATAGACAGATTACTCACTGCTACTTGCCACTCCATCAAATGAAAAACAGGTTTTACATATTCACTTTTGAGACTCTGTATCTGACCTTCCAGAATCTTAATACTTTCTTCTCCTCTTTTATTTTCATAAAAAATAACTGCTATTTCGTTTAAGATACAGTGTTCTTCTGCCGATAAATGTATCTTTCCTATTTCTTCTATTTCTACATCCAGTGTCATTCGCAATGCTGCATTTAGTTTTTCCAGACATTCCTTCCAGTCCAGCTTCGACAGCTCATAATCCAGTTTTGCCTTTTCTCCTACGAGAAATTGTCGGTTTTCGGGTATGGAACTGTCCAACATTTCTACGATTTCATCATAAACTTTTTGCGCTTCTTCAAAATGAAATAAAGACAATTCGTTAAAATAACTTCTTTTCAGTTCATACACTTTATATTGTCTGGAAGAAATTATCATATTGACTCTTTTCTGCGGACGGTTCAGCCGTTCCATAAATGCATTCAGATTCTTATCCCGCAGCTTTCTTTTTCCGGTTTCCACTCTCGATAACTCTTCCTGCGTACAGATATCTTCACACAAGGTTTCCTGCGACATTTTTCTCAATGTTCTTGTCCTTTGAATAATCTCTGAATCCACATCGAATCGGCGATTCATGTGACTAAACAACACAAAATCCCGCAAAATAACACCGAACTCATTTTCCGAATCTTTCAGACATTGTATCTGTTTCTCCAGTTTTCTGAAAAATGGTGTATCTTCTTTTTGCCGATAGCAAAGAATTTCCTTATAAAGCGTCAGTATTTCGCTTAAGAAAAGCACTTTTCCTGTATTTTCCAATAGTGAAACAGATTTTTTCACATACGCTTCTAATTGTTCCAGTTCTTTCTCCCAATTGCAGATTCGTGCCCACAAGCAGACTGCATATGGAAATACTTTCACTTGTTCCACATCCACATACTTGTCCTGATTGCAGAATTTTAACAACGCGAGTAGTTCTTTATCTGTTCTCTGGTATTCTGTCTGAAAACAAATATCCCATCGAAACAGCAATAACTTCAGTTCTTCCACGCTATATGTATTTTCATGCTGAAGCAGTTCTGTAAATTCTTCATATTCTACAGTCTGCCTCAATGCATTTTCCACATGCACTAACGTCACACCGACATCTTTTGACCGCAGCCATTCTACCTGCGCCTTCTCCTGCTCAACAAATTGTACATGTAATGGTTTTTCTGAAATTTTCATCGCTTCATATTTTCCAAGCAAATCCAATGCGCCCTCATAATCACGATGACAGATAGCCCGTTGAATCAAATATTGAAGTTCGTATATCTCATATATTTCCCTTGGCAGTACATATTCCAGCCGCTCCGTTGACTTCCCCATTCTGCCAAAAATTCTGTCCAACAAAAACACATCTATGGTTATCTGATTGGCTTCCAGCCTTGCATACTGCGGCACTGAACATAAATGGTGACAGACCTGCCCCTGGCTTAAACCCGCTTCCGTTCGCATTTGAAACAAAAGTTCCCCTATTCCGTTCTCCATAAGCTTCCTCTTATCCTTAGTTTTACCAATTCAATTTATATTGTATACGATATTTGCAAAAAAGCCAAGCAGATTGAAGTTCACAAATTTTATTTTATATTCGATTATATGTTTATTTCCGCTATTGACAGAATATTTCAAAGAAAGTATAGTAAATACTATAAGAACCAAGTAATTAAACAGTAAAACAGGATTTCTGTTTTCTGTTTTTCTAAGCAATTACTACAAAGGAGACTATACGAATGAAAAACCTTACAGAAAAATTATCAGAAATTTTACGCTACGGGCTTGCAAAAGATTTCACTTCCGTGTCTTATGCAATCATGAAAGACGGAGAGCTTCTTGCCAGTGATTCTCTGGGAACGCAGGGTAATGAAGCAAAAACCGCTGCTACAACAAAGAGTACTTATAACGTGGCTTCCGTATCAAAGATTTACTGCGCTGCTGCTGTTATGCAGCTTGTAGAACAGGGGAAAGTTACTCTGGATACTCCGGTTTGTGAATATCTTCCACGTTTTTATATGCCGGATGAAAGATTCCGCAAAATCACACTCCGCCACTGCCTCAGCCACACAAGCGGACTTCCGGGAACCCAGTGGAAAGGCTTCTCTGTTTCCAATATAGAGGGGGCTGACTATTATGCAGATGTCTATGAATATATGGCAAATAATTATCTGAAAGCGGAACCGGGTGAATATGCTGTGTACTGTAATGATGGATTTACACTTGCGGAAATGGTAGTCGCAGAAGTGACCGGTGAACCTTATGCTGACTACTGTATGAACCATATTACCGAGCCAATTCATGCACCATCCAGCCGCCTTGCACCAAACCGCAACCCGGAATATCCTCTGGTACACGAAAAGAATCGTACCGAAGAATTGCTTTTGATTCAGGGCGGTGCCGGATTTACCACTTGTATGAGTGACCTCTGTACTTTTGGAAATAATTTTCTGGCAGACAGTGACATCATTTCCAAGGAAAGCAAAGCAGAAATGGCTACCAAACACGGTCGTACTTTCCTCACGCTGGATGAATCTTCTGCCAATTATGGTTTGGGATGGGATAATGTCTGCTATACACACCCTGATTATGATTTGGGCGAAGGCGTATTGTTAAAAGGCGGTAACAGTTTCCAGTTTACAACGAAATTCCTTGTAATTCCGAAATACAATGCTGTACTCGCCATTTCCGAAACACACGACTGCCAGATTGACGTAACAGAAGCCATTTTACGGATGTTCGCTGTTGCTATGCTGGAACAGGGCATCAACATTTACAAGAGCTTTACTCCGATTCCAGAAGCATATATCGCTGAAAATGCCGGTACTTATCTTGTGCCAAGCGGTATTCTTCATTTCCATATGTACGGAGCACACTGTTCCATTACAATGGATGATACAAGAGGTGGTTCACATCAGGTATTTGCTCCGCTTTCTTTCGATGGAAGCCTTTTCCATGGGGAAGAACACCGCACATTAACCTTCGAAAAACACGGAAACGACATTTACGCTTTATCAAGCTATAATGGCGTCACTTCTCCGATGGCGCAGAAAGTGCTTCCGGCTCCGGAGGTTTCCGATGCATGGAAAAACAGAGTTGGCAAAAAATATATCGTCACAAATGCCACCCCATATGATATTGTTATCAACGAGATTATGACCGGTTTCCAGGTTTCACTTCTGAAAGATGAAGAAGGAATTATCATGCTTTCCTTCTCAGGCCGGGACAACAGTGGCGTTTACGGTCTGTTTGAAGCAGCCGTTAAGCCAATAGACGATAATCGTGCAACCGGATTTCTCGATACTCCAAGCAATCCTAGCCGTGATTTGATGAGTCCAATCTTCGAAGTACGTGATGATGTAGAACATTGTATCTGCGCTTCTTATCATTATCGTGATGCTTCCACGCTCCCGCTTTATGCAGGACAGGGCTTTGAAACACCGGAGGCAGAAAATAAAGGCTACCGTTTTGAATATCAGTTAGCCAAACTTCCTGAGATTCCAGAAGGACGCAGATTGATGGTATTAGATGAAGGTCTGATTTGTACATATGATTCACTGACAGATAAGGCATATACACCAATTGACAAAGGATACGTTTTGTTTGTCTAGAGTATAAAAAACAAATACATTGCTAAATAGCTTTACCGAACCTTTTTCGGTGTATACCTGTGCTATATGAACATATAAGGGAAGCTTGCGGCTTTTCAATCCGCAGCTTCCCTTATATTATCTTCCGCGCTAAGAACAAGAATACTGTTGTACCATCCTGTCCGCTATTATTCACGCTTAATCTCAATGTCAATAATAAATTGGCTTGTATTCAGTTTTGATGCATGTGGCTTCTTTATCGCAAATTTCATTTTATTCAAGTCCTGCCCCAATTGAAAGTCCCTGAATAATTCAATTTTTCTTTCATATCCTTCGCCAATCATGGAAATTCTCTGTTCATCCATTTGTGAATCTAATCCATATATGTCTTCCACAAATGAACGTGACGGCAGCTTGGTAACATCCAATAAATCTTTATTTCGAACCAGCTTCAACAATTTCAATTCATCAGCTGCAAAACTTTCCGTTTTTATATTTAACAATTCTCTGTCAGTCACCGGAACACTGTCTTGAACAAAAAGACATTTTCCACTGTCATAAATCGGTGCCGGTGCAACAAACTTTAATGATTCCGAATTTCTTAAAATTCCAAGATTATTAAGGTGTCTGTCTCTCCCTGACAAAATAAAATCTGCCATAATCACATATTCCAAATGTCTGCGCAGCAGTTCTTCCTCCAATCCATGGTCATCACAAACATGAATAAAATGTTCATATATTGATGTTTCATTCGCTTTCTTTTCAGAACAAACCACATCATACGCTGATATCAATTCCAGATTTTGAGATGTAAAAAGTTTTGAATAACATCCATAGTCATAATCCTTGCCATGAATCTTAATTAATTTATAATTTGTATAATTGGAATAACCTTGCATTTCATGCAGCTTAGAAGCAATCACTTCATTGATACTCTCTGCTGACAAATTATCTCTATTTCCTTTTAACATTCCCCTCTCTCCATTTAATATAGTCCAGCTTTTCTCAAGTGTTCCCTGAAGCGAACCATTCGGAGTATAATGCGGCATCTCCCCATCTGTTTCTTCATTTCCTATCAGAATATCTCCATGAAATTCATTGTCAAAAAGATTTACATCCTTCCATGTTATTCCAGAATCTACAGGAGAAATCCAGTAATAATCCGTAAGTGATAAACCTAAATTTTTCAGCAGAAAATCTTCCGGTCCAAGTAAACCTTTTCGTTCCAACATCTGTCTTATATTTCCCTGACTAATTGGAACAGCTCTTTGCTTCCACCAACGTTTCAGCCATCCATAATCGTTCTGTTCGTGCAACGGTGCAAGCTCTGGATGAATCAAATCCTGACAAAAATGTAAAACACTTCCATCCTCCGCGAAGTCAATAAGTGTTATAATATCATCTTTTCGTTTTAATACATACTGCATAGGTTTCCTCCATCTTAATTCCGGATATTTTTTCTTCCATTGTCCATAACGCAATTGTTTCTATAAAAAGAGTCGCCTCTTTCTTTACCGGATAGAGCAACTCCGCGAACGCTTTTCCTTTATAACAAAATTCCAAAAGATAAGTTTTATTTTTTACGGTGACTTTTCCCAGTGTATCAAACTTTTCCGAATAAACGCGGATTTCATTTCTGCACATTTGATATAACGCATCCATAGAAATATCCATAGAATCAGCCAGCTTAAATAACATACCAGCACGGATTTTCTCAACATCGACCTTACAATTCACCAGATCATTTACCGTACTATATGGAAGTCCGCTCATTTGAGCTAATTTATATGTAGATATATAATTTTGTCTTAAAAAATCTTTCAGCATACTATTTCAAGCGCCGAACTGGCGCACTCCTTGTATAATATTATACCGCTATATCGGTATAGTATTCAAGCAAAAAGATTTTACTGTAACTTCAAAAAGGCCATCCTTTCGGATAGCCTTTTCAAAAACATCTTTTCATTTTAAAAATTAGCAAACACCCTGTGCAAGCATTGCATCTACTACTTTTTCAAATCCGGCAATATTAGCACCTACTACATAGTTGCCTTTTGCACCGTATTTCTCAGCTGCATTTGCTGCATTGTGGCAGATATTTACCATGATGTTCTTTAATTTTGCATCTACTTCTTCGAATGTCCAGCTCAGACGTTCGCTGTTCTGTGACATTTCCAGTGCTGATGTTGCAACACCACCTGCATTTGCTGCCTTGCCAGGAGCAAACAGTACACCGTGTTCCTGAAGATACTGTGTTGCTTCGATTGTAGTAGGCATATTTGCACCTTCTGCGACTGCAATACATCCGTTTGCAACTAATGCTTCTGCATCTTCTAAGAATAATTCATTCTGTGTTGCACATGGAAGTGCGATATCTACTTTTACAGACCATACACCACGTCCTTCATGGTATTCTGCATTTGGACGATAGTTCTTGTATTCTGTAAGTCTTGCACGTTTTACTTCTTTGATTTCTTTTAATGCTGCCAGGTCAATTCCTTCCGGATCATAGACCCATCCGTTAGAATCACTTGCTGTTACAACTTTTGCACCAAGTTCCTGTGCTTTTTCGATTGCATAGATTGCTACATTTCCCGAACCGGAAACAGCAATTGTCTTTCCAGCCAGTTCCATGCCATTGATTTTGAGCATTTCATCAGTAAAGTATAACAGACCATATCCAGTTGCCTCTGTACGAGCCAGAGAACCACCGTAGCTTAAGCCTTTTCCCGTAAGTACACCTTCGTATACTCCACGGATTCGTTTGTACTGTCCAAACATATAACCGATTTCTCTTGCACCGGTTCCGATATCGCCAGCAGGTACATCGGTATCTGCACCGATATGTTTACAAAGTTCTGTCATAAAACTCTGGCAGAATGCCATAATTTCACGGTCTGATTTTCCTTTCGGGTCAAAGTCAGAACCACCCTTACCTCCGCCAATCGGAAGTCCTGTCAGAGAGTTCTTGAAAATCTGCTCAAATCCAAGGAATTTAATAATACCTAAATTTACAGAAGGATGTAAACGGAGTCCTCCTTTATATGGTCCGATAGCACTGTTAAACTGAACACGATATCCTTTGTTTACACGCACCTGTCCTTTATCATCTACCCAAGGAACACGGAAAAGAATCTGTCTTTCCGGTTCAACTAACCGTTCCAAAATTGCTTCTTTTCTATATTTCTCTTCATTTGCTTCTACTACTGTACGAAGAGATTCCAATACTTCTTTTACTGCCTGGTGAAATTCCGGCTCCTGTGGATTTTTCTTTACAACTAATTCCATTACTTCATCTACGTATGACATCTGCTGCTACCTCCTGATGTGAAAATGAATTTCTTTATTCTTTTATCACTTTAAAGCATCCGCTTGCCCGTGTCAATATTTTTCTGCAAGTTTTGTTTTCAATTCTTGCATTTTTCACATGAAAACTTCTTGTTTCACTCGATTATTTGAAATATTTGACACCTGATTCAAAAATCTTGAGATCCTGTTCTCCGTAAATGTTAATTGCGACACCGTCTCCACGACGTTCTGAGTGTGCCATTTTACCAAGAACTCTTCCGTCTGGGCTTGTAATACCTTCGATTGCACGATAAGAACCATTGACATTCCAGTTTTCATCCATAGAAACATTTCCATCCAAATCGCAGTACTGGGTTGCTACCTGACCATTTGCAAAAAGCTTATCCAGCCATTCTTCGCTCGCAACGAAACGTCCCTCTCCGTGAGATGCAGGATTGGTGTATACGCCTCCCAATTCTGCGCCTTGAAGCCATGGTGATTTGTTGCTGACAACCTTTGTATAAACCATCTTGGAAATATGACGTCCAATTGTATTATAAGTAAGTGTTGGAGCATCTGCTGTCTGTCCTACAACGGCTCCATTCGGCACAAGACCAAGTTTTACCAGTGTCTGGAAACCGTTGCAGACACCAAGTACCAGTCCGTCTCTCTCATTTAAAAGCTTCTCTACTGCTTCTTTCAGCTTTGCATTCTGGAATGCAGTTGCAAAGAATTTCGCAGAACCATCCGGTTCATCACCTGCAGAAAATCCACCCGGGAACATGATAATCTGGGATTTTTCAATTTCCTTTTCAAATTCTGCTACGGAACTGCGGATATCTTCTGCATCCATATTCTTGAATACGCGTGTTGTCACTGTTGCGCCTGCTCGTTCAAATGCCTTCGCACTGTCATACTCACAGTTTGTTCCCGGGAATACCGGTACGAATACATGTGGCTGCGCAATCTTATGATTACAGATATAAATATCCTTTGTATCATATAATGGAGATGCAACTTCTTTTTCTGAATGTTCATCCGATACTGTACGGAACACTTCTTCCAAAGTAGATGTCCATGATTTCTCTGCTTCTTCCAGAGTAATGACTGCATTACCATATGCAAATTCCTGTGCTTCTGTAACTTCTCCGATTACTTCTGCTGCTACAGCAAGCTCTGCAACTTTATCTGCCGGAACTTCGGCTACAAGTTCTCCGAATGCAGGTGCAAACAATCTGCCTGCCGGAACTTCTGTATCCAGTTTTACTCCCAGTCCGTTACCAAATGCCATCTTGCTGACTGCCGGAATCACACCGTGACGGTCAAGTACATATGCAGAAACAATATTGCCTTTCTGAATATCTTCTGTAACTTTTGCATACTGTTCCATAACCTTTTCATATACAGGTAAATCATATGCATCTTTTGCAATCTTAATCCATACTAATTTATTTCCGGCTTTCTTCAGTTCCGGTGTGATAATATCGCCCTGTTTTGCAATATCTACTGCAAAAGAAACCAGTGTCGGAGGAACATCAATATCTTCAAATGTTCCTGACATACTGTCTTTTCCACCGATAGAAGGAAGTCCAAATCCAATCTGTGCGCTGTATGCACCAAGGAGTGCCGCAAATGGCTGGCTCCATCTTGACGGGTCTTCTGTCATACGGCGGAAATATTCCTGGAAAGTGAAACGAATCTTACTGTAATCTCCACCTGCTGCCACAATCTTTGCGACAGACTCTGTCACTGCATATACTGCTCCGTGATATGGACTCCAGCTGGATAAGTATGGGTCAAAACCGTAGCTCATCATAGTAACGGTATCACATTTTCCTTTTAATACCGGAAGTTTTGCTATCATTGTCTGAGTCTCTGTCATCTGGTATTTACCACCGTGAGGCATAAATACAGAACCTGCACCAATGGAACCGTCGAACATTTCGACCAGACCTTTCTGTGAGCAGACATTCAAATCAGCCAATGTATGTAACCATTTTTCCTTAACATCCGCAACTTCGACTTCTTCTTTGAGAATAGAATCTGCTTTTGCAGGAATCTCTACTTTTACTTTCGTTTCCTGATGTGCTCCGTTCGTATTCAGGAACGCACGGGAAATATTTACAATTTCTTTTCCTCTCCATGAAAGCACCAGTCTAGGACTTTCTGTCACTTCTGCCACTTTTACCGCTTCTAAGTTTTCTTCTTTTGCATAAGCTAAGAACTGCTCTACATCCTTCGATGCAACTACAACTGCCATTCTTTCCTGGGATTCGGAAATTGCCAGTTCTGTTCCGTCAAGGCCTTCGTATTTCTTCGGTACTTTATCCAAGTCTACTTTCAGACCATCTGCAAGTTCACCGATGGCTACCGATACTCCGCCTGCACCAAAGTCGTTACATTTCTTAATCAGTTTACTTACTTCTTCTCTGCGGAAGAGACGCTGGATCTTACGTTCTGTAGGTGGATTACCCTTCTGTACTTCTGCTCCGCAGGTTTCAATGGATTCTTCTGTATGTACTTTTGAAGAACCGGTTGCCCCGCCGCATCCGTCACGGCCGGTACGTCCGCCAAGCAGGATAATGATATCTCCTGGGTCAGATGTTTCACGAATCACTGCCCTTCTTGGTGCTGCTCCCATAACTGCACCGATTTCCATTCTCTTTGCAACATAGTCCGGATGATAAATTTCTTTTACCATACCTGTTGCAAGTCCAATCTGGTTACCATAAGAACTATATCCGTGTGCTGCACTGCGAACCAGTTTCTTCTGGGAAAGTTTTCCTTTCATTGTTTCTTTAACAGACACTGTCGGGTCTGCTGCTCCGGTCACACGCATTGCCTGATATACATAAGTACGTCCTGACAATGGGTCACGGATTGCTCCGCCAAGACAGGTAGCTGCACCACCAAACGGTTCAATCTCGGTCGGATGGTTGTGTGTTTCATTCTTGAAGTTTACAAGCCATTCTTCTTCCACACCGTCTACTTCTACAGGAACAACAATACTGCATGCATTGATTTCATCGGATTCTTCCTGGTCAGCAAGCTTCCCTTCTTTCTTCAGTTTCCGCATTGCCATCAGTGCTAAATCCATCAGGCAGACAAACTTATCTTCACGTCCTTTGAAGATTTCGCTGTGTGTCTGTAAATATTCTTTGTATGTATTCTCAATCGGAGTACGGTAATCTCCTTCATCAAATGTAACATCGGTAAGTTCTGTGGAGAATGTTGTATGACGGCAGTGATCTGACCAGTAAGTATCCAGTACTCTGATTTCCGTCATAGAAGGATCTCTGTCTTCTTCTCCTTTAAAATAGTTCTGAATATGCTGGAAATCCTTAAATGTCATAGCAAGACCAAGAGAAACATAAAGTTCCTTCAATTCTTCCTCTGTCATATCTTTAAATCCATGGAAGATTTTCACATCAGCCGGTTCTTCAAACTTGGTAACTAATGTCTCCGGTTTGTCCATGCTTGTCTCTCTGGAGTCTACCGGGTTAATGCAATGTGCCTTGATTGCTTCCAGTTCTTCCTCTGACACTCCGCCTTCAATTACATAAGTTGTCGCAGTCTTAATTACCGGAAGTTCATCTTCCTTGATAAACTGTACACACTGAACAGCAGAATCCGCTCTCTGGTCAAACTGTCCAGGGAGAAACTCTACGGAAAATACTTTATCATTCTCTCCATAAGAAAATGTCTCATGGTATAATACATCTACCGGTGGTTCTGAGAAAACTCCATTGCATGCTCTCTCAAATGTTTCATCTGAAAGATTTTCAATGTCATAACGGTTCAACACTCTGATATTGGTTGCACTCTTTACTCCCAGATAGCTCTTCACTTCATTCAAAAGTTCCTTCGCCTGTACTGCGAACTCTGGTTTTTTCTCTACATATACACGTCTTACGCTGCTCATAGTTTCCTCCATCCTGAGTCTTTTACAAAATTACTAAGTTATATCACATGATACCAGCTCTGAAATTCTGACTCAGCAGGTATCATAATCAGATGGGTTTTACCCCAACGTCATAATATGTTACTCTATTTTATCATATTTCTTATTATTAGTACAGTCAATATATTATTATATTTTTATAAGTTTTTCTTATTAATATTTTTTTCGTCTTACCACTTCCGCAATCATAAATAAAACAATCAGTAAACCTGCAAAATAACCGCCAATCCGAATTACCATATCAAAGAAAAATCCCTCCGGAAGCATACGAATCATATAATCCGTCCGTGCATCAAACAGCCATAAATCATTATCAAAGAAAATCTCATGGAAAATCGTAAAACACCTTGCAAAGTTCATACTAATGGTAATTCCGAGTGCACCAAACAGCAGAACTGTCACACCCAAAGTCCACTCATAGGTCTTTGCAAGCCTTCCCTTCCATTCTTCTTTGTCTTGCCATCTCAGTATCATAAATGCCGCGACTAAAATCACAATGGCAATACGTCTTAACAAAATTCCTTTTAGGAACAAACTCTGTACTTCCCCCATATGGAAACGGTCCTGTTCGTTAAAAAAATCCTGCTGTTTTCCTTCTATGGTTGACTCAATGCTTAAAGTTTCCTCTTTTCCTTTCAGGTAAGACATCATATACTTTGTTACTGTCATCACATCGTCCATTTCCATGTCTAACGCTTCTGTCACTTGATATTTTTCATATTCCTTCTCATAAAAGCCATAATTGCCATAAGTTGCAATCTCAAATCCAGTAATAAGGCAGATAAAAATTGCCATAATCGAAATGATTACACTTAATAATAAACCACTTTTACTTTTCTTCTTATTCAATGCATTTTCCTCTCTTCCGTCTGTCTTCACATTCCTTCTGTTTTTCTTACCCTGCTTCCATTTTCCTCATTCCGGCAATTCCGAATACTTTTGTCAAAGCCTCTTGTTTTTTTTGTGAGTTTCTCTTATAATACTAATGATTTTTATTAGGAGGACTAATGATGGATATCAATTATGAATTATATAAAGTATTCTACTATGTAGCTGATACCTTAAGCTTTTCCGAGGCTTCCAAGCGGCTTTTCATCTCGCAGTCAGCAGTCAGCCAGTCCATCAAAACACTGGAAAAGAAAATGAATCAGACGCTTTTCATACGAAGCACGAAAAAGGTACAGCTCACACCGGAAGGAGAAATCCTGCTGCGCCATATCGAGCCTGCCATCAATTTAATCAAACGTGGTGAAACCCAGATTATCGAAGCAGCTTCCTCTACCGGTGGTCAGATTCGTATCGGTGCCAGTGACACCATATGCCGTTACTTTCTGATTCCGTATCTGGAACGGTTTCACAAGGAGTTTCCTAACGCACATATTAAAGTTACCAATGCAACCTCCATCAAATGTGTGGACTTACTGGAAAGCGGACAGGTGGATCTGATTGTCACCAATTATCCGAATGCTTATCTTGGAAATATGGCATCCACAAAACTGATTAAAAACTTTCACGATGTGTTTATTGCCAATCAGTCATTCTCCAGCTTAAAAGACCGCACTGTCTCATTGCAGGAACTTTTGAAATATCCAATTATGATGCTGGATAAAAAAAGTACTACCAGTGAATTCCTTCACTCCCTCTTTCAGCAGCACCAACTTGATTTGGTTCCTGAAATCGAGTTAAACAGTAATGACCTGCTGATTGACTTGGCAAAGATTGGACTGGGTATTGCTTTTGTTCCTGACTTCTGCATCGCAGAACATGCCGATGATATCTTTGTGGTAGATACTGAGGAGCTCCTGCCACCAAGGCACCTTGCACTTTCCTACAATGAGCAAATCCCACTTTCCCATGTTACGCGGGAATTTATGAGTTACTTCGACAGCATTCTTCCGGCTTTACGATAAGCTTTCACAGAAAAGTACGCTTCTTGCGTGCTTTTCTTTATGCATGTCCGTTCCAAAATGCTCGCACACTTTCTTCCACGGTTTCCAACCAGCAATATCCACAGTCATTCCATTCTTTCGGAAAGCTTTCCCTACATCTCCGTTCGCGGAACCGGTCATCCAACAACAGAATGATTCCACAATCATCTTCCGTACGGATTACTCGTCCCGCTGCCTGAAGCACTTTATTCATGCCCGGATACAGATACGCAAAATCGAATCCTCTTAATCCCTTTTTATCAAAATATTGTTTCAGGATTTCCCGCTCATTGCATACCTGAGGAAGTCCTGTTCCCACAATAAATGCACCGATTAACCGTTCCGCCGTCAAATCAATTCCTTCTGAGAAAATCCCGCCAAGTACGCAAAATCCTACCATGCTTTCCTCTCTTACATCTTCAAAATTTTCCAGAAAGATTTCCCTTGCTTCCTCATTCATAAAATGGGATTGCACAATACAATCTATCTTGTTATCACTGTTTTCTAATCGTTCCATCAGTTTCTCATAGACCTGCTCCATGAATTTGTAAGATGGAAAGAATGCAAGATAATTTCCTTTTTTCACTTTTACCGTCCGATAAATATACTCTGCATATCTTCCATACATATCATCATTTCTTCTGATATATCGGGCACTTACGTCCATTCCATTTAATAATAACCTTTTCTCTGTATCAAAAGAGGAATCAATATAAATAGCATAGTCATCCTTCTCCACACTCAGCAATTCCTTATAGTACTGGATGGGAAGCAAGGTTGCCGAGAAAAAGATAGTACTGTTTCCCATACTCAGGTAGTTATGCAGCTTGCCGGAAGGATTCACACAAAAGAG
Source organism: uncultured Bariatricus sp. (assembly GCA_934307065.1). Taxonomy (GTDB): domain Bacteria; phylum Bacillota; class Clostridia; order Lachnospirales; family Lachnospiraceae; genus Allocoprococcus. Next base: position 96,592 of record CAKRCD010000005.1, on the reverse strand, counting down.
CCTCAGCATAAAATGTCCGTTTTCCAGAAATTCTGCATAAATCACATAATTCTCGTCCATTCCATCATAGATATTCAGGAAATGCCGGATTCGGAAATATAATTCCAGTACCGCCTCCCGGACTTCCGGCTTGTTGCAGGTTTCCAGATAGAGTTCCAGTTCATTCCACACATTCATTAATTTGAAGTACATATGTGAAATGTTATCTAAGAGCAAGTAAGATTCACACTCTTTCTTTAATTCCAGTAACATCTTATTGCATTCATCTAACCGCTTTGCAAGCTTACTGTTATCATGCTTTACCAGTTTTTTCACTTCAAGAAATTCTTCTTTATAAAGCTCCGCACTGTACATATTTCTTCCACGCTCTACCAGATTATGCGCTTCGTCAATCAGAAACAAGTAAGAACCTGCGTTTCCTTCTGAGAAGAACCGTTTTAAATGAACATTTGGGTCAAACACATAATTATAATCGCAAATCACTGCATCCACCCACAAAGACAAATCCAGTGCCATTTCAAAAGGACAGACTCCATGTTTTTCTGCCTGAACCTCTATTTTCTCCCGGCTCATCACATCTTCTGAAATCAAAAGTTCATACACCGCTTCGTTGACCCTGTCATAATGTCCTTTCGCATAAGGACAGTTCTCCGGATTACAATCCATCTTCTCGCAAAAACACAGTTTTTCTTTGGCGGTCAGGGTAATCACTTTATATCTCAGATTCTGTTCTCTCAATTTTTCAAATGCCTGCTCCGCAACGGTTCGGGTAATGGTCTTCGCTGTCAGATAAAAAATCTTTTCACCCAGTCCTTCGCCAACGGCTTTTACCGCCGGGAAAATAGTAGAAATGGTCTTTCCTACTCCTGTCGGTGCCTGAACAAACAGTTTCTTTTTCCGTAAAATCGACTTATATACCGATACTGCCAGTTCTCTCTGTCCTTTGCGGTATGTAAAAGGAAACTCGATTTGTTTCACTGACGCATTGCGTTCTTCTTTCCACTCTATCTGAAACTTCGCCCACTTCTCATACTGACCTGCAACACCCAAAAACCATGTTTCCAGTTCTGTATAACTGTATTCCTGCCGAAATCTCCTAATTTCTTCCGTTTCCATCTGACAATAAGTCATCTGTACTCCCATCTTCTCACATGGATGCTGACTGGCAAAAATAAATGCATAGCACTTTGCCTGCGCCAGATGAACCGGAACCGGTTCTGTTAAATGCTCAATATCCGAAAGGATTCCCTTGATTTCGTCTACCACATATCCACCGGATTCCTTCAGGATTCCGTCTGCCCTTCCCTCTACGATTAAGCAGAATCCATCCATTTCTATCTGATATTTTAATCCAACCTCAGCCTGATAATCCGAACCCATACGCCGCTGAATCTTCCGGTGTATTTTTCCACCAAGCTGCATAGCATCTACATTCATTCCCGTTCCGTTTCTGTTGTCAATATCGCCTTCCCGTAAAATAAACTCTACAAGGTTTCTCACTGAAGTTTTCACAACTGGTAATTCTTGTTCCATGGTATCTCTCCTGCACCGCATTTTCGCATACGGCAAGTATAACATGTTTACTCAAACTCCACCATGTTTTTCCGATATTTGAGTCCTACCATCTGTCTCTGCCGCTCATAGCTTTCCCGTTCCGGAATGGAAATATCATGGAAAAACTGCTTCCATAGCCTCAGAATCTCCTGCTCCGAATCCGAATACTGTTTCTGCCGTTCCTTATCCATTTCAACATGAGATACGAACACGCTGCACTTCCCCGCCTCGTGTACAACTGCCATCTGCCGCCCCTTATCGTGAATCATCCAGTTTTCTAACGGAAACCGGTTTTCAAAATGGGGAATCATACCTTCCAGAATCTCATTTTCCGGTTCGATTTCTGCATATAAAATACCGCCTTCCAGCTCACGGAACCGCAGAATCTCTTTAAAAAAATGTAATTCATTTCCAACTTTCCTACTTAATTCAAACACATTTCTTACAAATGGATTTGTCAGATGTTCCATGATTTTTCTGCTGTCCTTTATATGTCGTGCCGCAACAAGAGTCTGAAAAATAGCGTTTCCTTTATTCCTGTCCGTTGATTTTGCTGCATAATAAATTCTGGTATATGCTTCCATGCCCAAATTCTGCTGTATCATATGTGTTAAAGCATTCATCTTCCGTTCACTCTCTGTCACATCCACATACTCACAGAATAATTCCTGTTCCAGCATTCCATAAAACGAAATCCCGGCATTGCCATCTTCTCTTCTTTCCTTCCACGCATCATAAAGTGCCGAACACAACCCTATAAGCGTATCATGACAAAGATACACCCGCTTCAGCATAGGTTCCACCTCCCTGATTCCATGACTCTGCTCCAAAACGTACATCATCAAACAATGATAATTGTCTGTAATTCATATTCTGTACCGAATCCGGCAGCCGTTCTTTGACATTTACCAGATTCCGCACAATATAATCCTGCTCCATCTTCACAGGATACATCATTTTTCCATTGCAGGTAATGAAATAAAGCGCACGCTTCAGAACCACACCCATCTTCTTCAAATCTTCAAACTGAATGTTTCCCATTCTTCTGGCTTTTACAATTCTTGCCGCTGATTTATATCCAATCCCAGGTACACGCAGAAGTATCTCATATTCCACCTGATTAATCTCCACCGGAAAGAGTTCCAGATGCTGTACTGCCCAGTTGCACTTCGGATCCATAAAAATATTGAAATTCGGGTTCTGTTCATTTAACAGCTCCGACACTTTAAAATGATAATACCGTAAAAGCCAGTCTGCCTGATATAAGCGATGTTCCCGCAATAACGGTGGTCCTGACTCTATCTGAACCGGAAGTAACTTATCCTCATTTACCGACACGAACGCAGAATAAAACACCCGTTTGAGTCCGAATTTCTCATACAATGCCTCTGACACCTGCATAATCTGAAAATCGGTCTCCGGCGTTGCTCCGATAATCATCTGAGTGCTCTGCCCTGCCGGAACAAACTTTGGTGCATTCCGGTAAACTGCAAGTTCCTCTTTGTTCGCTTCTCTTCCCATCTGCACCATTCTCATAGGTTTTAGAATATTTTTTCTGCTTTTGTGAGGTGCAAGTAAATGCAGGCTTTCCTTAGTAGGAAGTTCCAGATTCACACTCATTCTGTCTGCAAGAAATCCCACCTTCCGAATCAGTTCCGGGCTGGCTCCCGGAATTGCTTTCACATGAATATAACCTTGAAAATGACACTCTGTACGAAGCTTATACAGGCTTTCATACAAAAGCTCCATAGTATAATCCGGGCTTTTCAATATTCCCGAGCTCAGAAACAATCCCTCTATATAATTTCTGCGATAAAATTCCATCGTGAGTCTGCAAATTTCATCCGGTGTAAAGGAAGTTCTTCTCACATCATTTGACACCCGGTTCACACAGTATCTACAATCATATATGCATTCGTTGGTAAAGAGAATTTTCAGCAGTGAAATACATCTGCCATCTGCGGAAAAGCTGTGACAGATTCCCGCCTTTTCACAATTTCCGATGCCAAACCCATCTCCGCGTCTGTCCACTCCGCTGGAAGTACAGGCCGCATCATACTTTGCCGCATCCGTTAATATATGCAGTTTTTCATAAATATTAAGACTCGTTTTCCCACTATGCTGACTGTCTAGCGTCTGAATCTCTGTACCTTCCATATTTTTCTCCCTTTCCTGCATTCGAACATTTGTTCTTTTCTGTATTTTAGCATAATATGGATTGCAATGCAAGAGACAAAAAGGAAAACAAATTGTTTTATCATTTGCCGTTGCTTCGCGTAAAAAAAAGAGACCACCAAGTGGTCTCTTACACTGATTAAAATTTTTCTTATTCTACTACAGCAATGACTTCTACTTCGCAAAGAACATTCTTCGGAAGAGTCTTAACAGCTACACAGCTTCTTGCCGGTTTTGATGTGAAATATTTTGCATATACTTCGTTAAATGCAGCAAAATCTCCCATGTCTGCCACGAAACAGGTTGTTTTTAATACTTTATCAAAACTTGTTCCTGCTGCCTCTAAAACTGCTCCGATATTCTTGCAGACCTGCTCTGTCTGACCTTCAATTGTTGTTGCTTCAATTGCGTCTGTTTCAGGATTGATTGGAATCTGGCCTGCAGAATAAAAAATTCCATTGTGTACATATCCCTGAGAATATGGTCCTAATGCCTTTGGTGCTTTTTCTGTTGAAACGATTTTCATTATCATCAATCTCCTTTACCAAAAATATAATTCTGACAATAGAATACCACAGCTTTTCCAAAAATCCAATTACTTTATCACTATAATTCGACCAATTTTATTTCTTAAGTAAAATTGTCTATATTTTTATATTTTTTTCTGTATTATTCGTATAAGACATGTTATAATATAAGCAGTGTAAAGAAAGGGAGGTGCCATGATGGTCATTATCGTTATGTTGCTTGCGCTTGTTATTGTTACAGCGGTTGTTGTTGCATCTGTCACATCTGTCATTGGCGGAATCGCTGAAGAATTTGATTTGGATCAGGATGAATAGGCGTATCCATTGTTTTCAAAGCTTATAAAAACCCCATCGGGAATGTATGTTTCGCAAGACACATTCCCGATGGGGCTTTTTATTATTTTAATCTTCCAAATCTTCAAATGCTTCTTTTACTTTGTCCATAAACCCTTTTTTCTTTGTTTTGGATTTTCCGTCTGCATCGGAAGAAACTTCCTGATTCAATGTATTTCCTGTAAGTTCATCAAATTTGCGAAGTGCTTCTTTCGCTTCATGACTCAGTTTTTCCGGTGTCTGAATGACCAGTGTTACATAGTGGTCTCCTCGTAATTCCGGATTTCTGAGAGAAGGAACACCTTTGCCCTTCAGACGAACTTTGGTATCAGTCTTGGTTCCCGGTTTTACAGTATAAACCACTTCGCCGTCTACAGTTTTAATTCTCACATCGCCACCGAGAGCTGCCTGTGCAAAGGAAATCGGTGCTGTAGAGAAAATATGTGTACCCTGTCTCTGGAAAATCGGATGTCTGGAAACGGAAACTTCCACAAGCAAATCGCCTCTTGGTCCACCGTTAATACCCGGCTCACCTTTTTCACGAATCCGTACACTCTGCCCATCTTCAATTCCGGCAGGAATAGATACTTCAATCTTTTTGCTCTTTGAAATATATCCCGTTCCACCACAATCCGGGCATTTATCACGGATAATCTTACCTGTTCCTCTACATTCCGGACAAGTCTGCACATTCTGCATTGTGCCAAAGAAAGACTGTGAAGTATATACCACCTGGCCCCTTCCGCCACATCTGGAACAGGTCTCCGGTGATGTTCCCGGCTTTGCACCAGTACCATTACATTTTTCACAAGGTTCTTTCAAAATAACATCCAGTTCCTTCTTACATCCAAATACTGCTTCTTCAAATGTAATGCGGACTCCTTTTCTGACATTTGCCCCTTTCATCGGGCCTGTGTTAGAACGGCTGCTGCTTCTTCTGCCGCCTCCGAATAAATCTCCAAATATATCTCCAAATATATCACTGAAATCAGCGCCATTGAAATCAAATCCACCGGCACCGCCTGCAGCACCATCAAATGCCGCATGACCATACTGGTCATACTGACGACGTTTTTCCGCATCACTCAAAACAGCATATGCTTCGGAAGCTTCTTTGAACTTCTTTTCAGCCTCTGCATCTCCCGGATTTGAGTCTGGATGGTATTTCTTTGCAAGTGCTCTATATGCTTTTTTCAGTGCTGCCGCATCTGCATCTTTTGGAACTCCGAGAACTTCATAGTAATCTCTCTTTGCTTCCGCCATTGTCTTACCTCATTTCTTCTGCCAAAATTCTACGGGACCACAAGGCCCCGTAGAACTCTATTTTGTCTGATTATATTTTACTTTCTGATTAAACTTCTTTGTAGTCGCCATCTACTACATCGTCAGCGCCATATCCTTCTGGTGCCGGACCAGCTTCCGGTGTAGGTCCTGCCTGACCCTGAGCTCCCTGTGCCTGTTCGTAAACTTTTGCGAACAATTTCTGAGCGCTTTCCATTAATTTTTCTTTTGCAGCTTTAATTTCAGCAACCTGAGCATCTGTAAGTTCATCTGTATTTGCTTTTGCAAGTAAATCTTTCAGTGCCTGGATATCAGCTTCTACAACTGCTTTGTCAGAAGCATCTAATTTGTCTCCAACTTCGCCCATTGCTTTCTCTGTCTGGAATACCATAGAGTCTGCTTCGTTCTTCGTATCAATTGCTTCTTTACGTTTCTTGTCCTGAGCTTCAAATTCTGCTGCTTCTTTGACTGCACGGTCAATATCAGCGTCAGACATATTAGAACCTGCTGTAATTGTAATATGCTGTTCTTTTCCAGTTCCAAGGTCTTTTGCAGATACATTTACAATACCGTTTGCATCGATATCAAATGTAACTTCAATCTGTGGAATTCCACGTCCTGCCGGTGGGATTCCATCCAGTCTGAACTGTCCAAGTGACTTGTTGTCTCTTGCGAACTGTCTTTCACCCTGTACTACGTTAATATCAACGGCTGTCTGATTATCTGCTGCTGTTGAGAAAATCTGGCTCTTCTTTGTAGGAATTGTTGTATTTCTTTCAATCAATCTTGTCGCAATACCACCCATTGTTTCGATAGAAAGTGAAAGTGGTGTTACGTCCAGAAGAAGGATATCACCTGCGCCTGCATCTCCGGCAAGTTTACCACCCTGTACAGAAGCACCGAGTGCTACACATTCGTCTGGGTTCAAAGATTTGCTTGGTTCTTTTCCTGTCAGACGTTTTACTTCTTCCTGTACTGCCGGGATACGTGTAGAACCACCAACAAGAAGTACCTGACCAAGGTCTGCTGCTGTAATACCTGCATCTGAAAGTGCACGTCTTACTGGTTCTGCTGTTTTTTCTACTAAGTCATGTGTCAATTCATCAAATTTTGCTCTTGTAAGGTTCATATCAAAATGTTTTGGACCTTCTGCTGTAGCAGTGATGAATGGCAGGTTGATATTTGTTGTTGTTGCAGAAGAAAGTTCCTTCTTTGCTTTTTCTGCTGCTTCTTTCAATCTCTGAAGAGCCATCTTATCTGTTGATAAATCTACGCCCTCTTTTGCCTTGAAGTCTGCAAGCATGTAATCTGTAATCTTCTGGTCGAAGTCATCTCCGCCAAGTCTGTTGTTACCTGCTGTTGATAATACTTCGATAACACCGTCACCGATTTCGATAACAGAAACATCAAATGTACCACCACCTAAGTCGTATACCATGATTTTCTGTTCTTTTTCATTGTCAAGACCATAAGCAAGTGCTGCTGCTGTAGGTTCGTTGATGATACGTTTTACATCAAGTCCGGCAATCTTACCGGCATCCTTTGTTGCCTGACGCTGAGCATCGTTGAAGTAAGCCGGTACAGTAATAACTGCTTCTGTAACCTTCTCTCCAAGATATCCTTCTGCGTCTGCTTTCAGTTTCTGAAGAATCATTGCTGAAATTTCCTGTGGCGAATACCTCTTATCATCAATTGTTACTTTATAATCTGTTCCCATTTCTCTCTTGATAGAAGAAATTGTCTTTTCTGCGTTTGTTACAGCCTGACGTTTTGCAGGTTCACCTACAAGACGTTCTCCTGTTTTTGTAAATGCAACTACAGATGGTGTTGTTCTTGCTCCTTCTGTGTTGGCGATAACTACTGGCTGACCACCTTCCATAACGGCTACGCAGCTATTTGTTGTTCCTAAATCGATTCCAATAATTTTTCCCATAACGAGGACCTCCTAAATTAATTTCATATTTGTTTCAATCATTTATTATTGTTTAATTTGCTACTTTTACCATACTGTATCTGACAACACTGTCACGATACATATATCCTTTTTGGAATTCTTCTACGATGACATTTTCACCGGCTTCCTCGTCTTCCACATGCATCACTGCATGATGAAGGTCTGGATTGAATTCCTGTCCCAATGCTTCGATTGGTTTTACGCCTAACCCTTCCAGCACTGTCATCAACTGTTTGTAGACCTTATCCATTCCCTGAACAAATGGATTTTCTTTTTCTTCTTCACTCACGGTAACAAAACCGCGTTCGAAATTGTCTACAACCGGAAGAATCTTTTCAATGACATCTTTGGCACCGATTTCGTACATTGCAGATTTCTCTTTCTCTGTTCTCTTTCGGTAATTGTCAAATTCTGCCATTTGTCTTGTGAGCTTATCGGTTAAATCTGCGATCTGCTCATCTTTTTTATCCTTTTTCGGTGCTTTCGAATCATCACAATCTGCTTTTTCCGAACATTCTTTTTCTGCTTCTGAACATTCTTCCTTCACCTCTTCTGCCGCATCGGCTTCTGTCTGAGTATCTTCCGCTTCTGCAGCCTTCCTTGCTTCTTCTACAGCTTCCTTTACAACTTCTTCATTCTTTTTCTTTTTATCCAACGGTCATTTCCACCTTTCTTTCATCAATCATCTTTATGAAAAATGTCATCCAACTCTGTCATAAGTGTCTTCAGAGTCTTCATTACATGTTCGTAATCCATTCGCTTCGGTCCGATAATTCCTATCGTTCCCTGCATTCCCTCGCCCAGTTCATAAGTGGCAGTTACAACACTGCAGTCCTTCATATTTTCCACATCGGATTCATCACCGATGTAAACCTGAATATCTTTATTATCGCCATGGGCAATGGTCTTATTTACAAGGGAAGCTAATTGCTGCTTTTCTTCAAATGCACTGATAATATCTTGTGCGCTTTCTTTGTCGCTAAGCTCTGGATACTTGAAAATATTTGTCGTACCACTGGTATATATTTCCATATCTCCGCTTACCTGAATGACATTGGCTACGGCATCAATCACATTACTCATTACCATGCTGTGAATGCCCGCCTGTTCTTTCAACTTCGCTATCAGTCCCAGATTTACTTCTTCCAGAGCCATTCCGTTCAACGAAGTATTTAACAGCATATTCAGCTTCAATAATGCTTCGTTATCCAGTGGTTCTTCTAAAGTCACTATCTGGTTCTTCACGATATTGCCTTCCATGACTACCACAACAATAAGCTGTGTCTCATCAAGCGGTGAAAGCTGGATGAACTTTACCTTATTCCGATTAAACACCGGAGTTGAAATCATAGAAGCATAATTCGTATTATTTGCAAGAACCTTGGCAGCCTGTTTCAGAAGTAATTCGATTCGGTCTGCTTTCTCAAGCATCTGTTCCTTCATCTCCGTAACTTCCTGAACCTTCTCACTCATAAGCATATCGACATACCATCGATACCCCTTATCCGAAGGAATTCTACCGGCTGATGTGTGAGGCTGCATGATGTAACCGAGTTCTTCCAAATCTGCCATCTCATTACGAATCGTGGCAGAACTTAGATTCAAGTCCGTATACTTGGAAATGGTACGTGAACCAACCGGCTCGCCAGTCTCAAGATAATTCTTAATGATTGCATGCAGAATCTTCTGCTTACGCTCACTCAGCTCTTGAATCATATCCATATGCATCCTCCTCTTTTCTTATTAGCACTCATTATTTTCGAGTGCTAACACTTCTTACGTGTATAAATTTACCACTAACAAAAACCATTGTCAACCCTGTTTATAATATTTTTATAATCTGTTTAGCATTGCAAAAAAAATGAAAACCAGACGGTACAAGTTTACTTGTTCCCGGCTGGTTTTTAGTTTTTTTATAAGGCGTTCAGCCTAAGCGAGAAACCGCCAGGTTTCGAACTTGCAATGCGTATCATGCCAACTTTTATTGTTCAATTAATTTTCTAAATTCATCCTCACTCTTTCCCGCTTTCTCTGCCGCCTGCTTCATACTAAACACACCATCATGTACCAATTCTGCCAACAGTTCTATGAAGTCTCTTCTTCCTTGTTCACGCCCCTGCATAAAGCCTTCATTTCTTCCATCATCAAAGATTTCCTGTAATGCCTGACACATATCCACTTCCTCCTTCTCCTGATTCTTTATCTCGTCCATTTGTTTCTCCGCCTTTAATAATACTCTTAATACATTGTATGTATCTCTATCCACATGTCGAAAATACCCTTCATGTTCCTGCACATACTTCTGCATACTTTCTTTATCTTGTCTGTATTTTATCATCTCTAAAATGGTTTGTAAATCCGTTTTATACACGCTGGTATCTTCTATCTGATTCACATCCAATAAATTAATACGGTAATTGGGAATCAGTGTTTTTATCTTTTCTTCCAGTTCTGGATTTTCAGACTTTTTCAATAATCCATGCAAATCTACACTTCCATCCCAGGGCTTATCCCCATAGTAAAATACAAGAGTAGAAACCGGATAAAGCTTGTCATCCTTTTTCATTCCAGATAAAAATTCATCCGCGCTTACTTTTTCTCCCTTTTTCCGTTTCTTCTTCAGTTGTCTTATCTGCTCTGCATAACTTAGTCCATCGTACAACATTGTCCTTACCGGCATAGCATAGTGAATCTTTTCCTGATTCTCACATGCAAGAATCATCAAGTGAATTCCATTATCCCACTTCATTACAATATCCCGGTTCCGCTCAATGTGATTCAGTATTCCGTTTTTGTCTTGAATCAATTCTTTGAAGTTTTCCTTCTCCGGTTGTAAATCCTCCGCTTTTACCATCTGTATTCCACGAAAAACACTCCCGTTGTACAAATCCGCAAACCGTTTTTCATCTCCCAACCATGTACTTAATACTGTGTCACTTTTACCCATAGGCAAATCTCCTTTCGTTTTTCTTCCGTTCATTTTCTCTCGTTTTAGGAATGAAGCATCTGATTTCTGTTTAAACTAAAATAGAATTTATTGATGTGTGCGAATTGTTTTTAGAAACTGAATGCTTGGTTCAAAGAATAGCACACTTTTTTTCCAAAAAGCAATCACTTATCCCGATATTTTCCCAATATTTTCAGTAATTTATAGTGAACCGCAAAACAAAAAAACACCCTCATAATGTGGTAAACACCAAAGGTTAACTTAAATCTAACAATTGGAAATTGGTACATTATGAGAGTGCTTTTTCAAAATATCTTATCAAAACATGAACTCCACAAACACAGCATTACTGACGTCAATTCCTTTTTCCGTCAGGTATATCCTATCTGCTTTTTCTTCCAGTAATTTTATATCCTTTAATTTGCGGATTTGTTCTCCATATATGCTTTCTATTTCTGCTCTGAATTTTTTCTGAAATGCCGCTTTGGATATGCCCTGCATCATACGGAGTCCCAAAAACATAAATTCCTCCATCTGTTCTTCCCGGCCGAGTATTTCTCCATGGAATTTATTTGCAAAAGAAGTACGGTAATCCTCTATGTCAGGCGGATTTGTATAACGCTTTTCTTCAAATAAAGTTGCGGCTCCTGTTCCAAATCCCAAGTATGGGGTGCGTTCCCAATAGCCAATGTTATGTCTGCATTCGAATCCCGGCTTTGCATAATTCGAGATTTCATAGTGGGCATACCCTGCCTCTGCCAAAATTTTCTTTGTCTTCCAGTACATGATTCTCTCATCTTCTTCCGACGGCAGCTTTATCTTCTGATAATTCTTACAGCTTTCTTCTCCATAAATGTCATAAAACGGTGTTCCAGGTTCTATAATCAGACTGTATGCAGAAATGTGTTCCGGTGCAAGTGCAAGAACGGTTTGCAGGGTTTCACACCAGCTCTCTACAGTCTGACCCGGAACAGCGGATATGAGGTCAATGTTGATATTTTGAAATCCACATTTTCTCGCCAGTTGATAGGTCGTAAGAAATTCCGAATACGTGTGAATCCTTCCAAGCAACTGTAGTTCTTCATCATGTACAGACTGAAGTCCGATACTGAGACGGTTAATTCCTGCTTTCTTATAAGAATGTAATTTTTCTTCATTTACCGTTCCGGGATTGGCTTCCAGGGTAATCTCCGCATTCATCCTGAATTGCAGATTCTTCCGCAGACTTTGCATGATTCTTTCTATCTGCTCCCCTTTTAAAACAGAAGGTGTCCCACCGCCAAAAAAGACGGTAGACACCTGATATTCCTCTGTTTTTCCTTTGCAGGCTGCAATCTCATCACAAAGCAATTTCACATACGCTTCCCTGCTTTCTTCATCCGCAGGACCGGAAAGGAAATCACAATATGCACATTTTCTCACACAAAATGGAATGTGAATATAAATTTCTAACTCTTTCATTTTATTTTTCATCCAGTTTCAATACGCTCATAAATGCCTTCTGTGGAATTTCTACACTTCCCACCTGACGCATTCGTTTCTTTCCTTCTTTCTGCTTTTCAAGCAGCTTTTTCTTACGGGAAATGTCACCGCCATAACATTTTGCAAGGACATCCTTACGCATGGCTCTGACGGTCTCACGCGCAATGATTTTACCGCCTACCGCAGCCTGAATCGGAATTTCAAACAACTGCCGTGGAATTTCTTCTTTTAATTTTTCACACATCTTGCGTCCTCTCTCGTAGGCACTTCCTGCAAATACGATAAAGGACAATGCGTCCACTTCTTCTTTATTTACCAGAATATCCAGCTTCACAAGCTCTGACTTCACATATCCGGTCAGTTCATAATCGAAAGATGCATACCCTCTGGAACGGGATTTCAGTGCATCAAAAAAATCATAAATAATCTCATTCAATGGCAGATTGTATGTGAGCAGCGCCCTTGTTTCTTCAATGTATTCCATGCCCAGATATTCTCCGCGCCGCTCCTGACATAAATCCATGATGGCTCCGATAAATTCTGTAGTTACCATGATTTCGGCTTTTACCATCGGTTCTTCCATATAGTCGATTTCCGACGGATCCGGCAGGTTCGATGGATTGGTCAGTTCTATTACATCTCCGTTGGTCTTATGCACCTTATAAATAACCCCCGGTGCAGTTGTAACCAAATCCAGATTATATTCCCTCTCCAGTCTCTCCTGAATGATTTCCAGATGGAGCAGTCCCAGGAATCCACACCGGAATCCGAATCCAAGCGCCAGAGAAGTCTCCGGCTCAAAATAGAGCGCTGCGTCATTGAGCTGCAACTTTTCCAGTGCATCCCGCAAATCCGGATATTTTGCACTGTCTGCCGGGTACATTCCGCAGTAAACCATTGGATTGACCTTCTTATAACCCGGAAGCGGTTCTGCTGCCGGGCGGGAAGAATCCGTAACGGTATCACCCACACGGGTATCCTTTACATTCTTTAAGCTGGCGGTAAAATAACCAACCATTCCGGCGGAAAGTTCTTCGCAAGGAATAAATTGTCCTGCTCCGAAATATCCGACTTCTACTACGTCTGCTTTTGCTCCCGTAGCCATCATCTGAATTGAGGTTCCTTTGCGAATACATCCCTCTTTGATCCGGCAGAATACAATAACTCCACGATAAGAATCGTATAGCGAATCGAAAATCAATGCTTGAAGCGGTGCGTCCGGGTCTCCTTCCGGGGCCGGTACTTTCGCTACAATCTGTTCCAGTACATCCTCCACATTTAATCCGGTTTTCGCAGAAATCTGCGGTGCATCCTGCGCCTCGATTCCAATAATGTCTTCAATTTCATCAATAACTCGCTGAGGTTCTGCACTTGGAAGGTCCACCTTATTAATGACCGGAACCACATCCAGGTCATGATCCAGTGCCAGATATACATTTGCCAGTGTCTGTGCTTCCACCCCCTGAGCAGCATCTACAACCAGAATGGCTCCGTCACAAGCCGCAAGACTTCGGGAAACCTCATAGTTAAAATCCACATGTCCCGGTGTGTCAATCAGATTGAAAATATATTCTTCTCCGTCTTTTGCCTTATATACGGTGCGGACTGCCTGGGATTTAATCGTGATTCCACGTTCTCTTTCCAAATCCATGTTGTCTAACACCTGTGCCTGCATTTCTCTGCTTGTAAGCAAGCCCGTCATTTCAATAATACGGTCTGCAAGCGTAGATTTGCCATGGTCAATATGGGCAATGATACAAAAATTGCGAATTTTCTTTTGGTCCATATGCATAATTTCTTTTTCTCCTACTACTTTCTATTTTATCTTTATCATTCCGATTTCATTCTGTCCTTCATAATAATCAGAGAATAATAACTGGAATTATCCGGTATCTGTCCTGCAGAAGTATAGACTTTTTCTTCTTCCATTCCACAGTTTTCAATCATATATATGTCTGCTTCTTCCTCAATAAGCTTTTCTTTGACATTCTTCATACATTTTCCGGATTTCATCAGCACCTTCGTTCCCGGCAGACGAATAGACCTCTCCAGTCCTTCTGAAATTTCAAGACTGTAAGATGCCGGTATGACATGAAGTGCCTCTGCCCGTTCCACAAGTCCCATATTCAGCCTTGCAGCTGCCGAGCAGAAAGATGGTACTCCACTGACAAGCTCTGTAAAATACCCGTCCTCCGTCAGCCGTTTGTGTAAATATAAATACGTAGAATAAATCGTCGGATCCCCTAATGTAAGAAACACAACCATTTTTTCTTTGTCTAAATACTTTCGGATACTCTCTATCCCCTTGTTATGAGCTTTTGCAAGCTCCGCTTCATCCTTTTCCATGGGCATTGGAACGGATAGTAATTCTTTTTCTGCGAAAACATTCTGTGCTTTTTTACCTGCCAGTGCAACTGCCTGCGCTGCAATCCGATACGCAACACTCTTTTGGGCTTCTCGCCCCGGTGCTGCAATCACATCTGCTTCACAAATCAGTCGCAGTCCTTTCATGGTAAGCAGCTCCGGATCACCGGGACCAACTCCCACACCATATAATTTTCCTGCCATTCCAGTCTCCTATGATTTCTTATGATTTTCCTGCATATTTACACAACAACTACCAGTCTCTACTATCTGCAATATTACATACTATACTGAATCAGGAACATTTCCACAGAAAGTACATCACCAATTTTCCCTGTCTTTACGTCTTCTTCTGCCTGCATGCCGTCTTCTAAAATCATCCGTAATTCTTTTCGGGTAAATGTCTTTGCCTGGGCACGGTATTTTCCAACAAGAAATGGCATGATTCCTACTTTGGACGCAATCTCCTTCGGTGCATAGCCAAGGCTTTCCAGTTCTTTGACTTCCATCAGAATGCGGAACTGTCGTGTGAGCAGAAACAAAATACGCATAGGTGGTTCCTTCAGCGCCAGCAAATCATAATAATAATCCAATGCTTTCCTTTGATTCTTCCCTGCCACCGCGTCCACCATATCAAAGATATGATTGGAAATCTGGGTTACACACACTTCGTCTATATCATTTCTGGTAATCTCTGCCCGGTGCATGGTATAGCAGAATAGCTTTTCCAACTCCTTCTGTATATTTTCCATATCATTCCCCACCTTGGCTAGCAGATAGGCTGCAGAGGACTCATTCATCTGCTTTCCTTCTTTCTTCGCCATTCCCAGAATCCATCGTACAAGCGTCCGCTCATCCTGCCTTGTCAGCTCTACAATATGTCCCCTATCCTTTACTGCCTTATAAAGCTTTCCACGCTTATCCACTTCTTCTTCCACAAAAATCATGTAAGTAGTCTCTGGCATCTGTTTCACATACTCTGCCAGTTCCGGGGACGCATTTTTAAAAAACCCCGTATTCTCCATCACAATCAGCCTACGTTCTGCAAAAAAAGGAAGAGTTTCTGCCAAATCTAGGATTTCCTTCGGATTGGTATTCTTTCCCTCATAACAAGCCAGATTCATGGTATCTCCCTCCGGGAGCATGGCTTTCATAAACCGGTCTTTATACTGTTTCTTCAGATATGCTTCCTCTCCATAGAGCAAGTATATCTGCTTAAATTGTCCTGTTTTTAAATCTTCATTCAAACTTTTCATGGTCTTAGTATACAATATTTCTTTCCGTCTGTACACAATTTTACGGCACTTCCGTCTTTCGTATTATATAGGTTCACCTGCCACTTTGCAAGTCTTTCCAGTACTTCCGGGCTTGGATGTCCATACTGGTTCCGCTCTCCGGCAGAAATCCATGCACAAGCCGGATTTACCACTTCAAGCAAATGTTCCCCTGTTCCATTTTTAGAGCCGTGATGCCCGACTTTCAGGATTTCGTAAGTCTTCGGCAGTTCTCCTTCTATTTGTTTTTCTTCTATATAAGAAGCTACGGTTTCTTCTGCCTCCTTCTCCAAATCTCCGGTAAATAACATGGCAAAGTCCCCATATTCCAGACTTAGCACTGTAGAGGACTGGTTCTCATCCAAAGATGCTTCTGATAGTATTTTCTCTGCATCCCTTACGCTCCACAGACATTGCATCTGCATCTGCCCTTCCGTAAGCCGTTCTCCCTGGGCCATCGTCAACACTTCTGTCCCTTTACTTTGCGCCAGCTTTGCCAGATCTGCCAGACTTTCATTCCAGTAAATTTTTGCAGGCAGCACCAAATATGTAATGGAGATTCCAACCGTTTTCCGCTCCAGCAGTTCTGCAATTCCATTCAAATGGTCTGTATCTCCATGGGATACCCACACATAATCCAGTTTTCCCACTCCCTGCATTTTCAAAAACGGTTCTATTCTATATTTTCCCGCATTTTTCACGCTGCTGCTTCCACCATCTATCAGATAGGTTCCGCCACTTGGCCCTCTTATGAAAAAGGAGTCTCCCTGCCCCACATTCAGCATCACGATTTCCACCTTGTCTTTCTGTCCGTGTGGGGATACATACATACCTGCCGCTATCAAAAGAAGTCCGATTTTCAAAATGATACGGATTCTATATGTATACTTTCTTTCATCTGATAAATTTACAAACAAAGCCATAATCAGCACCGCATAATACCCTGCAATCCACCAGCCTCCCGGTCTTCCGCTGACTCCTCTTGCATAGGGAAGATTCAATACCAGTTCACTTCCCCGGCAATAGAAGCCGAGGCAGATTCTGGCAATTTCAAAAGCTGCCCTGCAAACCTGTTCAGGAAAGTATCCTATAGAAGCCATGATAAGTCCGGCCGCCCCACTTCCTATGACTATCGTTGCCATGGGAATTGCAAGCAGATTCCACAGAAGGCTGTAAAAACAATACTCATAATAGAAATAAAGCTGGATGGGGAAAATCACAACCGAAATAGACAGTCCAACGGGCAATTTCAGCATCGGCGAGACCAGATAGATTCCGAGCACCGCACCAAAGGACAACAGAAAACCGACATCAAAAAGCAGCACCGGCTGTCGAACCAGCAAGACAATCGCTGCCACTGCAAGGGCTGTCAGTCCGTCATATTCTCTGCCAAGCACATAAGCACCCATCCTGACTACAAACATCAGACAGGAGCGCGTTGCGGAAATACTGCCCCCGGTCATGGCTACATAACCGCTCATAAGCACTGAACCACTGACTGCCGCAAACCAGATTGGAATTCCTATTTTCCGCATCCCTTTGTAAATGCTCATTCCAATCAGTGATACATGTAAAGAAGAAATAGCGAGTAAATGTCCGATTCCGCTTTTTTGCAATAACTCCTTCCACGCTTCATCCAGATAAGCATCATCCCCCAGCAGCATGGCACATAGAATTCCGCCATATTCTTCTCCCATGTGTAAAAGAATGCTTTGTCGCAGATAATAGCGAAGTTCTGTCAATGTTTCCCGCAATCGGTCCATTGGGCTTATTTCCTCCTGGAATGCTTTTACACGTACTTCTGCTTTCTGAAGCGACATAGTAATATTCTGTTTTTGATAATACGCTTTCTGATTAAAATTCCCCGGATTAGGGGCTTTCTGATAAAATGCTGCGATTCCGGTTACCTGAACCTTCTGACCTGTTTTAAATGTTTCTGAATCGTTTTCATCAACTAAGCTGACATAAATCTTTTCTCCAGATGACTGCTCTTTTACCAGCAGCCGGAGTTCCTCTTTTTTGTATATTTTATTTTCGATTACTCCATCCAGAGTAATCCATTCCTCTTCTACATATTTTTTCTCCATTTCCGATGTACGGAACGCAGAAAACATCTGCGTTCCGCCTGTCTGATAAAGAAAAAATAGCACAAGGCTCAATAGCACTGCCATATGACAGCAGTACCTTTTGTTCACTGTTCATCACTCCTCCAGCAAATCTAAATTTCTGCTCAAGGGTTCTGACAAGGAAATGCTTTCCTGATACATAATGTTACTGTCACCATTGATTGCAATCTGCACTTTATTGACAGCCCCACTTTCAATGACGGAATTGACAATGGAATAAATCACAATTTCCGGGGTAACACCTGACACAATTTTCCGTAGTCCTTCATCAAAGTTCAGATAACAAATTCCGTCTTTAATAGACACACCAAAAAGCTTTGTTCCTTTTGGAATGGTTTCTTTTAATCCGGTTCCGGACGGACCACGCATGAGCCGCTCCACAATTACTTTTTCAAACGCTACGTTACTGTTATATTTCACACTTACTGTCTGTGCTGTCAGCTTGTCTCCATCTTCATTTGCAAAATAGAGCACAAGATTGGTTTCCTCGAAAGAATGAATCGACTGACCCGTATTCTGCACAAAATCTTCTGACTGGAAATATCCGTATTCTTTTCCTTCATCATTGGTAAGTGGCTCTCCGTCTACATGAAAGCCAACCAAATCGATTTCGTTAATCTGTGTAAGGGAACGCACAAGTGCTGCCCTGCACAATACTTCCTGAACTGTGTTCATATCATGGTAGGACGAATTAAAATAAAGGTCCAACTTTTCATTATCTAATGTAAATCTTTCGATTTCCACACCATCCGGAATCACTGACTGCCCCTGAATGCCTTCACTTCCCTCTTTCAAACAGGTAAGGATTTCTTCCGCTGCTTTTTCCGGTTCTTCGGTCTCTCCTGTATAAGCTTCCTCCACCAGTCCCGTCTGTTCCGGATTCAGATAATAGATTTTGTAGGGAGCCGAAGCCACGTCCTTCTTCTTCATGCATCCGGTCAGACAAATAAAACTGATGAGAGTAAACAGGACCTGGACAATCCATTTTCTTTTTTTCATCTTCGTTTCCTCTCGTATCGTATCTTTTTCAAACTACTATTTTTTGATACTTCTATTTTGCAATATAATTCAGTGGAATCCTTACATTAAAGGTAGTCCCTTCGCCAAGTTCACTGTGTACCTTGATTGCACCACGATGAAGAATGACTGCATTCCGGGCAATGGCAAGTCCAAGTCCTGTTCCGCCAATCTCTCTGGAATGGGATTTATCCACACGATAGAAACGCTCAAAAATGTGCTCCGTTTCTTCTGGCGGAATACCGATTCCCGAATCTGTTACCTTTAAGTAGAAATACTTATGATCCGCATTCAAATCAACATGCACCCATCCATTTTCCTTATTATACTTAATAGCATTTTCAACAAGATTCGTAATAGCAAGGGACAACTTCATTTCATCTACCTCTGCCACAACCGGACGATAGCTTTCGAATACCAGTTCAATGTTATCCCGCTTTGCAATCGGTTGAAGACGTTTTAAAATTCGCTCTACCATCTCATTGATATTCTGAGACTGAATCGTTAAGCTTGCTCCGGTCTTGTCCAGTTTTACAAGAACCAGCAGGTCATTGATGATTTTATTCTCCCGTTCGATTTCTTCGGACAAATCCTGCATAAATTCCTGATAAAGCTCCACTGGCACATCCGGTTGCATGAGCAGTGAATCGGACAAAACCTTCATAGATGTTAGTGGTGTCTTTAACTCATGAGACGCATTTGCCACAAATTCCTCTCTAGATTCATCCAACACCTTATATCTGTTTTTCAGACGGTTAAATGCCTCCGACATCTGAATGGTTTCATTATACGCATTTTCATGCAAATCTGCTTCGCTGTAACCCCTGGACATTTCTTCCAGGCTATCACTCATTCGTTTCAACGGACGCACCAGACAGGATGCCGCCACTCCGGCAAGCACAAGACACGCCATAAAAACAGCAAAAGTGTAAACCTCTGCGTTTTGATTTAAAATGGCCACATTATCCTGAATAGACTCTGTAGACACACTAATCAACATCATTCCCAGAACTTTTTTCTCATCCTGACTTACCACCGGAGTTCCAATTTCAATATAACGGTTTTGCTCATCATAATTGACCGTCTGCTCTCCGCGATAGCATTTCACTACATCCTCAGAGACTATCGTTTTCCCTTCCTGCAGATTGTAGGTATCTTTTACAATCTGGAACTCCCGGTCAATTACCACGACTCTTCCGTTGTACAAATTGGATAATTGTGACAGTTCTGCATTAATCACGTCAGAACCCGTATCTTCCAGATAATGAGAATTGACCAGCTGATTCGCAAGAATCGTACACTGGTTCTGAATCTCTGCGGTACGCACCGCCACACTCCGCTGTTCATAGGTGTTCAGGATTCCCATACGAAGGAAAACACATGCCAGAACCACAAACAGACTGATTACAAATGCAATGCGTACCCGCAGACTTTTTAAAAATTTTGGAACTAATTTTATCTTAACCCCTGAAATAATAACCAACTCCCCACTTCGTGTAGACATATTTCGGGTCGCTTGGGTTTACTTCAATCTTCTCACGCAATCTGCGGATATGCACATCTACAGTACGTGCATCTCCCGGATATTCGTATCCCCAAACAATATTGAGCAGACTTTCTCTGGAATATACTTTATTCGGATTATTGGCAAGAAGCTCAAGCAAGTCAAATTCTTTTGCTGTCAGATTCAACTCTTTATCTTTCGAAAATACCCTGCGGCTCTCACAGTCAATTCGCAAGTCACCTTTTACCAGTTCTCTGCCTGCGGAAGCAGTTCCACCTTTTCTTCCCATCCGGCGCATGACAGCCTTCATTCTTGCCTTGACTTCCAGAATATTAAAAGGCTTTGTTATGTAATCATCTGCTCCGTATTCCAGACCGAGGATTTTGTCCATGTCTTCATCCTTGGCAGTCAGCATGATAATTGGAACATCTGAGAAATCACGAATCTGTCGGCAGACTTCAAATCCGTCATATTTCGGCAACATAACATCCAGAAGAATAATGTCATATTCCTTCCGCTTTGCCATATCAACTGCCTCCTCGCCATCGTAAGCACAGTCGACTTCCATATCATCCTGCTCCAGACTGAAACGAATCCCCTTTACGATTAATTTTTCATCGTCCACTACCAGCACTTTCCTGCTCATCTTTCTTCCCCTATTCTACCGTTATCTTGTCCTTAATCTTCTTAAATACACCTTCTTTGATGCCTTCTATTTTCATGATATCTTCGATACTTTGAAAACCACCCTGCTCCTTCCGGTAAGCAATAATTGCATCTGCCTTCGTGCTTCCCACACCACTCAAGGTCATAAGCTGTTCTTTGCTTGCTGTATTTAAGTTAATTTTATGCTCTTGTTCAATCATTTGTTCACTGCTTTGACTTTCTGCGTCTCCGGCTGCTTCTTCCTTTGTCGGAACGTAAATCTTTTGTCCATCCTCCAGGACCGCCGCCTGATTCCAGTAAGTTTCCGCTGCTTCTTCTGTCATACCACCTGCTGCCATAATCGCATCTGCCACCCTCATGTCGGATGTAAATTCATACACTCCCGGCAAAACAACTTCACCGCAGACATAAACGTAAATTGTATTTTCCGCTGTCTGTTCTGCGCTTTTCGTTTTCTCATCTGCTTCATTCGCATCATATACTCTGATATCTTCTTTCGTCAGAGTATCCTCTGCCCTGACTGTCGCATCGGAAGCCGTATCAAAGGTAATGCTGTCTTTTTCTTTATTGCAGCCTGCTAAATATAATAACATCATACATACACAAATCATCAGGTATCTTCGCTTACACATGTCTTCTTCCTCCCAGAAAAAGACAGACCTCACGTTCGCTAAGACATTTTCATTGTACCTAATTTTTTTCAAAAACTCAACCGCATTTTACACTTCCTTGCGCGCACTCTGGCCGCAGTCATCTTATTTCTATTTTGTCTCCCACTCAAAAATCACAAGTCCGGCTACTGCAATTGCAATCCCGATTAACTTTCGCCATTCAAATGTCTGCTTATCCGCTCCAAACACTCCGAATAATTCAATCATATAAGAAACAGCCACCTGAGTAATGACAATACAAAGGGTCGCTTTGGCAGGGCCAAGCTGTTCCATGCTCTTAATGACAGTCCACGTAATCCCGGCACCAAACACCCCACCAAGTAATAGATATTTTGGCTCTACTTTTCCAATGGCAAACACACTGTCCCGCCCCATAATCAGCCACATTCCTGCACTGATTATAAAGGCACTGAGCTGTACCCAGACGTTGCTTACCCACATTCCCGTCACTTTCGTTACCTGCGTATTAAATACACCTTGAATACTCATAATCGCACCTGATAAAAGTGCAATCAAAAAACCAGACATTCAACATCCCTCCTATTATTCATGAGTATGCCCTCTGCCTGGTCTTTTATACTTTTATTTTCCTACTGCAACGCTTTTTTCAACTTTTCTGCCATCTCATCAATATGCCCTTTTTCCACAATCAGTGGCGGAATCATACGAAGCACATTGTGACCGGCACTGATGACAAGCAGCCCTTCTTCCAGTGCTTTTTTGCTTACTTCTCCAACCGGCTTTGAAACCTCAAGCCCTTGAATCAGTCCTTTGCCTTTCACTCTTACCGCACAATCACATTCTTCCACTATTTCTTCCAGTTTCTGCGTCAGATATGGTGCTACTTCATTGACATGTTCCAGTAAATGTTCCTCTTCAAAAATGTCGATGACTTTATTTACCGCAGCACAAGCAAAAGGATTGCCTCCGTATGTGGTTCCGTGATCTCCCGGTTTCAATGAATGTTCAGCCACTTTCTCTGTCATTGCAAATGCTCCTACCGGAACACCATTTCCAATAGCCTTTGCCATGGTCATAATATCCGGTTTTACCCCCATCTGCTGCCATGCAAAATAAGAACCGCTTCGTCCCATTCCGCACTGGATTTCGTCCAAAATCAGAAGCATGTCATTTTCATCGCAGAGCTTTCTGACCCCTTCCATAAATTCCTGAGTTGCCGGATTAATACCGCCTTCTCCCTGAATTGTTTCCATAATAATGGCACAGGTCTTATCATTTACTAAAGCTTTGACGCTGTCAAGGTCATTAAACTTTGCAAAATGTACACCTCCAATCAAAGGCTCAAATGGCTCTCTGTACTCCGGATGTCCTGTTACCGAAACAGCTCCCATACTTCTTCCGTGAAATGCATCTTCCATGGCAATAAATTCATAACGACCATTCTTCTTTTCGTAAGCATATTTTCTCGCTGCCTTTAATGCACCCTCTACCGCTTCTGTTCCACTGTTGGTAAAGAATACCTTATCCATCTGGGCAATTTTACCAAGTACTTTGGCTGCCTTCCCGCAAGTAGTATTGTAATATAGGTTGGATGTATGCAGTAATTTATCAATCTGGTCTTTCAATGCCTGATTAAATTTCTGATTGCCATGTCCCAAAGAACACACTGCAATTCCTGCTGTAAAATCCAGATATTTCTTTCCATCTGTGTCGTATAGATACATGCCTTCCCCATGGTCCAGTACAATCGGAAAACGGTTATATGTTTTCAACAATCCTTCTTCTGTGTCAGTCATATACTGATTTGTCATGCTTATCCTTCTTTCTGTTCTACAGTTTTCATCTGCTTTACTGTCTTTTTCAATTCCAATTTCTATTCTTGGTCTTCATCCTTCACAATGGCGGTTCCGATTCCATTATTGGTAAATATTTCCAAAAGCAGACAATGTGGAATTCGGCCATCCAGAATATGTACACGGGATACTCCGTTTTCAATGGCATGAATACAGTTCTGGAGCTTCGGAAGCATACCACCCTGAATACCGCCTGTTTCTAATAATTCTTTTGCCTCATTCACAGTCAGTCTGGATACCAGAGAATCCTTGTCCTCATAATCCTTATATACTCCATCAATATCCGATAAAAATGCCAGCTTTTCCGCATTCATTGCTGTAGCAATGGCATAGGCAGCGTCATCTGCGTTAATGTTGTAGGTCTGGTAATTATCATCCATGCCAATCGGACAAATAATAGGAAGGAAATCCTTCTCTAACAAATCATTTAAAATTGTGGCATCCACTTCTCTGATGTTACCTACGAACCCAATGTCCTCTCCTTCGGAATATTTCTTTTCTACTCGGAGCAGACCACCGTCTTTTCCACTGATTCCGATAGCCCGGACACCTAATTCTTCCACCATGCGAACCAGATTTTTATTTACTTTATTAAGTACCATTTCCGCAACTTCCATGGTTTCTTCATCAGTTACACGAAGACCGTTTACAAAACGCGGCTCCATTCCCACTTTATTTACCCAACGGCTGATTTCCTTTCCGCCACCGTGTACAATGATCGGCTTAAATCCGGTCAGCTTCAGAAGGGTTACATCTTTGATGACCTTCTTCTGCAATTCTTCGTCCACCATGGCACTTCCGCCATATTTTACTACAATGATTTTACGGTTAAATTTCTGAATATATGGGAGGGCTTCAATCAATACCTCTGCCTTATCCAGATACTGCTGCATATCTTTATCCATGATTCTTCTCCTTAGCTTCTGTAGTCTGCATTAATCGTGACATACTCATGTGTCAGGTCACATCCCCATGCCGTTGCACTTGCGGTTCCGATCTTCACGTCGGCAATGGCTTTGATTTCAGACTGTGACAGGATTTCTGTGGCTTTTTCCTCACTGAAATCGGTTCCCACACCATCCTTCATAATCTGGATTCTGCCTGCACTGCTTTCAAAGAATAAATCAACCTTTTCCGGATCAAACTGCACACCTGAATACCCCATGGCGCAGAGGATTCTTCCCCAGTTTGCATCATGTCCTGCAATTGCAGCCTTGGTAAGGCTGGAGCATACCACAGATTTTGCAAGATTTTTTGCATTTTCTTTTGTATCTGCATTTATAATATCTACTTCAAATAAACAGGTGGCTCCTTCTCCGTCTGCTGCCATTCTTTTTGCAAGATACTCATTTACCTCATGAAGGGCTTCCACAAACACCCGATAAGATTCTGAATCCACCGTGATTTCTTCATTTTCTGCAAGTCCATTTGCAAGCAGGAGCACCGTATCATTGGTAGAAGTATCTCCATCTACGGAAACCATGTTGTAAGTTTCTTTCACATCATCTCGCAGCGCTTTCTGCAAAGCCGCTTTGGAAATAACAGCGTCCGTTGTGATAAATCCAAGCATGGTACACATATTCGGATGAATCATACCGGAACCTTTGGACATACCTCCAATGGTAACTGTTTTTCCTCCGATTTCAAATTCCACTGCAATCTGTTTATTGACCGTATCGGTTGTCATAATTGCCTTGGAAGCCTCTGTCCCATTTTCAATCGAATCATTTTTCTTTGCTGCAAGTGCCTCCACTCCTGCGGTAATCCGGTCAATCGGAAGCTGTTTTCCAATTACCCCTGTAGATGCAATCAGCACACCATCCGCATCAATCTGCAATGCCTTTGCTGCTGCATCCGCAGTGTCCTTGCAATATCCAAATCCTTCTGCCCCTGTACATGCATTGGCAATTCCGGAATTGACTACAACTGCCTGCGCCTTCTTTCCGCTTTCTACCACCTGCTTGTCCCATTTTACGCAGGCTGCTTTCACAACATTTGTGGTAAATGTTCCTGCACATACACAAGGCACCTGACTGTAAATCATTGCCATATCTGTACGGTCTTTGTATTTAATCTGTGCTGCTGTGGCTGCTGCTTCAAATCCTTTTGCCGCAGTCACGCCTCCTTCTACTATTTTCATCTTACTTTCCTACCCTTCTTCGATAAATGCCGTAATATTTTTCTCATTTAACGTAAAATCATAATAATTCAAATCTTCTCTTTTGGTCCAGCCAATGGTGTTCCAAAAGGCATTTCCAATATCATTCTGTGTAAATGCAATCAGTGTTACTTTATTGATATGCTCCGCTTTTAAAGCTTCCATGGCATACACCACCATAGCTTTCCCAATGCCCTGTCTGCGGTATGCCGGGTCTACACAGA
The DNA here is from genome assembly GCA_934307065.1 of uncultured Bariatricus sp. Taxonomy (GTDB): domain Bacteria; phylum Bacillota; class Clostridia; order Lachnospirales; family Lachnospiraceae; genus Allocoprococcus. The sequence goes on along the minus strand of CAKRCD010000005.1, from coordinate 70,521 downwards.
CATGATACATACATCCCAGTCTTCCGTCATGCCCGCACAGAATGCCGCCTATGACTTTTCCGTCTTCCTCTGCCACAACACTTGTGGTAGGATTCCGCTTAAGAAACCGCTTGATTCCTTCTCTGGAATCGTCAATGCTGCGGATGCCAAATCCCTTGATATGATTCCACAGTGCATAGACTCCATCGTAATCTTCTATTTTCATCGCCCGAATTGTTGCCTTCATTCTCTTTAAAATCCTTCCTAATCTTTCTTCCACGCAAACGCTGAAACGTCATGCTTACGGGAACATCGGAACCAGCTTCAGGCCTTCGTTTTCTTCAAATCCAAACATCAGATTCATATTCTGTACTGCCTGTCCTGCCGCTCCTTTTACCAGATTATCGATGGCTCCCATCATAATAATACGGTTTGTCCGTGTATCTATTTTAAATCCGATATCCACAAAATTGCTTCCTTCTACCCATTTGGTTTCCGGATAAATGCCTTCATTTAAAACGCGGATAAAATATTCATTTCCATAATATTTCTCATAAACTGCTTTTACTTCTTCATAAGAAACTTCTCTTGTCAGCTTTGCATATTCTGTGGCAAGAATACCACGGTTCATCGGAACCAGATGCGGTGTAAAGTTCAGCACAACTTTTTCTCCTGCTGCATAACCAAGCTGTTCTTCTATTTCCGGTGTATGTCTGTGAGTTGCCACACCATAAGCCTTCATATTCTCATTGACTTCACAATACAAGTTTGCTGTCTTGGCACTTCGTCCTGCTCCGGAAGTTCCTGATTTTGCGTCAATGATCAAAGTACTCATGTCAATCAGCCCCTCTTTGGCAAGCGGATAAGCCGTCAAAATCGAGCAGGTTGTATAACAGCCAGGATTTGCCACCAGACGCGCACTGCGGATATCCTCTCTGTTCACTTCGCAAAGGCCATACACTGCTTCCTTAATAAACTGCGGACTCTTGTGTTCTATTCCATACCATTTCTCATATATATCTACATCTTTCATACGGAAATCCGCACTTAAATCAATCACCTTTGTTTTCTTCAGAATTTCTTCTGACATCATAGATGCACAAAAGCCTTGAGGCGTTGCCGTGAAAATAACATCCACCTGCTCCGCCAGTTCTTCCATATTATCATCCATGCAGACTGCATCTACAATCTGAAACATATTCTGATATATAGATTCATATTTCTGATCAATGTAACTTCTTGAACCGAACCATTTTATTTCTACTTCTTTATGTCCCATTAAAATGCGTACCAGTTCTGCCCCTGCATATCCGGTAGCACCAATAATTCCTGCTTTAATCACTTCTATCACCTTTCCGGCTTTTCCATTTCCTGTAAATTGCTGTACATTAGTATACACCCATTTTTGTTCAAAGGAAAGCACCTTTTTATTTGCATAATTATACACACTATGCACCGTATATTCAATATAATTTTCAAATTTTTCTTTATTTTTTTCATTTTTTCATTTTTTTCTTGCATAAATATTAATAGTGGTGTATAGTGAATCATGTACTTATTCAGACATATTTTGTAGGAGGCATATATATAATGAAAGAAAAAGTTGTTTTAGCTTACTCTGGCGGTCTTGATACTACCGCAATTATCCCTTGGTTAAAGGAAACCTTTGATTACGAAGTTATCTGCTGCTGTATCAACTGCGGACAAGGCGAAGAATTAGAAGGATTGGATGAAAGAGCAAAATTATCCGGTGCTTCTAAATTATATATAGAAGATATTACGGATGATTTCGCTGAGAACTACATCATCCCTTGTGTACAGGCCGGTGCTGTATATGAAAATAAATATTTACTTGGAACTGCTATGGCTCGTCCTGGTATCGCTGCAAAATTAGTGGAAATTGCAAGAAAAGAAGGCGCTGTTGCTATCTGTCACGGTGCTACCGGTAAAGGAAATGACCAGATTCGTTTCGAACTCGGAATCAAAGCACTTGCTCCTGACATCAAAATCATTGCTCCTTGGAGAATGACAAATGTATGGACCATGCAGTCCCGTGAAGATGAAATCGAATACTGTCAGAAACATGGCATCAATCTTCCATTTGACGCAAGCCACAGCTACAGCCGTGACCGTAACTTATGGCACATCAGCCATGAAGGTCTGGAACTGGAAGACCCGTCACTGGAACCAAACTATGACCATCTGCTGGTTCTCGGTGTTTCTCCGGAACATGCTCCGGATGAAGCCGAATATGTAACCATGACCTTTGAACAGGGCGTTCCGAAAACAGTAAACGGAAAAGAAATGAAAGTTGCTGATATCATCCGTACTTTAAATGAACTTGGCGGTAAACATGGAATCGGTATCTGTGATATTGTAGAAAACCGTGTTGTTGGTATGAAATCCCGTGGTGTTTATGAAACTCCGGGTGGAACTATCCTGATGGAAGCTCAGAAACAGTTGGAAGAACTGGTTCTTGACCGCGCTACTATGGATTTGAAAAAAGACCTCGGAAACCGTCTGGCTCAGGTTGTATACGAAGGAAAATGGTTTACACCAGTCCGTGAAGCAATTACTGCTTTCGTAACATCTACCCAGAAATATGTAACAGGTGAAGTAAAATTCAAGCTTTACAAAGGTAACATCATCAAAGCCGGAACAACTTCTCCATACTCACTTTACAGTGAATCACTGGCAAGCTTTACAACCGGTGACCTCTATGACCACAATGACGCATCTGGATTCATCACATTATTCGGACTTCCGTTAAAAGTTCGTGCAATGAGACTTGCAGAAGTTGAAAAAAATAATAAATAGAATTTATGTAGAGGGAAGTCATTTTGACTTCCCTTTTTCGCTGCAGATGTATAACAACAAATTTTCATAAAACTATGTCTGGTTTCACTGTTTCATACTTTCTACATTTTTCCACGTAAAATGTATGGTTCATATACATGCATATCCATCCTTCTTTCGTCTTTCCCCAGACAGACACACTCAAATATTTTACCTCTTTGATTGAAATTCGTTCATATGCAGGAAGCCGGTGTTCCTGCTTTGGAAAATTAAGCCCCGCCCCATTTCTTACACTGAGTCTGCACAACGTTTGATATTCTCCCGGCAATATAACCGGCAATTCCATATGCACCACTCCTCATATCCTTTTTTTACAAGCAGAAATATTCTCTAGAATGTCTTTCTTTGTCGAAAGATGTCGAACTTTATCGAATTTTCCAAATTTTCTTGCTTTTAGGGTATTCTATTAGTATGTTATTCATAAGGCCTGAGGGAGGTGACTATGCAGTCCACGTTAAACCTATTACGCAAAATAGGAATGAAATCCAATTATACCGGATATTCATATTTTGCTTATGGTATCGCTCTAACAGTGAGCAATAGTGCTTATTCTCTGAATGTCACAAAGGGACTTTACACAGATATTGCCATTCAATACGGTGTCTCCAGAACTTGTGTGGAGGCCGCACTTCGCACACTAATCAGAAGTTATTGGAATCAATATGATGACAGCATTTTGTCTGAACTGCTTGGGTACCCGCTATATGAGCGGCCCACTGCCAGTGAATTTATTTCAATATTGGCAGATTTTCTTCGTGATAATCCACACTATTGCTAGATATGTAGAGACAAAAAGGCCACCGTCCTTTCCGGACAGTGGTCTTTGAGGTCTTCTCGTCATATTTTATTTTCTGTCGAATTCTGGATTAAATGCATAGAAGTTCTTGCTGTCCAGATGTTCCTGAACAACTCTGAGACTCTCGCCAAACCGTTGATAATGAACAATTTCTCTCTGTCTTAAGAAACGAATCGGGTCGCAGATTTCCGGGTCTTTGATAAGGCGGAGAATATTATCGTAGGTAGTCCGTGCTTTCTGTTCTGCGGCCATATCTTCATGTAAATCTGTAATCGGGTCACCCTTAGACTGAAAATAAGTTGCTGTCCACGGTGCTCCACTGGCTGCCTGCGGCCAAAGTGCAAGTGTGTGGTCCACATAATATTTATCAAAACCAGAAGCCTTAATTTCCTCCGGAGATAAATCCTTGGTAAGCTGATAAACAATGGCACATATCATTTCCATGTGGGCAAGCTCCTCTGTGCCAATATCGGTTAAAATTCCTGTCACTTCTTTGTACGGCATGGTGTACCTCTGTGATAAATAACGCATGGACGCAGCTAATTCTCCATCCGGTCCACCGGATTACAATAACATAGAATAGAATCCTTTATAATAGGAAGAAACTTGTTTTTCTGTGGACCGTTTACAACTGACTCATTTTTACATTTAATATTTTCAAAATCATTTCTGCTGCTCGTGTTGCCTGTTCGTTGTAATCTTTTGCCAACGGACTATTAATCATATCTCCATCTTTGTAATGAATAAATGAATGCGACAACTCCCATGCAAGCTCATAGCACGCTTTTTCTACTGTAACATCTGTTCTAATTCCAATTACATCTCCATGTAATCTACTGTCAAAGCATTTAAATGGATATGATGATACTTTAATCCCCTTATCTTCTGCTACCTGGAGCAAAACTTTAAATACCCGAATAGGATTATCAATCTTTGGAAGCTTCTGTTCATCTTTCTTCACAACTGGCTTTGTCTCAGCAGGCGCAGGTTTTGTCTCTTTCGGTTCTTCTTTTGCCCGGAAATAGAAATCAACCAAGTAATCATATACTTCCCATGCCTTATCCGTGTTCAAGGATTTTGCATGGAGTAAAGCGCCTTTCTCTGTCCAGAGATACAGGTGTGAAGTCCTGCTTTTGACCACCTCGATTTTTTCTAGGTGGTTCTTGAATGTCTTTAACTCGTCCCCAGACAATGATATATAATGCTTTCCTTCAACAAATCTCATCCTGTTATTTTTAAAATTCTGATGTATCTGAATCTCTTTTGTCTCATAAGCATCTGCAATTTGACGAGTGGTCAAAACTCTTGTTCCTTCAAATTCTATAGTTTCTGGTAACTGCATTTTATTTTCCTCCTTGTTTTACCGACAAGGAAAATGTATAATATAATCATCCTCCGCTTGTCGGTGGTAATTGCATTACAGGGGTTGCGTACTTTGGTCGGTGGCAATCCCTGTTTTTTTATATTCCTAGTTTCTCTTTAAGTAGACGTATTCCTTCTGTAACAGCATTAACGCGCTGCGTATTCATAGCATCTGCACATTTTTGAATATCTTCTATTTCCATTTTTGACATCCTAAAACCGATTTTTTCTGTGCGAGGATTCTCCGTTGGACGTCCCATTTTCTTTTTTTCTACTGTTCTCACCTCTTGACTCTTGCCGATTTTCCCAACCTGTGCTAAAATTTAATTGGGTGCAGACGGTGGCAAGTACCGCCTGCGTTTACTTGCTTGCCTTGCTTATTTATTAAGCAAGGCTTTTACTTTTTCTTTAGCTTCCTCGACATCCTTGCAATTATCAAGGATTTCAAGAATCATCTTTAGAATTGTCTGAAACTGATAATCTGTCATCTGCTCTTCCATCTTATCTCCTTTCCGGCTCCTTGCCTGCCTTATTCGTTAAGTCTCTTCCTTAACTGTCTTTATTATAACTTATGGTCGACCAAAAGTCAAGAGGAAATTTGACATTACTCCTAAAAAATGATATTATCAATATGTACTTTAGTACAACCTATAAAGGCGTATAGCTTAATGGATAAAGCAATTGTCTAACTAACAATCAGATGCGGGTTCGATTCCCGCTACGGAAACAACGGGTGTCGATTTTCGGCACCTTTATTTATTCCATTTGTAAACTTTCCCCTGCCAAGTTCTATGCGAAGAGCTTTCCCCTGCATGCCAACTTACAGCAAGGCTCCACTCTCATCGAAAAATGTCGAAATACACCGAAATCTATCGAATTTTATCGTTATGCGGCTTCTACCTGCACTGCGTCAATCGCATAGCCGAACCAGCCTGCATATCCGTCATTACCATCTCCATAGTCTGTAATCCATCCAAGCCATCCTTTACCGATAACGTGGACTCTGTAACGCACATGTCTGCCGGAGATTCCTACAATACGCATCTGGATACCGTCTATTTCTGACTTGCCATCTCCGGCAAAGGTATCGCCTGCAGAATCCTTGTTGTAGTCTCTTTGCCAGCCATACCAACTTCCGCCTTTTTTATGTGCCCGGTACTCCAGATAACCCACCTCAGATGCATCACCTTTGGTTTTGGCACGGAATGCCAACATCGGGAAACCGAAATAACCGGAATAGCCGTTGGAATTGATGTTATTGAAATTCAGGATTTCCGAAAGCCATCCTTTGGTTTTTGCCATTACCTGATGTGCAACGTCAATCTTGCCAGTAGAGGTTACTGGAGCGGATGGGGTAGTTGGTGCCGGACTGGTACTTGAATCAGCAATTATTTCTACGCTTCTCCCCATAATTCCCTCAGCAATAGCTTTCGCACACTTATCCGCATCCCAACAATTGGCATCGTCTTTATCATCTACGAAACAACATTCTACTAATAATGCCAAACTTTTTGTATTGGCAAGAACGTATAACTGAGGCATATATTTTGTTCCGCGATTTCTAATACCTAAGGCACTTGCTACATTCTGGCAAATCCGGTCAGAGATTTCAGCTGTTCTGGAATCATAGTTCCATACTTCTACTCCACCGGTGCTGTTATCACCAACATAATCATTACGTCCTGAATTAAGGTGGATGGAAATATCCAAATCCACTGAGTGTGCGTTACACTTACGTACAATGTTAGATAAGTTCTGTGCCTGTGTTCTACCTGCATCATCCGTACAATCATAGACTGTATGACCTGCAACTCTCAGATATTCAATAACTTTATTCTTTACTTTTCTGTCTTCATTTACCTCATCCAATAAGCCAGATGCTCCCCTACAAATCAGAGAGTGTCCACCGTGTACATTATATGCTGCCATAATAATTCTCCTTTCTTGCGCCCGCGCAAAAAGAGGACGATGTTACTCGCCCTCATGTATCAACTAATTTTCTTTATTCAACTGTTTAATCAACTGGTTTACATATGTACTTAAACCCGCCACCAAAATGCCTTGTACAATTGCAGTAAATAATGCCATAGCAATGTCCTGCGTCCCAGACAGGCTACAGGTTGCCACTACGTAGATACCGCAAATCAAAATCCCGGCTACTCCAAGCAGGATCGGGATATACTTGTCTTTAATAGACTCTGACTTTTTAATGGCAGTACCCGAAAAGTACAGCACAACTGCTACAACAACTAGCTCCGGTTTTACATAATTAATAATCTGTTCCATGGTTAATCCCCTTTCTTTCTTAAATGTAATTCTTCTATTTCCTGTTTCATTTTTGTAACCATGCCATTCCCACCAAGATTGTGATATGCCTTGTACATTTCACAGAAGTTTTCATAAGCGTAGGATGGGATGCTACCGAGTGCCATGTATTTATCATGATACTCGATAAGTTGGACTCTTAATAACAGCATTGTTCCCTCGCTGTTGGCATCTCTTTTTTTGTACTCTTCCGCAATCCGTTCGTCACGCGCCTTTGCGTCCAGTACCTGCCTTTTCTTCTGCTCCTGCAAAAGCCAGACAATATATCCGAGTAGGATTGGGAGTGCTATAGTATATGTTTGCAATAATAAGTTTGCCACTTCTTCTCTCCTTTCTTTTTCTACAAAAAAAATAAGACCTCTCGGTCTTGCTCTTATTTCCATATGTGTACTTCCCTCCTCTATAAGACAAACATTAATTTGTTAAATAGATTAAACGAAATAGATGATAACTTCATTGCCATGTCAAGCGAAGAAACGAAAACGCATGAACTCTTTTTAGGAAAACCGATTTATACAAAAACCTTTAAATTTGATACTATTCTATCTAATACAGTGATAAGTAAGCTGCATAGCATATCCAACGTAGACAACATATGGATTGACTTATCTAACTCGTATATGCAGGCATTGTCAAATGGATATTCTGTTCCGGTTATATCCGGTATGTACTATGGCAAAACCGGGAGCGGAAACAATTGGTCTGTCGCTGTTGATAGGACAAATTTTTACTTGTATGCTGACAGTGGATGGAACGATAACTGGGTAAAATTTATTACCGTAAGGTATACAAAAACAACTGATTAAGAGTCGATTAGCCAGAAACCCTGAACAGCGATATAAGATTTTGCAGTTGGTAACAAATATCGTATAAACCCAGTATCTTTATCTATGTATGCGCTGATTTGAGTTGCGTTTCCAAAGTCGCCGTCACAACAATATCCTTGGAGTAAGGTGTTTTTCTTTGGTCTTACTTCTGTTGGCATCGCCTTTGAATTAAAACTATATACAGTATTTGAAGCAACGATTGTGCCAGATTTTATATACAATTCTATGTTCAAAAACACAATCCTTCCAAATTTAAAACATTGAAATTCCATAATTTCATAAAAAGAATTGAAGTTAAAATCACTGGAAGCATATTCTTTGACATTTAAATTGTTATTTATCTGCGCTAATCTATCGACTAAATTAATGTTTGTTCCATCCCCATCCACATCCATCAAAGTAAGTGTTTTATAAAACTGTGCTGCCATAAACACCTGAAAAGCTTCTCCTGTTGGATAACCACCAAAGCCAATTCCTTTTCCGTTTGGATATACTGCAATCGGAACTACTTCGGCACCAACTTTAACTGTATACGTTACAGGTATTCCGAAATAATCAGTAAGGGTTAAACGCACTTCATACGCATACTCCAATTGTAGAATGTCATTTTTCATGCAACTGGTATTTGCTTCATACACAGCACCGCTGGTAACGGTAGTCCACATAGATGCAGATGTTTTCTTATATTCAATTTTAAAATTCTTATTATTCTTGTTTCCACATGGCGCTATTTTGAAGTTATACACACACTTCAGATTCTTACTACCATTCTTTTCATTCCCAGAGCTGTCTGCTCGAAACGCAGTAAACGATACAATAGTAGGCAGAAAATATGCAGTTATAGGTATAGTAGTGGTTTTGCTTCCTTTGCGCCCCCTGCTATCTGTCACAGTAACCTTAACGTCAATATTTCCGGATTGATTAATAACATTAGTTATAATATCTTCTCCAGTATATGTCATACCAAGAACTTCAACATTATACGTAGTAATTGTGCTACCCATTATGCCTGTTCCGGAGCTGACTATTCGAAGTTTACTATTGTTCTGAATATAAGCCCCAAATTTAGCAGCTAATCCCTCTACACCTTCCGAAATGCTAATTGAATCTACGGTTGGGACCATAGTTTCGGGGAGCTCTACATTAAATCGTACTATTTTTTCTCCGATATACGTATCTCCACTATATGTTTCACATTTAATTTGGCCCCATGACGTAGCACAATCCGTCATTTTATTTGCCCAACTAATCGGCACCACTAAAGTAGCAGACGTTTCTACTCCAGATGCGAATTCAGTCCATGTAGTATCATAAAAGCCATGGTATAGTTTGTGGGTAAAATTATTACTTGCCCTAGGTAGACTTATTGATATGCTTTTACCAACTTCTACTGTCGATGGATTTAGTGTTGGTGTAGTAGCTCTTGGAATAGTCGGTAATTCAAAATAGTCCGATACCGTACCATATGGATAGTAGTTACTGAGTTTTCCGTCAACAGTTAATTGAATCCATATCTTTTGTGAACCATCTGATTTATGAGGAATCACAATGTTTGACCCCGATACCAACGTAATAGTATTAACATTACGCATATCATAACCAGAAGCATCTGATAAATTTGCAGCTGTTATCCAATTTCCTGCATCATCTTGATACTGTACCAACAATGTAGCCGATTTTCCACTTAAGTGATACGGTTTATATGTACTTCTATTTTTTGTAACCTTTGATGCGATACTTGTAATAGTGGTGCTATTGCCATCGATACTTTGCGTATAATAAAAATCTGCGCCCAAATAAAACCCACCGTCTGGTTTTCCTATACTTCCACCAATAGTTGGCATATTTCATTCCCTCCTATTCTACAAGTTTTAATGCCATATAACCTGAATCCATTGCCACCCAGGCAAACCTACCAATCTTTAAATCTTTTAATACTTCGGCATGTGTAAAATACAATGTACGGTTACTGATATAAGCTACCTCTGCATTGTTTTCCAAAAATGAGAGACGGTCGTTTCTTAGACGTAGCATAATTGGATTACCTTCTACACCGATGTAGATTTCTCCATCGACAAAACGTATATATTTGCTCGTGTTCTCAAACTTTGTATCTGTGCTATTGGACAAGTCATTAAGCGCAGTCTGAAACCGATTAAACTCAAAATTGAAAGAGTTCTTGGTCTGCTCAAAGGATGTGTTCATATCACTTAAAAGCCGGTCCACCGCTTCTTTGGAGTACGTTTTCTCTCCAACCTGCATCATAATGTTTTCGCTAGACTGCGTGATAGAGTTGGTAATCTCTTTGTAAATCTGGGTAATCTGTTCTGCGTTATCATTTACAATAACCCATTCTTCCCCATTCCATTGCTTAAGCATTGGCGGTGATACCGATGTATCGCACCATAGATAAGTTTTGTCCGATGGCTCTGTTTTGGAGATAATGGCAGCATCTTTTCCTTTATCTCCTTTAGCGCCATCATTTACCCTTATCAAAGTGATTGATGCACTTGCTTTAACTGTCACACTTATCCCTCCAATTGAGCACTAAATGTAGCCTTGTTAGACACGTCTCCTGCACTAATTGTGAAAGAAGAACCAGTAGCTACAGCAGTTGTGCCACCGTCTTTGTACCATTTGATTGTTCCAAGAGCTGTTAAGTTAGCTCCTGTCATTTCAACTCCGCCCTTGTAGACGTGAGCAGTTAAGGTTGTGGCAATGGCAGTATTCTTGAAGATTGTCCCACCACTTGAAGTGATTGCCATTGTAATAGCATCCTTACCATTTGTACCATTCGTACCGTTTGTGCCTTTATAGGATACAGAATATGATTCAGTAGACTTACCATCTGAATACTTAACAACAGTCTTGGTCCATAGATACTGTCCATTTGGTACATTAGGCACTTCAGTTTTCCATTCTCCTGTTGGCTTAGTAGTTCCACTTGTGCCAACCTGGTATGTTACAGAAGTTGAACTTACAGTAACGCTTGCACCATTTGAGCCATTAGTGCCGTTTGTTCCTTTATATGACACACTGTATGCTTCTGTTTTTTTACCATCAGAATATTCCACCACCGTTTTAGTCCATAAAAACTGACCGTTCGGAACAGACGGAACTGTTGTAGACCATGTGCCAGTCGGCTTATCTGTACCACTTGTTCCTACCTGATAAGTAACAGACGTGCTCTTTACCGTAACACTGGTGCCATTAGCTCCTGTTGCTCCTCTAAAAGCAATGGAGTAGCTAAATGTTTTATTTATAGTAATGTCATCATCAACAATAATTGGAATAGTGATCGTGCCGCTCTGTGTTAACGCGGAAGTAGCTGTGATAGTAATGGTTGGTTCTGGTGTCTTCCCGTCACTGACTGCGCTGATTCCTGTTGGGCAGCTAATTGTTCCAATCTTACAAGGCACCTGCTCGTTACCTCGAAGTGCCATTACTTTCGTGCTTGTTGTTTGCGTTCCGTTCACTGCAGTTGTTGTCCCCAAAAACGTATAGTTGTCATTTGTAAGAATGACGGAATACCCGTCTGTTAAGTCGATTACATCAATCTGATTTACTGCCTTAATTGCCATTTTTATTCCTCCTAAATATTCAGTTCACAGTTAAACACTGCTTTAAACCTTATATCTTTTGCTGTAATAGTAAACAAAAAACCATTATCATTTAGCCTTGGATCGTCCATTGGTATCTCTGTAAATTCTGTATCTCCATGCTTTTTCACAAGCCATTGCAAATGTGCATGTTCGCCAAATACTTTTTTTAATTTTTCCGAATTATCAATAACCAATCCTCCAACATATATGCTCACTGTAAATATGGTTGCTACGTCACTGTTTTTAAATGTTGTTCCGTTACTTGAATCTATGTAGAGCATAATCGCATCCTCGCCCTTGCTTCCTTCCGTTCCATCTCTGACTCTTACAAAGTCCAGATATCCGTTTGCTACATATTTCTCGGTTTCAGATACCGTATAAGTTGCATAACAAATATATCGCACACTATCCACATTTAAGTTGTTTTTCACCGTCAAAACACCATCCGTAACAGTTTCTCCATCTAACAAGGATTCCTCGGCAGTTTCCGCTTTTCGCTTCCAGATGATGCGCAGGTTGTCCTTAACCTCAACATTCTTAAATCGTACAACAGGAGTCAGGCTAAGCGGAGTTTTCGTGTAGTCCGGTGACACTGTCCCATCAGATGCAATTTTCTGGTACGTGCCACTGTTCGCTGCAAGCTCCAGCATCAGCTTATTTTCAATACTTTCAATCCGCTTCTCTACCTTTTCCTTATTGATTTCATAATCCGAGGTTATCTTCTCCACTGTCTTAATGGTCTGGTTGATTTTGTTGGAAGCCTCCACCTGTTTATCTACAAAAGTGACTCTCTCATCACCAAGAGTCAGGCTTCCATCGGACGGGTCCAGTAGATTAATATCCAGCTTCCTTGTAAGCAGCATCTCATTAAAATCATGAGGCTTACTAATTACCTTCGTGTAATTGCCAAGTCCAAAGCTCTGGATGTCCAGATTCATGTTATGGAGGTCTACTGCCTGCAATTCTATAGTACGGGTCAGGTTGATGTGGTTCTGCAGTTCCTCTTTTCCTTTGCGGAGCAGGTTTTCCGGCAAGGCCACATTGTCCCAGGTAACGGTTTCAAAGATATAACCATACTTTTCCACCGCTTCTGGACTGTATACATAATCCACTCCATCATTGACCGAGGATATGGTAAGACGTTCATCTATTTCTTCCCCGTTTTCGTCCTTAAGCTTTGCGCCAAGCGGAATAATGGCAGTCACAATGTCCTGCCCTTTTATGGTTTCCTCAAAATCAAGGAGATTCTTGGCAAATTCCACCGACTGGCTGTTCATGGTTTCAAAATCTTCTAAGTAATCAATGTAAATTCCATCCGATTCTTCCCTTGTCCAGAGATAACCGCCAAGCTTCTCAACCAGTTTTTCTTTCATTTCATCCAGAGTCTTTGAATAACCGTTTACTCCGGTATTTGCCCGAACTATATAATCGTTCGGGTCCTTAACGGTGCAACGTCCGATTTTAAACTTGCGCGCCTCATCATCCATCTGGGTATTGTGGGATTCAACTAAAAACCGGAAATATTCCTCCACTCTTCCTTTGAATTCATAAGGTCGCACCATAGAATCCAACAAAAAAGCAAGTTCCCCTTCACAGGTTACTTGCAACTGATTATAAAATCCTTTCTTGACATTTAAAACACGTCCACGGAATAAGCGTCTGTCCTCATTGTAAATGGTAACGATGGACTTCTTTTTCTTAATATCAGAATACCTATTATTTGCTTTATATATAGTGAAATCAAAACTACCTGCTTTATTGAGTTCCACTTTTACTTTTGCCCTTCCTAAAGAAAGTTCTTCCATGTTGGGATGATATAATAGTTTTTCATCTAAATATACCTTGTACATTACAAACTTCCCTCCCGATACTCAAAAGTAATCGTTCCATTTCCGTAACAATCCAATATATTATCTCCCGGTTGAAATAACATATCCGGATGCAACGTTGTTCCAGCCTTTACCACGTAAGATGTTCCTTCAAATGCTACTCTAAAGTCGCTGTCAGCAATAATGGTTGGAACTACACTTTTTCCTTCATTACTGCAGATAATTTGAGCTTCGCCACTGATTACAGATTTTACTATAGTCAACTCGTTTTTCATCTTATATGGATTTACTGTGCAAGTAACAATGACTGTACTTGCAACCGCATTTTTCTTATGCGTATCTACTGAAACATGGCCGAACCAGTAATAATCAGAGTCTTCATCTAAGACAATTTTCTTGTTTTCTCCCTGGAATGCATTTTTGATTTTGGAGCTAATCCTATAGTGTCCGGGGAAACCATTGTCAATAACATCAAAGGAAAACCTGAGCGTTCTTTGCTTGTACGTTGGAAAATCCAGAAAATCATCAAATGCAATTGTACCTAATCCCGGAACATCCGCAGTAAACCGTTCTTGTACTGTTTCCCCCAAATACACCTCATTTAGGTACATCTGGAAATCCTCCCATGTATGAAATTCTCCGATTTGGATTCCAACCTGATACGTCAAATCTTCCACTATCATACACCTCTTTCTGCCAGCTCTGCATTTACTGTTATTGCATCTTCCACAATCGGTACAATCGCATCCATCACCTGTTGTTTTCCAATATGGAAGGTAGCATGCAATGTTTTTGGAGTCTGTTCAGTCTTGCCAATTTCTGCAGAATAACTTTTATTTTCTTCTGCTGTCAGCACTCGTTCGCCTTTGTGCAGTACAGCTCTGTAGCCATCATACGGTACATTATCCAAACCATTGAAATGTCTTGCGCCGCTCACTGCATTCTGTACCGCTGAAGCAATCCCCGAGGAAACATTGCTTCCTACGACTCCAATCCGAATAGTTCTGTTTCTTGCAGCATAATCCGCTTCTGCACTGATTTGCCGTAATGCGGAAATTGTTCCATCCTTATTTACAGTGATATTATACGGTGTGCCATTGAGGTTGATAATTCCAGTTCTTGTTCCATCTGTATGTTCTTTTAAATCGTCCATAGATGCAATAACATTTCCATTGGCATCCACAACTAATTTACCTTCATCTACATACAGTCCAAGTGTAGCGCCAATCTGCTTATATGAATCTGATTGCGAATCTGCCATTTCTTTGGTATCCTCAGCTATCTGTTCTGTATACCCTGCCCACATTCCGGCAGACTCATTGTAAATTCCAGTAATAGCACCGGTATTTTCATCGACTGTCACTTTCATATTTTGCCACATTCCTGCAGTCTTGTTATAAATTTGATAACATCCGCTTTCTGTAATCTGATTTAGTCCGTCATAACTATCCATCATTTGAGCCAATAGTTCCTGGCTCTTCTTGTCTGCATTTGTGAGAATCTCTCCGTTATACTCATCAATAAGACCAGCCAACTTAGGATTTTTTTCTTTGACAATATTCATATACTCATCGTAAAGCTCATTCTGAATATCTATTTTCTTTTGTCTGTCCTCTTCCAGATTGGCAATCTGTTTCTCCAGCTCTTCCTTATCAGCACCAGTGCATTCTGCTGCCTTTTGCTTTAAAAGTTCAATTTGGGTATCGTAAGATGCTTTAATCTGAATAATTTCCTCGTCCCTTGCTTTCGCTTTTTCTTTCAGCAAATCTGATGCGCTTTCAGCATCCAGCGTCTTTACCCTTTCGGCAAATTCTTTCTTAGCATACAAAATCTCTTCCTGTGTTCCACCTACAGCCATCAGCTCAATCTGACGTATCCTGGTTGTTTTCTCTTCAATTATTGCAATTTCCTCTTCGCTTAGTGCCCGTCCCTCATCCAGAGCATTTTGCTTAATGTCTAAGATTCGCTCCTGCAATAACTGAATTGTCTTAATTTGCTTGTCACTAGACTCCGATAAAATATCCAGCACCCTTTGCTCGCTTTCGTCAATAAGCCCATCATCTGCTACAAATAACTCCTTAAGCGCGCTCTGACTTTCATCTTTCTTACTCTGTATCGTACTGATTGCCTGATTGCACATATCCGCAATTCTCTGTTCAAATGCATCACTTTCCTCTGTAGTAATCACATCATCCAATCCTATTTCCCGCAAGAAAACACTAAAGTTCTGTAATTCCTCGGTAGATTTTTCTACAGATTTCTGAAACTCTTTACTAATATCCTTAGAGAATTCCTTGTGAACCACACCTAATTTTTCCAGTTCCTCTCTGGATTTCACTTCAACACCCTGTAATTTCGCAAGAGCTCTTTCCATGAGAGACATATCATCCGAAGATTCAATAACGGTACGATTCATAAGCTGTCCTTGCTCGTGAATGGCATACAAGCTTGTTCCCACAGCAGCCGCTCCAATTGCAAGGGGTGCGCAAACCGATGCAAACTGTGCCATACTACCTATAAGTCCTGCACCGCCACTTTGACCAAGTATGGTACTTACTTTTGTAATCGCAGGTGCGAGCTTGGTAAATGTCTCTATCCAGCTTCCCGTTGCTTTCAGCATTGGTCCTATTGCTGCAGTCACTGCAAGCATCTGAATAATCTGCTTTCGTTCCTCGTCTGACAAATTACCAAATTTATCAGCAGCCTTTCCAAGAGCAGTAGTTACATCAGTCAAAATAGGCAGAAATGAAACTCCAAACTTAACACCTGCGTTTCTCAGCTCGTTCAAAGCTCCTTTAAGCTGTTCAGCCGGTGTGGCATCCATCTTATCAAAGGCGGCTTGCGTTGCCCCTGCGCTCTGGTTCATTGCATCAAGCATTTGGTTATACTCCACTCCGCTTCCTTTTGCAAGAACGAGTGCTGCAGAACCGGCTTCCACTGAACTAAACATATCTTTTAACGTCTTTCCATCTTTTTCTGCATACTGACTCATCATATTCAGAATTTCAGATGTTGATACTCCCTGCCGCTTCAACTCAGCAAAACCGCTACCTGTAAGCTCTTTCAATGCTTCGTCTGCATCACTTCCAGTCTTTCCAAGCTCAGAAAGCATTTGTTTTAGATAAGTGCCTGCTTCTGCTGTTGCAATACCATTTTTGGTAAGCTGTGCATAACTGGCAGACAGTTCATTCATGCCAAAGTTTACGGAACTGGCAATCGGGATAACCTTGCCCATGCTCTGGCTTAGTTCATCTACCGTTGTCTTACCCAAGTTCTGTGTGGTAATTAGCATATCTGAAAGCTTAGTTGCATCCGAAGCGCTTAAGTTATATCCATTAATCGCTGTGGTCAGAATATCCACTGCACTTGCTCCAGATGTAAAACCGCCCTTCGCAAGCTTCATTGCATCTGTTGTAAATTCCACTGCTTTTCTCTGGTCCACACCTGCGGAAATAGCCTGATAAACAGCTTCCGAGTACTCATCCACTGCAACCTTCGTATCATTTGACCCTTCAATCAACGCATCCTTATATTCTGAAAAATCTACAACTCCATCATCAAGAAGAGTACTGACCTTTGCAAAACTACTTTCAAAATCTACCGCCATCTTAGTAGTGGCAGTTCCAAGTCCAACAATTGGTACAGTGAGTCCTTTCGTAAGCAGACTCCCTGTTTTCGATAAGCTCTCTCCAGCTTTTCTTACACCGGCTAAACTCTTCTCTACTTTATCTGCTTCTTGCTTCCCTTTTTGAGCCGCCTTTTCCATGTCCTTTTCAAATTGACTTGTATCGACCTTTATCTTCGTAACCAAAGGTGCAAGTTCTATTCCTGCTGACACTTCTGCTCACCTCCCACATACTTTTTGACCGCCTTCTCATCTGCTTTCGTCTGTTGCAACCTCCACAGGTTCTTCAAGACATCCATTCCCTTTTCAGAATGCATATAACTGTCTACCCAGCTTTCCTTGTTTAACAGCAAAAAATAAGAATACGGGAGATTCAGCACTTCGTTAAAATTAAGCCCTGTATACTCGCTTATTCTCTTAATAATCACTGTTTTTAATTGATATCCTTTTTCCCATTCTTCAACCGGGAAATATTTCTCGCATACCGCCTTTCCTATATCTCCCTCCGGAATGGGAAGTCTTAGTTTGGGTCTGTCTCTGCCTCATACCTAAGCGAAGCTATTGTTGTAATGATTTTAGAAACTGCTTCCTGCGTCATTTCTTTTAAATCTTCTACAGTAAATACCATTTTTTCCTCGTTGTAATTAAGCATGAGCATGGCAATCTCCAGCCGCTTTTCTCTTACGTTATCTTTCGTCTGCGTTTCCTCAATTTTATCAATTTTTTCAATCAGCAAAACGCTTGGTTGCTTCACATGAATGATTGCACCATGAATCTTCATTTCAACACTATTGTTAATATATTTATCTAAATCTAGCATTTCACTCCTCCTTAAATGAGCGGGGTTATCCCCCGCCCTTAATTACTTACTCCGATGTAAGTGCTGCCGCTTCTTCATCCGTAAGCTCCTCTTCGAATTTAGCCAGGAATCCATCCAAGACACTGATTGCACTGATTTCCGCATCAATTGTAAGTTCTTTGGATTCAAATGCAATAGCAAATCCTGAGCCGCCCTGTCCAATCATGGTAAAACGAAGCTTCTTTCCATTTTCTTTTTCATGCACAAAGCGAAGTAAAATTGTTTTTAAGGATTTTCCTTTACCAGTAAACAGTAAGGTCCTTGTTTTCTTCTGCTTATCTTCCTTATACTCTCCGGTGGAAAGCATTTCAAGATTTTTCAGATTCCATGTAAGTATACCCGTCTTTGCTGTGATTTCCTCTTTCGTGATAAACGATCTTACAATCTTCTCGTACTGATTTTGCACATCGTACTTAGTAGGCTTGTAGTCTACGGTAAAACCACCACTGCAATGCCCCACATTGTGGACATCCGTTTCAATGATGCTGTTCTCTGGCAGTTCCGCTCCATCAAAGGCATACATATATACCTCACCAGCACCTAAGATAATTTCATCTTTTTCACTAGACATTTTTCATCCTCCAATCAATGATGTAATATTTACTAAGTTCCCATTTTTGAATTTCTTCGTTGTAAATCCTGCCACCACCTGACGACAATCTTGAACGAAATCGCACATTTCCAAACACCACAAATGGAGCGTCCTCTTCCATGGCAAGGATACTTTGTATCTTTCGATGTATTTCCATTCCAGAATCATAATCGTCACATATGACATTTAGCGTAAGTTGACTTTGATTTAAATGGTCTGCAGATATGTCTGTAAAGGTATATGCAACATTAATTCCTTCTTCCGGGGCAACTACCATTACTGGGTACATACGTCCCGAGAGCTCCGGGATGTTCGCTTCAATATAATCTTTTAAGCTATTTTCCATTCTGTCCTCCTAATATCTGCTCTATATAATCTTTCTTTGAAAGCTTTGCATTCTCCAGAAACTGGTTTGGTCTTTGTCCATGCGTCCGATAATAGCCTTCGTATTTACCCGCTTTCACCTCGTATCCCCATGGTGTCTTTCTGCCTGAACCATCTAAAGCATAAATACCAGTTCCATTATGCACATAGGGAGCGTAATCCAAATTACTCCCTATATACCCTGTAATACCACTTTCATCAATCGTAACATCACTGGTAATGGAAGCTCTTAGCTGTCCCATGTCGACAGGACAGTTTTTCTTAGCCTCTGCTTCCACTACAAAACACGCTGTTTCCATAGCTGTTGCAGCGTGGCTAATAATCTGTTCCATAGCTTCCAACACACTTTTTTCAAACTCTGTATTATCAGACATCCGCATCAACCTCTTTCAAGATAAGGTTCGTGAGCCTATGACTTGGATCGCTTTTTTGCACATAATACAAATGTTCTCCAAGCTTCAAGCGATATTTGCCAGCCTCTATTGACTTACAGTAAGTAAGGCCAATATGTGTGGCATCCTTGTATTTCTCACTTGCAGCCATAATCTTCTCATCACTTTTGTAAATAGCTACCCTAATTTCATCCCGGTTATCCCATACTTCCTTTTTTGCTCCGGAAGGACCTCTTGAAACAGATTTCTTCTGTAACATAAAAGTGCGCATATCTCTGGCAATCGACATGAAATCACCTCTTTAATTTCCGCTTGCTTCGAATCTTACGAATCAATGACTTTGGAAAATCATCCAAGTAAGCTGTGGATACTCCACCATTGCTTTCACTGGATATTCCATCTATGCCATCATGATTGACACGTATTAAAACCATTTCCTTCAAAATGGAAGCGTGCGACTCGTTCAATTCCTTTACATGAAGCATGTCCTGCAAGTCACATTTGCAATCTTCCAACATATCCACCAAAATCTCTCTTTTAGGCATTCCTTCCCGAAGCAGCAAGCTGTTTATTATTTTTTCTTCCACGCTACCCTCCTGGATGCAAGGCACAAGCCTAAAGCTTATGCCTAAATTCTACAATTCGAATCTGTTTATGTTCATAAACCGGATTCCAGTTCTTTGCATCCTTAAGTTCTTCTCGCGTCGGTCCTGTTTTCGCATTCGCCACACTCTTACCTGTAAACTGGATGCCGCGCGGATGCAGAATAGAAGTTCTTCTGTTAATCAGATAATCGATACCTGAACCTTTCTTCTTGTCACGGTCTGTCTCTGTCGGAACAAAACCAACCGGACTTCCGTTTCCAAGCGCAATGGCTCCCTGACCAAAAAGAAAAGTAGAGAACACCTGACTAGAACTGCTTCCCGTTACTGGGCATCCGTCATCTACAATTACTCGTTTTCCCTGATACAGACCAAATGCCACATCGTTGGATGGCTGTACGGTTTCAATAAGGTTCTGCTTTTTGAGAGCTGCTTCTGTAGCACTGTGCATCATGACACCGGTAAGCGCAGTTTTGTTATCGCCTAAAAGCTGTTCTGCATCAATGAATGCTGTTCCACTCCATTTTGCTGCCGCTCCGCTTCCACCTGAAATATCAAGGATATTGTCTTTTAATGGTGTAACTGTGTCGCTTGTATCTGTATAACTTCCAAAAATTCCCGCAAGGATTGCTACCAGTTCTTTCTGCATATCTCTTGCCCAGAAAGAAGCCACTAAAGACGCAATCGCTTCCATCGGGTCTTTTCCCGCAAGTGCGGCTGATAAGTCTGTCGCACTCCACATTTTTGCTCTCCGGATAATTGCAGCCACATCCTGATTGGAACTAATACCTGCTGCCGTAAGGTCTGTTCCTTCTGTCACAGCCTCTGATTCGCCTGTAAGGTCCTCAAAAAACGGCATGTTAACCAGTGGCGAAGCCTGTGAAGCTAATGTGTCAAATTCGGAATTATTTACAATAATTCCACTGTTTACTAAATTAGACTGCTCCATTGTTCTGTTGATTACATATGGAGTAAATAACTGAGGTACAATCACATCAGATAATGTTGTTCCTGCCATGTTTTCACCTTTTTAACCTTTCTACATGTAATTTGTTAAATTGTTACTCCGACTGCTGCTGCAAGTTCCTTCGCCTCAGCCGGATTGTCACGGAGCATCTGCCCCTGTTTGGTAAGATTCCACGTTTCTTTCGCAAACGGATTGACGCTACCATCGCCACCAGTTCCTCCATTAGGACTGTACATCTGCTTCTTTTGCCCTGTTGGGAAGATATGTGGAAGTGTTTCCTTGTAGGTTTTTGCAACCTGCTGAGCGTCTACCGGCTTTCCTTCTTTATCAAACGTAAACTTTTCCAGTCCACCATGTTTGTAAATAAGATAACCCGGATCAGAACAACCAGCTTCTGACAAAGCAGCCTCCAGTGCGTACTGTTTCTTAATGTCTGCATTTTCTTTCTGCAGATTAGAAATCAATGTCTCATGTTCCTTGATAGTATTCTGCAATGTCTCATTGTCCTGATTGTCTTTTTTCAGGGTTTTGATTGTCTCGTTCGCAGTCTGCAGTTCTTTTGCTTTTGCATTGAAATCCGTTTTTGCCACAAAATGGTTCGGAATTTCCTTTTTAATTGCATCTACTGCTGCACTGACATCCAGAACCCCATCTGTTACCTTTGCGCTCTTTAAAATTGCTTCTAACCATTCCATACCTAATTCCTCCATAGATTTTATATTCCGACTCTCTCGGTGTTGGGATTTATCGTTGTTCTTTATTCCCTGCAACCAGTAAAAAAGGGTATAAATAAAACACCGTTCGTATTGAACGATGTTTCTTTACAACTATTGCCTGCTATTTAATTGGTCCATTACTTTCTTTTTTCTCTCGCAGAGCAATCTGCATAGCTCAGCATTGTCTTGTGCTCTCGCCTTGTCTATCAGCTTCTGGAGATGTTTAACCTCTGCATTTATGTAGCACACATGATGCCTGTTTTTGCAATACGGGCATAAGTAATACAGTTCAATCAAACCACCCGATTCTTTATGTTCTATCAACATCTTACTGGTAGGAGAAAATTCTTTCCCACACGTACAGATAATTTTTAAATCACTCATGGATATTGCCTCCTAAATTGAATATAGAAATACCATCAGCATTTATTTACTGATGGCATTAATCCTCATCATCTTCTACATCACTCCAGTCATCCTCGTCACCCTCATCCAAAACGAAAAGTGTGTCTTCCGGATAATCATCAATCGTCTTTCCTTGTGGTATCTCCGATATCTTTACTCTTTTACCCATCCAAGCTTTCCTCCCCATATTCAAAGCCAAACTTTTCTGCAGCTTTTCGATTATATTCATCTGAACTCAATAATAATCTCTCTTTTTTATTAATTATACCACCCTCATACATTTTTTGGTACTTTCTTCTTACTGATCTTCTCATTCTTTTCAACTCGTTTTCGAATTCTTCTTCGGACATTTTCAGTTCAAAGTCATTTACTCTCCGCAAATAATAAACCTTATCCTCTGCAATCGCCCTTATTTCCTGTAGTTTCAGTTCTTGAAAAAGTTTCCAATCAGGAATAGAAAAAGAAGCTCCGGATGGATGATTGTGCGAAACAATACATTGCTTCATCCTCTTGGCTTCAGCCTTTGTGAAAACAATTTCT
This sequence comes from uncultured Bariatricus sp., assembly GCA_934307065.1. GTDB lineage: Bacteria > Bacillota > Clostridia > Lachnospirales > Lachnospiraceae > Allocoprococcus. The sequence continues at coordinate 47,863 of CAKRCD010000005.1, read as the reverse complement.
TTCTCAGTTCCACGCTTAGTAAACAAATATTTCCCATTTGAATCGTAAATCACAGCACTTTCCTTTGTTCTACGTGATAATGACCACTCATCTGCGTGAAGTTCCTTTCTCACTTCTTCTGCCCACCTATCCGTTGTGTCTGACAATTTTGTGTACTTTTCTCCATCGTCTATGTACGGAATCACAGTACATCTGCAATTCGGATGAAATGGAAGAACCGGGCATTTATCAATGGGATATATCTTCTCATGATATTTTCCACACTCGGAGCAGGTTCTTTCATCCAGTGCTGCTATAATCTGCACCTTGTCAATGCCACTGTCCTTATATCTCATAAGTGCTGCCTGATTCATATAATGCATAGATTCTGTTCGCACTAGCCTTAGGGACTCATTGAAGCCTTTTCCCATAACATTGTTAAGATTTACAGCCACTTGTGTTACAGACCGCCCTGTCTGCAATCCATATGTAAGCACTGCATCCAAAGCTCTTTCCAGCTTTTGCATTTGTCCTATGGTTTCCTCCGACCCCCATAATCGTGCAGAGAAATTGCTTCCTCTCCATGGTTCTTTGAGCACAGCGTTCATGACCTTTTTGTTTGGCGTTGCAAATTCTTCTGCATTTATAGATTCTCCGGTAATCTGATTTACATTTTTGAAAGCTTCTTGCATATTCCTGGTAGCCAGCTTTTCTGTATCGTTTCCGAGCTGTTCTATCATTTCATGGTACTTTTGTTCTAATTTCTGCAGATGTTTTTCTCTGTACATATCTGTCCTCGATAAAACACCATCTTTACTGTATTTCTCGGCCAGTTCATACAGTTCATCCCTTATATTCTTACTGGCGGTCTGAAAGACATTCAGTAATTCGCGATTCCTGTATTCCAGATTGTTATATTCTTTCCAGATATTATTTGCTATGCGGGCTTCCCACCACTCCTGATTTTTGTTTTCGGCAGTCTTACTCATCCGCATCATCCTCTATTGGCACCTTATCGAATTGTGGCATGCTTTTCGCTTCTTCCTCTTCTAGAAGCTTTATTTCTTCTTCCGGATTCTCCACCCAAGGATGATTTCTCACTATGGTTTTCTTAGAAATAACTCCCTGTGACTTAGAAGCAATATCCGCAAGCTCTGTGTCATTATTCACAGATGTTCTTGTCCATGTCTGCTTGACTGTATCTGTCTTTCTCCCGTAAAACCTAAGAATAGCTTTCACAAGCCTGCTGAACGAAGGAGCGAACTCTGTTTCCATCATTCCTGCTTTTAGTTCCAAAAGGGAATACAAATACCGGAGCGCAACACCGGAGCTGTTTCCAAAATTCTGTGGATCCGGGTCAATTCCCATCCCCTGTTCAAAAATGGCTTTCCTGGTGATTGTAAGAAATTCCTTTCTCGCTTCGACTGGTATCTCGATTGACAGAGTAGATATGCCAGATTTATCATCAGCACCATCACTGTCCACCTGCAACAGCTTGGAATGTTTCATTTCCTTCAGGATTTCCAACGAGCTGCTTTCTTCGCCTCCATAATTAGTAAGGATAAATATAAGTTCCTGAATATCTTCTAAATCATTGATAAATCCAGAAAAAACTTTGTCATAGGAATCAATTAATTGTTTAATATCCGCCAAGTCATTCTGCATTTCATCATTGTTATTAAAGAAAATAAATGGCACTTCCCCAAAATCATGTTGATATATGTTGGTATTATCCACAAGCTGCGTATCGACATCCACAATGGTATATCTCACATACTCTTGAATGCATGTATATTCATCATCCTGCTTTCTGCGAAATGCACTACATTCCTTATCCGTCCATATTTCGTATACCGTATAGGTATCTCCGCTTTCTTCATCTATGTCGGTATACACCCTTAACACAGCAAGAAGTTCCTTTTCCAGATTTCGTGTCCATATCGGCACAATCTGCCTGGCATCCACTACTGCATACTTAAATTTATTCTGTTCATTCTTCCAATAATGTAACCACCCAACAGAACAATTGGCCGCCTGCACGCATAATGCCTTGCATTTTTTTCGAAAGGAATCACCAAGTGCGTCCGTAATCACCCTGTTCGATTCCTCACTTCCAACATCAAAAAGAGGAGGACTCGTAAACATATAGGCTGCCTTTTGATTCACCAGTAATTTATAGAAATTACTAGGAATTCTGTTATCTGCATTTCTTAAAGGATTCTCACCGTTTTCCTCTTCCTTCTCCGCATACAGAATGTCATTTCTCTTCCTGTAATATCGATACGCTGTATTCGCTTTTTGTATGAAGCCTGTATTTCCAGGTACGTATTTTTCAATTAGTTTAACAGCAACTTCTAACTCCACTTTTTATCACCTCAACTTATCTTTACACCACCACGTTTAAACAGAATCGTATAGCAGAAATATCGGACCGCATCCATTGCATGGTCATGTTGCTTAACCGGCTTATCTTCTCCTCTTTCGCACGCCTTTGCATCCCAGATGTAAGAAGCAAATTCTTTGATGGTGTTCACACAGCATGCCAGAAATATAATTTCTCCATTATTCAGCTTCGTTCCCGTAAAGCGGATTCCATCAAGAACATCATTCTTTGCTCTCTTTACCTTATAGCCTTTCTTTTTTAATAGTGCGATAAAAGAAGCTGCTGCCGGGTCTACAATAACCGCCAATGGTCTGATTCCATTTAAAAACTTCTCTAAATCAGCAGCATATTCATCATCTGTCTTTTGTGCGCTTTCATCTCGACCAGAATAATAATATTCCCGAATGCAGTACCATTGTCCGTCCGCTCCTTTGCTCCATAAAAGAAATACGGTAGCATTTTGCGTACCATAATCACAACTCACGTAATATTTTCCAATCTCAGGGACAGGCATCTCTTTTACTATATTCCGAGTGTGTGAAAACATATCGTAGATAATGCCTTCTGCAACCGTCCATAGACCAAGGATGTATCTCTGGAAGAACACTCCTGTATATAAAGACCTGTATCTGGCTTTCACGGTTTCCGAAAGACTTAGATTATCATCCATTGTGAAATGCAGATACAGGATTTTCTTAAGTCCTAAGTCTTTGTTCTCTTTCCTAGCTTTTTGTTCTAATTCATCTGCTTTTTTCTTGCCAAGATATCCAATAGATTTATCTATCCAATTAACCTTAAACCAATGATACGGTCCATCTGGGTTACAGTTGAACCAAAACTTCGAACCATCCACAGAGCATCGTCCTGTTGCCTGGTTCACAAATGACTCCGGCATCAGTGCTACTTCATCAAAAAAGACCCCTGCCAAGGTAATTCCCTGGATGAGGTCTTGCGAGCTTTCATCTTTTCCACCAAATATATAAAAATTGTTTTCTACTTCTCCTCTGGTGATAACTACCAGATTATCAGACCGGTGGTCTGTTACTTTGTAGCCACGGCTTCTCAGCATCAGCTTCAACACAAATAGTACATTTCGCCTGAAAGAACCAATGGTTTTTCCACACATAGCGAAATTCTGACCGTTAAACCTTGTCATGGCCCACATTACAAAAGAAAGAGACATGCTGATGGTTTTTCCAGAACGGATAGCTCCATCCGCTATGATTCCATCATAGTCCTTTACCAGGGATGCATCACACCACCAGTTTAGTACCTTGCGCTGCTTCTTGGAGAACGGTTGGAATTTAAAAATCTGCCTAACTTTCTTCATCGGACCAGTCCTTTCCTGCAGCACCATTTAATGCTTCAAGGAAACCATCGTCTGCAATTTCATCTTCATCATTAAGCTGCGCTTTCGCTTTCATGGATGCAATACGAACCTTCTGCTCCTCCGTAGCCATGTCCATATGCTCAGCAAGCCAATCAAGTGCTTTCATCTTATCAAGAAGTTTTATGCTTGCCCCATCTCTTCCTTGCTTCACCTCAGATATCAGTGTTCCATCGATGTTTGTGCTCTCCTTGAATCTAACTGTATTTATAACCTTGGTAAGTGTTTTCTTCTTTCCAGTTTTTTCATCTTTTATCTGTGCAGGACCATACATTGTCATAACCGGCACCTCTTCTGTACCGAATGTGACATAATCTGTAATATCAGAAAAGGCAATATCCATATATTTTTGAAACACATCCTCTTCTGTAAAATACTCGCGATTTAGACGGTTCTGTTTGAGCTGTTGGATTTTGCTTTTTATTCCATCATTTTCCATCATTCGGTACGCGTTCGATGCTGCTGTCTCATAGCTACAATCATATGCTTTCTGATACGCTTTGGTAGCATTAAAGCAGCGCACATAATATATGCAAAAAAGCCTTTGTTTCTCAGTCAAATCAGGATTTCCCATTACCTGATCAACTTCTTCCACAAAGACTTCTTTTACTTCTTTTTTCTCTTCTTTTTTTGTATGCACACTTTTTTGATTTTGTGTGCACACCTTTTTCTCATCTTTAGACCACTTATATCTGGTCTTCCATGACTTTACTGTATTTATAGTTACACCGTACTTATCAGCAATTTCTTTATACTTCATGCCGGCACAATAATCTTTGTAGGCTAACTCATAATTCTGCTTTGTTTCTTCATTCGCCACGTCACCACCTCTCATCTCGCTCAGAAATATCTTAAAAATTTGTTTTCAATTTATGCGAAAATTGTAATTTCGCAAGTTCTGACAACTTATCTCTTTCATCCCCTAATGCGTTTGTAAATATTTGCCCTTTATAATCCCTTAAATATATATACAATTCCTGAAGATTATCTTGCAATTCATCTTCTTCAATCATCTGAAACTCATATCTATCTATTGCTCTTTTGGAGCTTTCTATTTTCGCAAACAACTCAATCAACATATCAATTATGTAATCGAGTTGTTTCTCGATTTTGGATTTTTTGCAAAAAAATTGCAATTCCTTAGGTTCTAAATGAATATGCGCATTCATAATCTGATAAATATTATCTATAATCCTTGTCTCGTGCTCTAAATTTGAGTAACCCCCTTGAAACAAATAATATATTGGAATTATTTCTAAAATCAATCCACTAAGGAAAGAAACCTCTACCGTTAACAATCGCTGTCTTTCAACTCTATAATTAATAATTGCAGCAATAAGTGACAAAAACGCACCTGTAAAAATACCAATAAGGCAGTTTACTGCAAAATCTGCATTCAGAAATAAATTTTGAATTGTAGAACAATATGTAATCACTGCTGCCATCGTTAAAGATACTACCGCAATACATGCGGTTATGTATATTGCATTTCTATTTTCTCTCATTCTCTATCTCTCCTTTTGTGAAATTAATTATTAGAAAAGACACCCGAAGGTGTCCTTTAAAAAATTTACTCCTTATCTTTTCTATTTTGGAACATTTTTTCTAAGCAATCGCACATTCCTGACACACTTATGCAAATTACAAATGGGTTCATTATTTCTTCTACGTCCGGTTTCAAAGACATATTGTTCAAAAAATAAGGAATAAGCGTCCAGCCAATTACAACAAAATATAAAAAGAATTCAAAAACATTTCTTCCATACTTACAGCCTTTTCCCAAGTTACCTTTATCCTTGATACCAACAACACATAAAATAATGTCAACGCATGCAAGAAGTATTAACACTTTCCAATCCATATTATTTTTCCTCCTACTCAATGACAAGACTCACTTCTTCATCATAATCCATTTTTCGTCAGAATACAACAAAAAGACACTCCCGTAGGAATGTCTTCTGTTGATTGTTATGTACATCAAATTATAAGGAAGGATAAAAGAGAAGTTGAATGGAAGAATGCTTCTTGCTTTTTTCCTATCATAATCATAACATATGCAAATGTTTAATTTGTTTAATCTTTTACTATATCTGAAATAATCTGCGAAATTCTACCTTTTGTATATCCCAGACTCTTTCCAACATCTTCCTGCGTCATCCCATCCAGATACACCATCTCAAAAATGTCCTTTTCCATCCCTTCTGGCAAATTACCAATAAACTCCTCTACTGCATCAATGTCCGCTTCTAGCTGCTTCTTCCTTTTTTCTTTCTCCAAAATCCTCCGTTCCAGTTTATCAGATGCCTTTGGTTCCGATGCCTTTACAGTCAAATGACCTTCTGTATATGGGAAATCATCACTCGACTTCTGCACCTTTATAGAAACTTCCGGAATTTCAGAACGCTTTTCTTCCAACCTGACAATAGCTCTCTCGACGATAGAAAATGCTCTCTTATTCCTTTTGTAGTTATCGAACTTTTCTTTTAGCACTTGTCCTCAACTCCTCATCTACTTTCTTTCGTATCTGCCGGATAAGAGTTTCCCCATCCAAATCACAGTAAAACCCAATATCCTTTCGGAAAAAGTTTTCGCATTCTTCTACCGTATACAAGGCTGGCATATCTTTGGGTTTTCGATGTAATCGGATAAGTGCAAGACGATATTCTTTGACAGCCTGATATACCACTGCGCTGCATAGTCTTTCATATCCATCATGGCAAAATATTTCTTGTTTCTCTTGTTTTATGCTGCTCATCCTTTCTATATATTCCTCCACAGTGTAACGATTCATTTCTCCATTCACTGATTGCTTTCTCCAACGATAATGGCAATCTCTTCTCCGTTCCGTCCATCATTGATTAGGTTTATATCTCCATAATAATCAAAAACCATTTCTCCTTGTTCGTAAACGATGATTCTTCCAGTGTTACAAGGTTTCGGGTTTGTGATTGATATGACGGGTTTATCGGGATCATCCGTTTTAGTTCCATTTTTACACCCAGCAATCACAGCTGCTACAAGCAACATGACAAGGATTATCCTTTTTCTCTTACGTATCTGTTTTTTGCTGTTATTCTTCATCTCTTCCACCTCGCTTCACAATAGCAATTAAGTAGTCCTCACAACTTCAAATACAAAACCTCTGCAATATGGCTCTCCCTCTTCGTAAATCATAAAATTCTCATGTTTTATACTTACGTCATAAGTCCAAGGAATTACTGTTCCATTTTCGTCCTTTTCTTCATACCATTTTGCAAGAAAACTAAATGCATCCTCTATGTAGTAACAGTCGTATATGATTCCACCATCTTGAACTGCCTTTACTGATATCTTTCCACCACCATAGCAATCCCCTTCATCTCTGATTGCTCCATCAAGTTCTACAAGATCATCACTCGCTCCATACACAATCACAAATCCATTGTCGTTCGCAATCTGTATTTCTTCTTTCGTAAACTGCGGATTCCCACGTTCTTTTCCATCCAGCATTTGAGCAAATTCTTTTAAGTCCATCTATTCATCCTCCTTGTATGGCTCTGGCAACGGCATCCATGCGATAACCTTCAAATCTTTCCATTCTGATTCGCCATTGATAAGCCCACGCCACTTTCCTTTATATGTATAGCTTATTCCTATTGTTTGATATGGTCTGTTATATGCACCATATCGGAACTCAAACCACACCAATACTTCTTTTATATCATTTTCCGGCAATCTCTCACTGCATGGTATCCATCTGCTAAGGACATTCGTGTCCTCCGTATCTTCAAGTTTCGCTAACTTCTCCATAGCTTCTGACAGCTTGTTCTTGTCCTTAATTACTGCTTTTCCGCAGTGGTAGGTTGTGTATCGCATTGTTCATCAACTCCTATCTGTATCTAGTCGTTCTTCCTGGTAGATAAATCTATCCCCATCTCTTCTCTTACCGTATCAATTACATCCTGCCATTTCATCATATCATCCATCAAACATTCTGCTTTCTGGTTAAATCTCTTGATAAAGCGTTCACACCGTATTTTTCCAAAATCAAATTCATCATGGAGCGTCAATACTGTAAGTGCTAAGATTGTATCGCAAGTCATTTCTTTGATTTTTATCGATGCTTTCTCTGTTTCTTTTTTACACATCACTGTATTTATTCCAGTTATGTTCCGAAACCTGATTTCTTCTCTGAGTGCATCCATACCATCCGCTTCTACCAGCTTAAGAGCCATTTGTAGCCCATCTGCTCTTCCAGAAGCATATTCATCCAGTTTTCCCATATTCTTTTCTCTCTATTTCTTTTCCTGTAGTTTCAAAAGGAGCTGAAATCCCGACTCCTTTCTACCGTCTTTTCTTCTTTCTCTTTCTTTTACTTCCAGCAAAGATAAAAGCATTCATGTTTGCTGGATTAAATCCACCAGACACTGTTTTCTTTCCGAAACTGTGTCCATATTTTACAGTATTGTTCATTGGCCCTCCTAATTTCCAAGCAACTCTTTTGTCAACTTGTCCATGTCGTAATCCCGTTCTTCAAAATTACGAAATTTACTATCCGTCTTTTCCTGCTTCTTATTTCCATTCTTCTTTCCTTTTACCGGATACAGATTTTTCCATCCACCGGCTGTTGCTTTCTTTACAATAGCCAGACGTTCCGCACTGTCAGAAGACATCGAAAGCAGCTCATCCCTCATAGCTTCTATCTGTTCCCCGGATATTGGACCCCAATTATTCTCACGGACAACAAGATATAACTGGAATGCTGATTCCAGATTGGAATCCTCGAAAGCGGACTTATATACTTTATTTTTATTTTCTTTTATTTCTATAGCATTTTCTTCCGAGGTATTTTGAATTAATTCCGAATTAATTTGATTTTCTTCCGAATTAATTCGATTTAAAGGCGCATTTAATAAAGGCTTCTCCATATTCTTGTTTTCCAGAAGCCAGTATTCACTGCTATAGAGCTGTCTTTTCATGCGCTTTACTGCTATCTCGTAATAGCGTCGCTGAATTCCAACAGAGGTGATGATGTTTTTCGTCATGAGGTCATCATCTAAGAGACCTATCTCAGAGCAAAAGTGCACCACTTGCACGACAGCCTTTTGATTCTTTACCCACTTGTTTCCAATCATTTTCATAATCATTCTTGATAGCTTATCCAAGGGGATTTCTGCATAGTAACCGTTTTTGTACACAATACAAAGAATACAATCATATATGGTTACTCCAAGAGGACCAAAGCGGTCCAATAAATCGAAGATTTTATCATCTTCATAAAAGTCCAACATTTTCGGAAAGTATGTAAGCCCTGGTTTATTTGGCGCTCCTCGCCCCATCCGCTCCACCTACCCTCCTATATATTCCTCAACTGTAATATCAAGTCCCTCTATTGCGGAATACACTTTCTTTGCCTGCACCAGTACGATCTGCGTATCATCGTGATAGGCAACTCCATTTAATGCGTCTGCAACTACTTTTACAATATTATCCATATCCGGCTTTTTAAGCGGAAGTATCTTTCCTTCCAACATCTCAAGCCGTTTCTTTTTCGACGTGCTCTGAGGTGGTAAAAATCTTGCTACAATCCGAAGCGTAACCGGAGTACCAGCTTCTAGATACATTCCTTCCGATTCCACCAGATAACGCTCTTTAATGAAATTCTCATAAAGTACCGTATTATCCGGTGTCATGGAAATATTTTTTCCCGCATCCGTATGATGAAAGGTTCTTGCCCTTGCTTTTCCCTGCGGTTTCCCTGGAACCATAAACATCACTGCTTTCATTTCATGCCCCTTTCTGCCCGTACCGCAGCCTTCGTGTGCAGTACAGGCCAATCAATCATCTACAAGTAACTGTGTGATATACTAATCCTAAGGAAATACCATATACTATGCGATAACTGTAATGTGATATTTTTCAAGTTCCTCTTTCAGTTCAAATTCCAAATACTCTTTAATTTTCTTCATCGTAGCGTTTTTCCATAAACCGCCATCTGCTTCCACCAGTTTAAATGACGGACCATGATTGCCATCCTGAATACGGAATACATAACTACTCTCCGGCTGCTCAATTTCTGCAAATGTACGATAAGGTCTGAGTTTTACCGGATTTGGTACAATGACATCCGACATACTTGCAACGCCACTCTTAATTGTGGTTTTCTGGCTTACTCCATCATCGTCATAATTTGCAGTTGTTCCTGACTGGATATTTCCTGCGACCTGTTTTAATATTGTAAGATCCTTGGTTTCAAGGAAGTTTGCCTGCAATTCAATCAGAAATCTTTCCTGATCATAATAATGGTCAAATGAAAATTCATTTACAATGGCTGTTGCTCTCATCAGATTTTCTCTGTTACGTTCATCCACAAGACCAGAATACAGTCTTACTTCCGTTGGACTAATCACATGAAGAATCATTGTATCCCGAAGTTCTTCCGGTTTTCCTTTGATATAATCCGCAATAGATGTAAGCGTATTAACACCCAGAGAGTCTGCCATTGGGAAATTGTGATATTTTACTAATTTCTTATCACAGTATGTATCTCCTGCAATTTCCAATACCTTTGGTTCCATACTTCCTTCTTTAAGTTCTGTAATATACGCAATTGCTTCTCTTAAACCTTCCATCATCTTTCTTTACCTCCTATGCCTGTTTTATTGCTCTTAAATCAATTACTTTGCTGGAGTATTCTGGTCCTGCATCTGCTACAACCTCGCCTGTAGCCTTGTCAATGACCTTTCCATCCACAACCACAGCTGCTGATTCCGGTTCCAGCTCCGGAATATCCTGCATCGACATCTGACCAGGAATCTGTTTCCCGATTTCTACCGCTTCCACTTCTCCTGTACGGATGTTCTTACCCATGCTCAAGGCAGTTACTGCTCCAAGTGCCGGTGCTAAAGTAGTTTTTGCCTGGATTCCGATTGGCGCAAGAGTGCGGTCCTGATTCGGTTTAAATCCAATTGTTACGGTAATCTTTCTTGCTGCCGTTGCATCGGTGTTTGGGTCCTGAATGTTTTTTGTGACCTCTTCGATTGCCCGGTTTACCTGTGCGGTAAATGCTCCGTTTGCAAATGTTTCTAAATCAATGTGCTGCATAGTTTCTTATCCTCCTTCTTTAATATCTATCCAAAAAATGATGCTTCGATATCGTCATCATCTTCTGAAATGCCAAATAATAATTCCCTACGAATTCATATATTTTTCAATGCCACTGTTCAAGTCAAAGAACACGCTTTCTTTCCATATATCCCAGAAATCAATCGTTCTTGATTCCGGACGTTCCTTTGCAAGTGTCACCTGAATCTTTAATGGAATTGGAACTGCATCTCCAATAATCAGCACTTCGCCTGGATTAAACGTTGTTGTTGCGTCAATAACACTCTCGCTTCCATCCGGAATCATTCCTTTTATCATGGACTTATCATTCTCGTTGTTTAATTTGGATACAATAAAATTTGCACACTGAGCCATAATGGTCTTGTTCAGTTCAGATGGCCTCTGACTTGCTACAAATAGTGATATACCAAATTTACGTCCTTCCTTTGCTATTTCTTCAAACACTTCCACCATTCGCTTTTCAGATGCAGACAGTTGGAAAGCATTTGGAATATACACATGAGCCTCATCACACACCAGTGTAATCGGATGGACAAGTCCATTTTTATATGTACGCTGTATATCGTATACAAGCTTGGTAATTGCTCCAATAATTGCAATAGCTATATCATGCGGAACATCCGATAAGTCTACATTCTTTACTGGTCTATCGTTTGACATCAGTTGATAAACGATTTCTTTCAGATACTCCTGTGGCTTGTCCTGAAATAAGAAAGAATATCTAGCATCCGCTTTTTTATCTTCTAACGAATTGATGATTCCTGATAATTTTCCGTTAAAATCACCCTTTACCATCTTAGGAAGCCCTGCTTTATCCCCATTTTTGTAAATTTCTCCCGTTTGCACCATATCCTCATTTAACCGTTTCAACATTTCAAGCATGAGATTGATATTGAAATACACTGGCTTGTTTTCCTTTCCATCAGGGCACAAGTGGTAATAACATTTTCTTAATGCAGACATTGCAACTGTTGCTGTTTCCTCTTTTACTTTTAATACGTTGAGTACCATTCCCGAAAATCCGAACATCCACATAGGAAAGGCGAAATCATTTCCAACTTTTATGTTTCTGGCATAAGAAAGCTTCTTATACTCTCCGTGGATATCAAATACGATCACATTGGTTCCGGAAAGCTTGCTTAGTTCTTCTAAAATTTTTGCAACCGTTTCCGACTTACCGGAACCTGTGTTTCCCACGATACAGGAATGTCTCTGAAAGAACTTATTCCCATCAACATATGCTTCTGTATGATAAGCTGCATAATTCCCTATACAGAATCCGCTGGATTCATATCCGGAAAGAATCTGTTTAAACCCTTCCTCATCCATCATCTTCACAGTGATATCTGAGGTTGGATATTTATCAATAGCTTTGCTGAACTTTCCGTTTTTAATGCTCCCAATGATAGAACATTCCAAAACCTTAATTCTCCCTGGAACAGAAATATAATCATCCTCTTCCATCTGCGGAAGCCCTGCTTCTGTATCTGACATAGAAGAAACCACTGTCATAAGATTTGCTTCTCCATCAGATACAACAAGAAGGTCATTAATCCTGACATCATGAAACTCAAACTGGTCTGTTTTAATCTGCACTTTGTCACTTACAATTTTTATTAATTTCATCTTATCCCTCCAAAAGTTCGTTATAACTTCGAATCTTCGCCTTTTTTATGCTTTTGCAGTAATCACATCTTCCACAATAATGTGGTTCTACTATTCCTTCTTTTACTTCCGCGAAACGAATCATATTATCTTCTATCTCATGAAGCGCCATATCCAGTGTAGGCTGTGGAATCTGAAAGACATCCAAATCAATGATTCTTTCCTTTGTTGCAACCGCCAGATAAAAAGGAAGCCGGACTCCGGTTACCAGTTCTGTACCTTTTTGATAGACTGCTCCCTGCAGATCATATCTCCATAAAGGAAGCGTCCTGAAGTTCGCAACTACCTTCAGATCCGTAATACAAATATCTGGAAGATAACTGTCCATTTTCATTTTCCATGGAACTCCAAACAATTCGAATGTCATGATTCTTTGTTTTTCTCCAGACATAAACCGCATGAATAACTCATCATTTCTTATTCTTGCAATAATCTCATTCGCTTTCCGGAATTCGCTTTTAAGTTCCTGCTTTCTTGTGAAGACTGCCGGATTTTCCTTTATAAACTGCTCCAATGTTCCTTCAAAATAAGAATCTACAAACGAACCGGTTAATAAAGCTTTGGTCACCTCCGGTTTATACGAACCGGAGATTTTCGCCATTGCCATTGCTTCGCATTTCATAAAATCCTTATACTGGGATACGGAAAAATACTGTTTATTTGCTTTTTCGGAATAATAATTATCCTGATTAAGCTTCATTCTTCTTGCCATCACCATTCGCTTCTTTCTTAATTTCCTGATTTTCAGCTTTATCCTTATCATCAAAAGGATTAGTAACCCCTGCTTCTTCCGCAGGTAATGCTATTTCGAAGTAATCTTCCCTCTTTGCCATTCCATCCTTAAGTGAACGGTATACATTATTTAAACGAATCATATCGTTCTCACTGAATGCCTCGCACTTACAACCAATAAACTTTTCGAGCATTTGCTGTGTTACTGAAAATTTCTCTTCAAATAATTTGATTCCTTTTCTAACTCGATCAATCAGAGGCTCTGTATTACCTTCGGCCAATGTTTTGTGACACTGTGCAATTGCGGAATCAATAACATCCCCTGGAATCACACCGAGAATGCATGACCTTAATCTTCTGGCACCCTGATTTGCAACCATTTCATAAATATCTCTTGGGTCAGTCAGTGGAACATTTCCTTTTTTAGTCGAACGAATATGTGGAACATTAAAAATCTTTGTTTGCCTTGTATTCGTTTCCAAATCCCATGCATATGCCATAACCTGAGATTCTCCATTTTTTTGCTCTAACTCAATAATTCCAAAATCAAGGTTTCCCCAATTCTGTGCCATAGCCTCTGCCAATCTGATAGATGGACCGGTTACTTTTGTTCCACCTCTCGGATATTCATACATTGCATTTTCTGCCAATGACTTTCTCTGGCAAGATGTCATGATTCGATTAAAACTCTCCACCTCGTCACGTGGAAATTTCTTTGCAATTACCATTGCGGCCTGCACTTCCTGTGCCTGTCTGCTTACCATCATTTCCGTCTGTGTTGTTTTTGCCGGCTGAAATCCACCAGTTGCATAAATTTCATTCATCTCTTTTTCCTCCTATTTCTTATTCTGAACTTCTGATGCTTCTTCCTCTGCATCCTCATCTTTTTTATCTCGTTCCCTGCAGGCGCATTGTTCTCCGGGGTCTAAGTTATCTCCACAATAAGGACACGTAATATACATTGCCATTATGCAAATACACCTCCCAGATAATCTCTTCCAAAACTGATTAATTCTTTAAATTCATCCTCTGTAAGAGAAATCCCCTTTGTCATCTTTGTGTGGTCCACATTCCATCCACGGATGTCGTACCGTGGACCATTACCAAACCAATCAATCAGGTTCAGTTCCTTACGGTACGCGCTTCCTGTATCTGGGAACTTATGAAGTTCCTCGACTATTTCAAAATTTTCTGCTTTCATATATCCTCCTCATGGAGCCAGTCTCCCGAATAAAACCACTCTACAAGCATCTTTTGGAATTCCTCCTGGTCTTCCTCGGTGCCATGCAGACATCTTTCTAAGGCATATTCGTAAGCCTGGTCATCTTCTATAACTGTGTCTTTTTCACTTCTGATACCTATATAAGACATTTATTGGGTCTCTCCCCTTCTCCTAATCTCGCTCATAATCTTATCGCAAAGTTTGTCTGCCATCATTGCTGCAACTGGATTCTCTGCTCTCGACATCTCATTACATTCTTCAACTTCTTTGTTAGACATTTCCGCAAATTCAATGACTGTACGATATTTCTCCATACCTTCTTCTTTTCCATATGCCTCAACGAATGCTTCTCGGACAGAACGGCAGATGAAAGCGAATTCCGCTTCAACTAATATGGAACTTCCTTTTATAACACATGTATTAAAATCACATTTAATCATTTGACTTTCCTCTTATCTTTCCTTATAATTTAATTGCTTATTAGTCTGAGTGCCTGAAACTTGCCGGTTTCGATAGGCACTCTTTTTAGTATAGAAAGAAGATTGCAAACGGTATCAGCCATGTTGCCAATCCTCCTATGATAGAGCAGATAATCTCCTCTATTTCTGCCTCGCGCTTCTGACGGTGTTTGTCGCAGGCGAGTATTCTTTCATGTTCTTTCGTCATACTTCCTCCTTTCAGCTTGTCCAATTGCTCCCGCCTAAGCGGTTTTCTCTTTTTCGAACCCTGTATTCTGCATTTCTTCATCAATCCTTGCTGTAATCATGGTTCTTAGTTCTTCTGGGTCTAGCTCCTCTTTAGAATACAATTTTCCATTAATCCGAAATTTACTTACAATCTTTATTTTTGTCATAGCACCACCTCGCTTTATCTTATGAGGGTCCGATTGTCCATGTTGATATATTCTGTGACTCTGTCGGCTACCCTACGAGCCCAGAAATTCACTTCTCGGTCTGCCTTATCAATTTCTTTCTGCAAAGCAATGTACTTATCTGTTTTCTTGGTGGTTCTTTCTTCCGGAATCGCATTGCCAAGTTCTTTCAATTCTTTTTCCAACGCTTCTTTTCTTTGCTTTTCATCCAAGTATGCCTGGTGCGCTTCTAAAATCTGTTCATACATGCTATCACCTGCCTTTGTTTACTTCATATATTTTGTTGTGGTATAATCTTCCTAATCAAATAAACGACGAAAGGAATGATTATTTATGAAACTAAATCCTGATTGTATCCGAGATGTACTTCTCTACGTAGAAGACAATACGTCTTTACAAGAATTTGTATATGTAGGCCCTGATGAAATACCATCAGAACTCTCTTGTTATTCTCCCGATGAAGTAATGTACCACATCAAGCAAGTTGAACTTTCTCACCTTATTGATACAGCTTCATGGGATTTAGACGGTGGATGCATAATTAAATATTTACTTCCAGAGGGTCATCAGTTTCTCTCTAATATCCATGAAGAAAACAATTGAAAAAAAACAAAAGAAATCGCAAAAGCAGTAGGATCCAATTCCCTAGATGTCTTAAAAGATATCGCAAGTAACGTAATAGCTACTTTAATCCAATCTTATCTTCGTGGAGGCTTATAATATTGTTATTTTGCTTGAACTGATATCGTTAAAACAGGAGGCACATCACTATGTATTTTCCAAATCTTCCAGAAGCACCTTCTCCTGAATACATACAGGATAAACATATGCATGAACAGGAAAAACTTCTTGCTGATATAAAGACTACTCAGCAAAAGCAATTAGAACTTTTAAACAAAATGCAAGCAGACTCTGATAGAGAATCCAAGATTAATCGTTATCGTTTTTGGATTACTCTGATCGTTTCTCTAATTGCTGCAATTGCTGCTGTAATATCAGCACTTCCTTATATACCGCTTTAATATATATGGTAAATATAAATTGGTTGATAGCTACCGATACGGTGGCTATTGCCATTGCCACAAAAGATATCTTTTCTACCACTCTTCTCACCTCCTCTAATTTAAGTAGCACTTTGTAGCATTGGCGGAGCTTCCGCTACTCACTGCTTTGATTACTTGCCGGTGCAAATGTTTCTGCATCTGTTGCAAATAGGTAATCTAATGATTGTTTCCATCGACCCATACTTATTAAACTTTTCTTAAAACACATCCGTCTTGTTGAAACAACTACTTCAAAGTGATATAATGGCCCATTGTGCATATACATTATATAGTGCGCAAACGTATGTTTTATACTTTATTTGGTATTTTTATATTGACATAGCTTTACTTTAGTAGTAACCTTTTATTAGAAGCTTCGAAATTCTAATAGAAAGGGGGATAAAAATTATGGCAAATCCAATTAAACCAGGTACCGATAACGAACCTGCGGGAACTTACATTGAAGTAGGTCCACGTGGTGGACGCGTTTCTGGTGGTAGAGAAGTTCACATCGACCAAGGCGATAGACTTCCTCCTACTCAAAAACCAAATCGTGGATGGGTGCGTAAATAATTTGTAAGGGTCACTGTTTCCAACAGTGGCTTTTATATTGCAATTCTTTTTCTCCAAAAACAAAACGCAATACCGAACAGATTAATCTGCAACCATGATTCCACGTATCTTGTTCCATTCTCATCATATTTTGTAATATAATGATGCATTGCTAGCCTTCTCCTTTCTCAATCCCAAAGAGGTAATTGGCATCCACTCCAAAATCTTTCACAACATTAACCAATGAAGCTATGTCTGCTGCACGCATAATTCTTCTCCCATTCAGCATGTCGTTTAATTCCTGAGCAGTGAAGCCTGCCCTCGCTGCTATGGATACCTGTTTCAATCCCTTTTCAGCAATTACATTTTTCAGCCTAATTGCAACAACGCTATTTGATTCCATAATATCAAGCAACTTGACTCCTCCTTTCATTTTAATAAGTTTCTTGTTATTTATGATGATATAACAAGTTTCTTGTCTTGTCAATATGTTTTTGATAAATTTCTTGTTCTTTTATATTGACATACCAAGATTTATGAAATACAATGCATATATAAAAGTAAAAAAAAGAGGTGGTTTCAATGAGTGTTGGAAGTCGTATAAAAGAATTGCGCGAAAATAAAAATATGACCAGAAATGAACTTGCTAATTCTATAGGTGTTACAGTTGGAGCTGTTTCAAATTACGAAAATGAAGTTAGTTCTCCAAAAGAACCTATACTATTTAAAATTATGGAAACCCTTAAATGCGATGCGAACTATCTGTTTCAAGATGCCATACAAATGCCAAGTATGAAAAATTCTGTTTCCATAGATGAGTTTAATATTATAGAAAAATACCGTGCCCTCGATGCTCACGGCAAAGAAATGGTCGATTTTACATTATCTAAAGAATGGGAACGTTCAATTGAATTAAGTGAGCAGTCCACAACTGATGAAGAAAATGCTATCGAAATACAACCTCATCTACTTCCAAATGCTGCACATGAAAGTAATAAGCCTTTCACTGCCGAAGAACGTAAGACAGATGAAGATATGTTGACCTAAGTCCTTTTAATGGACACGTAATCTTTCAATATTATACTGGAGGTGTTGACAATGGAATATAATGATTTATTGGATGAAGCCAATGCCGAAGGTCTTACCATCAAAGAACGGCCATTCAAAACTTATGATGGAAGAATAAAGGGTAAAAACATTTATTTACGCAAAGACATGAATACAACAGAAAAAGCCTGCGTCCTAGCAGAAGAACTTGGACACTACTATACAACAGTTGGTAACATCCTTGATATGAGCGTTATAGGCAACCGCAAGCAAGAACGTCAGGCAAGGCTCTGGGCTTACAATAAGCAGATTGGACTTACCGGTTTAATCAGAGCCTATGAAGCAGGATGCACAAACAGATATGAAACTGCCGAATATCTGGAAGTAACAGAAGAATTTTTAGAGGAATGCATCCAGTGCTATCGGGAGAAATACGGAGAATATAAGATAGTAGACAATTACACTATTTACTTCATCCCACATTTGGCAGTATTTAAAAGGGTATAACCGCAATAGCGATTATATAGAAAAACTTATTCGATTCTTTAAGAGGGAGGATATTATTAAAATGAAACCTTATGTTGTATTACAAGTCGTATTAAAGGAAAAACTAATCGGAACTGGTTCTGGAAACTTAACGGAACTGGAAAACATTATAAACGCACAAGCTGCCAAAGGGTATCGCTTACACACTATAACCACTACTTCTTCCGGAAGTAAGGGAATGCTTGGTGGCGATAGAATTCAAGCTACTCTCGTATTCGAGAAATTATAATGATTTATAAAAGAATATAACCGCTTCGGCGTTTATATAGCTGTTACCACACTCCAAACATAAGACCGAACAAAGGAGAAAAAAATGAACAGTAACATTTTAGAATTACTAAACATTCCTACTATTTCACCCCAACGTCACTACTGGATTATACGAACAAACGGTGGCGATTATTATGAGGATTTTGTCTTGCACCAATACATTTCCATAGCATGGGATTATGTAAGTTTAACGATATTAAACAATGAGACAGAGGAATCCATCAAGCGCTTGATAAGTGTATATGAAAAATCTAATGATGAAGATATTGATTTAGACGATGAAGATACGGATGGAAGTGCAAAAGGGAAGATAACTGCTGTATATAATAAAATTCACAAATTCGTCTTTGAAATTTCTAAGGGGGACATTGTACTAATTCCAAGTGTAAACTCTGACCAGATAACAATTGCTGAAGTCACTGGAGATGTGTATGAAACTACAAATTATGTTGAAATGTATTTAAAAGAAAACCCTGAAACAGAGTTGAATCCTTGTCCATATTTCAAGCGACGAAAAATACATACATTAAAAACAATCTCAAAGAGCGAAATGGATATTTATTTAGCCAAAGGTTTCAGTTCGCAACATGCTTTATCTAATATGGATGACTATGCACAGTTTATTGACCGAACTATATATAAGATTTATTCCAAAGGAGATGAAGTACACACCACTCTTCATGCAGGTCATCCAAATGGCTTGACCTTGAAGGACTTGGTAGATCTGTCCACCTATTTGGACAAAGCTGCGGCTTCAATTGCAGAACAATGCGAAATTCCTTACAACTCTTCTGATATTGGCGTAAAATTAAATATTCATTCTCCTGGACTTGTTGAACTTATAGGATGTATGGCCGCAGGTGGAGTGGTGATTTCATTGCTCATGTTTTCACTCAACAACCTTATAAACGGCGGATCACTTAATTTGTCCTTCAAGAGAGATGGAACAACAAAAGACATTGACTTTTCTGTTAATTCAACTTCCCCAGGGTTGCGCGGCCATAATCAAAAAGATAAAAAAATCGAATTAACCGAAAAAACTGAGTTGCTAAATCTGATTAACAACTTGGACATCAAAACACCTGAAATAGTGAGTGCGATACTTAATGACGAAAAAATAACCCCGGAAATGATTTCCGAGGCTCAAACTAAAGCAATATCATCTTCGGAATCCGAAGACACTGTGTAAAAACTTATTTGTCCTATTGATTAACTTTTTATTGATCAATACGCATGGAAAAACTAAAACAAGCATTATATATATTTTTTCATTATTCACCCAACTAAAAAAATATAAAAAAATGCACACAAAAAGAGAGTATAAAAAGCATACTACTGCAAGAATATCTATTGTTTGATGATTTTTACAAAAAAATTCTTTCATAGCTTTCATCTCCTTTTTTCTTAATTATATGCAAATATATTGTATACATCAATAGACAAATTGTTAATTTTACGCCCGGCAGGTGAGTGCCGGGCACCCACAAAATAATATACTTACCCAGGCAACTGGGAGGGCGTTCTCCACCTGCTTCTAGTCTTGTGGAAGGGGTGGTTATTATGAATACATATGAGGAATTTATGATTATACTGACAACTGCTAGTTTGATTGTAGCCATTCTGAATTATACGCATAAAAAATAGACGCCCTGACTTTTGGTAGAGTGAGCGTCTATTTTTAGGAACTTAATTTACTGAAGCAGATGGGGTGCGACCATCACCTCAGTTGTCTTGTTAAGCATATTATAAGTCATTCTGACAGATATGTCAAATAATTAAAAACCGCCCGGTACTACCAATACCGAACGATAAGTAGGGGTTGACCGCTTCGGCGTTTATATACAAAAAAAGGGAGAGGTGTTTATATGAAAATAAATGCAAATGGAACAGAAATATCTATTTTAGATTCTGGAGAAGGGTTTGAAAATAATTATCTTTCCTTAACAGATCTAGCTAAATACAAGAATTCTGAAGATCCAAGAATCGTAATATCTAATTGGATGAGTTCATACTCTACTATAGATTTTCTTTCAACATGGGAAAGTTTATACAATCCTAATTTTAACCGTATGGAATTCCAGACGGTTAGAAGTGAACCTGGTCGTCTTGTTATGACTCCTAAACAGTGGATTGAACGAATGTCAGCAATTGGAATCACATCTAAAGCAGGTAGATATGGTGGAACTTATGCACATAGTGATATCGCATTTGAATTTGCTTCTTGGTTATCTCCTGAATTCAAATTATATGTAATCAAAGATTATCAAAGACTAAAAGCCGATGAAGCAAAACGACTTGAAATTGGATGGGACACCAAGCGTGAACTTTCAAAAATCAACTATAGAATACATACCGATGCCATTAAAGAATTTTTGATTACACCAGAACTAACAAAGCAGGAAAAAGGTTATACATATGCTACAGAAGCTGATATTTTAAATGTAGCTCTGTTTGGAAAAACCGCAAAACAATGGCGCGAAGAAACTGGTAATAAAAAACTAAACATGAGAGACTTTGCCAGTGTTGAACAACTAATAGTCCTTGTCAACCTTGAGAGTATGAATGCCGATCTTATACGGCAAGGATTAGGGGTTTCTGATAGACTCCAGAAATTAAGAAGCGTTGCTTATTATCAACTACAATCCTTAGAAAATAGTAATGCCGCAATCCGATTAAAAGAAAACATTCAAAATCAAATTGAGCAAAAATAATAAAACCGCCCCTGCGCCAACAGGAACGGTATGAAATTGCATATCCGAAGATATACACTATACTTTGGTCGGTAATATTGTATCATCTTCGGGAACAGCTTGCAAGAGAACAAAAGTTCTCAGGCTGTTATTTTTATACCTTTTTTTACATAAAACTTACAAAGGAGCTGATACAATGTCAAATAACACACCTTCTTCGCTTCCTGATTTGCGTACCGGTGCTCTTTACATCCGTGTATCCACCCATGAACAAGATGACCTTTCTCCGGATGCGCAGACCCGGCTTGGACTTGATTACGCAAAATCGAATAATATCATTGTCCCAAAAGACTATATTTTCGTGGAAAGCGTCTCTGGCCGGAAAGCGAAAAACCGGCATGAGTTTCAGCGCATGATTGGTCTTGCCAAATCTCCGGAACATCCAATTGACGTGATCATCGTCTGGAAATTTTCCCGATTTGCACGTAACCAAGAGGAATCTATTGTATATAAGAGTATGCTTAAGAAAGACAATGTGGACGTAATAAGCATATCAGAACCGCTTGTAGACGGTCCTTTTGGAAGCTTGATTGAACGAATCATAGAGTGGATGGATGAATACTACTCTATCCGATTATCCGGGGAAGTACTGCGTGGAATGAATGAGAAAGCCCTGCGCAATGGCTACCAGCTCTCTCCACCTCTCGGCTACTTAGCTGTAGGTGGTGGAAAGCCTTACATCATCAATGAGGACGAATATAAAATGGTGTCGTATATCTTTGAGCAGTATGATGTGTATGATAAGGACTGGACTGCGATTGCCCGGAGCATGAATGAAAAAGGATGGAAAACCAAAAGAGGAGCTGCATTCGATATTCGTTCTGTAGAGCGTGTCTTAAAGAATCCTTTTTACTACGGACTGGTTGTCTGGAATGATACTTCGTTTGTAGGTACTCATGAGGTCCGTCTGACAAAAGAACAGTATGATAAGCGAATGGAAAAAATACAGAAACGGTATCATCCTATCAAACGCAGAAATCCCTCTGCCTGTTTTCACTGGCTCTCCGGGGTTTTGAAGTGCGGTCACTGCGGAGCAGGACTTGTATATAACTCAGCCAACAAATGTCCTAATTTCCAGTGCTGGCGGTACGCAAAAGGGCTACACAAGGGGTCTAATTGCATTTCTGAAAAGAGGGTGGTTGCTGCTGTGTATGAATATTTTGAACAAATCTTGGACGGAAATCCTTTTACATATATCTATCGCGCTCCCATACAGCCCGAAACGGATGATGCAAAGAAATCCTTACTGGATGAACTGGAAAAGCTGAAAATCAAAGAGCAGCGCATCAAACTTGCTTACGAAAATGAAGTAGATACACTGGAAGAATATAAGGAAAATAAATTGCGCCTGAAATCAGCACGTGAGAAAATTGAATCTGAACTGGAAGAGATTGCTGCCGAAGAAGCTCAGAACAAACCGACAGGTCCTACCAAAGAGGAAGCTCTTGCAAAAGTGAAAACTGTGTACGATATTATCTCCAATCCGGATGTGGATTATGCCACCAAAGGGAATGTTCTCAGAAGCCTTGTGGAATCCATAACCTACTACAAAGAAGAGGAAAAATTAGAGTTTGTATTTTATATCTCTTAATGGGAAAACCCGCGAAAATGCGGGCTTTCCTCGTATCATCTGTTACTGCCATCCGGTCCACCGAACTGACTGATGATTACCTGGGCCATCTTCGGATTGGTCTGGGTAATTTTTACGGGATATTGTAAACGTTTTTCATAATTCCACATAAACTAACACCCTCCTTCCTGCCATGGCCATGGTTCCTGAATCCAGTTCCATCTGTCTGTACAAGACATATCTGCAAAATCCACGATGAGCGGGCCATAAAACCGGGAATACTCTTCCAGCAACTGATTTCTTTTGCGCACATTTTCCTGAAAAAATTCCATTGCCTCCTGATTGGCAGGATGTGTATCTAAGAATAATTTCACATCATCCACTGCAAAACTGGCTTCATTAATCGCATTCAACAAATCTCTTCGGCATGGACGCATTCCATTTCTTCCATTCATGCTGCTTCTGTCACTCATATTATGTCTGTCGTTCATATTGCCGCACTCGTTCATATTCTCTCTGCAACTCATGAATTGCACCCTCCTCTCCCACAAAATGGCATATCTAAATCTGCAAAAATTGTGCCTCTTTGCAATGCCATTCTTACATTATAAATATTGTCCCAAGTCTGCCACGGCACATATGCCATCGCCAGTGATTTTCTTTCTTTCACAGAACAAGGCGCGGACACCGGAGTACTGCCGCATTCTGTTCTGCTTCCGCACTCGCAATTTCCACGCCTCATATTTACATTTCCACAACCTTTATAATTCTGCATGAATAATACCCCTTTCTATCAGTCTGTACTTTATCATATGGATATTATTCAAAAATGTGCTTTTATCAGGTATGCCCTTTCAACTACACCATCTTCTACTTACTGCTTGTAGAAGTTGAAGGTGATTCTGTAAGTGTTACTTCCACTTCAGATTCTGTATACTCTCCATTATTTTCCGGAACCTGAACGGTAATGGTAACCGTTTCACCTACTTTGTAATAAGCCAGCTGTCCTTTCAAGCCATCCATACTTGTAACACTGTTTCCGTCAAATGCTGTAATAATGGTACCTTTTGACAGTCCGGCTTTGTCTGCTGCCCCATTTTTGGTTACTTCTGCGATGTAGACCCCTGTTGGCATGTTATACATCTGAGCCCCAGTCTCATTGACATCATAACCTTTGATTCCAAGATAACCTTGTTCGTTTTCGGCAACTTTTGTTCTGGTTTCTTTATTCATAAGATTCTGAATGATATCACTTACATCAGAAATCGGAATTGCAAATCCCATACCTTCTACAGTAGAATCACTGATTTTTGCAGAATTAATACCAATTACTTCACCATTAATATTCAAAAGAGCCCCACCGCTGTTTCCAGGATTGATTGCTGCATCAGTCTGGATGTATGAGCCATCGTAACCTTCAATCGAACGTTCTTTTGCACTGATGATACCGGTTGTCACAGATTGTCCATATCCAAGTGCATTGCCAATGGCAATTGCAGGTTCACCAACTTTCAAAGAATCTGAATTGCCAATAACTGCTGTCTTAATCTGGCTCATTGTATCATCTGGAATAGAATCTAACGGAACAGCCACTACTGCTAAATCCCTTGTTGAATCAGTTCCCTTAACAGAAGCTTCAATACTTTCTTCATTACAGAAAGTTACAGTCAATGTCTCACTGTTTTCTACTACATGGTTATTTGTCACAATTAAAAGTTCTGAATCATTCTGTCCAACAATGATTCCAGAACCGGCACTTTCACTTGGCACTTCCTGATAGCCACCGAAGAAACTCTGTACTTTCTGCACACTCATATTTGTAATGGAAACAATAGATGGCATTGCATTTTCTACAATTGTAGAAATGTCCGATGTAACTGAGCTGTTCGCAGTAGTAAGCTGTGCACTTGACACTACTTTATTGGATGATGTTGATGTTGTAGATGAACCATTTCCGTTAAGTGCTTTACTTGTCAGATAACTGCCTCCTTCAAATGCCGCTCCTGCCAGTCCACCGATTAAAACAGCACTCAGTGCAATTGCAACTGCTTTCTTAGGAAATGGTTTCTTTGGCTTTTGTGGCTCTTGTGGTCCCTGTTGATAACCATATCCATTGTCCATATTATTGTTATCTTCTGGTTTATAATAATTGTATTGATTTTCCATAATTAAAACCCCTTTCCGCTTCTTATGTTTCATAGTTTATTCCACAATTGTGACTAATTTGTGATGAAACATTTAAAAAAGCTTGAAAAGGGGTTTTTTATTTTTCTTATTTACATTTTTATGATTCTTCCGGAATAATCACAGCTGATACAAAATAAGCAACCAGTGCAGTACCGCAGCTCACGCATCCAACCAATGCCACTCCCAGGCGGATAAGTGTCGCATCTACATTAAAATACTCTGCAAGACCTCCGCATACTCCACAAATCATCCGGTCTGTTTTTGATCGGTATAAACGTTTTGGTTCCATAATTTTCCCTCTTATATTTTTTCATTTACAGGAATTAATCAAAGTCTATAAAGTCCATCTCAAAAGTATCTGAATTAACACTTTTCTTTAAATCTTCATCCGACTCATAGTCTTCCTCATAATCGTCATAATCATCATCGTCTTCATATTCGTCATCGTCTTCAAAATCATCGTCATTATAATAAGCATCATAATTTTTCTGATTCTTTTTCTCGTTCTTCTCAAACGATTCTCGTAAATCAGCTAAATCATCTTCGTCATCATCGAAGTAATTGTCTGACAAATCCTCATCATCATAATCTGTCTCATTATCATCATAATTCAGATAATTATCATCAGCTGGATTCGGCTGTTTCTTAATTTTCTTCGTTTCTTTCTTAGATGGCTTTTCTGGTATTTCATCTAAATCAATACCATATTCATCATATAAATCATCCAGTTCTAAATTGCGATGCCGAAGCTTAACAGCCAATGTAATCAAAATAATAAGCAGAATTACCAGACCGCATGCCACTCCAACAAATATCCAGATAAAATGGTCATATACAAAATTTGAAATTTTTGTCAGGGTACTCTCGCTCTTTTGAGTTGTAACAACTTCTTCACTTGCTTCTACATCATAAGCCCTCTGGTAAGTATTTTCCTGCGCATCATAAAGATAAAATCCGCTCTTTCCTTCATTATCAGAAACATATACTACGTAAAAGTTATCTCTGTCCGGCACAAGCCATACCGGAAATTCTATACCATTAATCGACATACTTGCTTCATCATATCGCTTCTTTAAAGTAATTCCTGCTGTATCAGCCAGCATAACAATGGACTTATCTTCAGAAATCATAATTTCTTCGCATGGATAAAAGCTGTCTTTTGTTGCGTTATATAAAAAGAATGCACTCTTTCCCTCGCTGCTGGTTAAATATAATCCCTGTACTGTTCCGTTCTGCTGAATAATTCCCTGATATGTGGCATCCTTGTATGTAACTTCGCTTGCCATAAAACCTGCCGGAACAGAAGATTCGGAAAACGAAGTGGAAATTGTATATGCGGTTCCACCAATCTCAATGCCATCTGATGATGATGCGCCGGAACTTTCAATCTTGCTTGGATCGCCTTCTGCAATCTTGATATCTGCATACCCTGCCTCACAGGTTACGGCTGCATTTCGCTTGTTCGTTACGGTAGCTGTTCCCTGCTCTATTCTTGTGGTTCCTTGTGCAAGTGCCTGAAACTGCATTGTAAATTCCACTCTGTCACTGCTTCCATCTCCAGAACCTGTATAGGTGAGCTGTCCCTCTGAATTCTGGGTTACGCCATTACCTTCAACAAACCGAAGATAACCGGTATCATAAGACATCTGTACAGTTGCTTTTCCAAGAACATCATTCTTTGTAACCACAGTTCCTGTAACCGTAAATGTCTCTCCCACTGCAGTCTCTAAATCAGTAAAGAAAATAATGCCGCTTGCTGCAAACGAAGTTATTGGGAAACATGGTAATATAAAACATACTGTCAGAATCAGTGCTAAAATTTTTCTCATTTTCTTCATGGGTTTTCTCTTCTCACTTTCATCTTCTTTAGTTTGATAACTGCAAAATGCATATATCTTTTCTTATTATACCTCTTTTCGACATAGAAGTCTACTTTTATCCGACGCTATCTGTTCTTTTTCATTACAACTTTTTTTCATTACACTCTTGCATAAAAAGGACTGCCACATTCCTGCAGCAGTCCTCCCACACAATATTCCAATTATTTAACCCATTCACCGTAGCTGTTGAATATGTATTTCTTTCCGCCAATATACCATTCTCCAGTGTACAATCTTCCTGTCTTTCCGGCATAAAACCATGAACCCAGACGATATACCCATCCATTTGTAACCAAATGTCCTTTTTCATCATATATGTAATGAGAATACGTATTAATGTTAAAATAGAGCCAATTTAGCATTCGTCCGTTGTCCAAATAATAATTTCCGAAATATCCATCTACCGGTTTTCCATTTCGAAAATAGTACCAATTTGTCCGACCATCAAAAGTGGTTGCATGCCATCCTGATGTAACCTCTATTGTTCTTCCATCTCCATCATACAAGAAAAAACGTTCCTGAATATTATCATATCTTATGCAGTCATTGAATATCGAGCCGTCTTCACTGAAATAGTATTCAACCCCGTTAATGACTTTTGCACCTTCTACAAGATAACCATTCTCAGCATAATACCAGAGATGCTTATTATAATCAGCCTGTTTCCATCCATTCTGGTAATCCCGGGTACCATTGCAATTCACCCAGATATATTTTCTAATATTTGTATCGAAGAAAGCTTCATTTTTAAGCATTACTCCATCATAATTAAAATAATAGGTTTCTCCATTGATTACTCGTCCACTATTTGCAACTGTACCATCTTCGTTAATATAATACCAGTCCCCAGATTGCACTTGTTTCCATCCTGTTTCTGACACATATCCCTGCCATGCACCACTTGTTGCAAACAGACTTAGTTTTTCATCAATTTCTTTGATTACATTAGAAAGCATGTATCCATTTCTAAAATAATACCAGACTCCTCCAATCGCTCTCCAGCCATTTTTAACGATAGCAGAATCGCCTTTGTCTGTATTTTTTTCTGCATACATCCATCCCTTTGCTGTATATATCCAGCCAGAAACAATAACTCCATCATAGCCAACATAAGAGTATCTTCCGTCTACCGGATATCCATTCTTATCAACTTCACTATATTCTGCCGGAACTTGAGCATTTGTATGCATTTCCCCATTTTTGATATAATAGGTATGATTTAACCAGCCATTGTATGGCTCTCCGTTTTCTGCGTAATACCACGTACCATCAACCAGTTTCCACCCATTCTGTTCTCCGATAACCGCTTGTTTATAACCATTTTCATCAAAAATGTAGATTTTCCCATCAATAATAGTCTCACCGACTGCCATGACACCGCCACTATTAACATAAAAGTCGCCAATCCACTGGTCTGTACATATTGCGCCATCTGTATCTGTATAATACCAGTCGAACCCATCTTTGACCCAGCCGCCTTTTACAATCGCACCACTCGAATTTGTCACATAATCTAGTTCTTCATCGTCATTATAACTCCAAATCCGTCCCGTCTGCATAACGCCTTCACTATTAAAATAATAGGCATTTCCATTAATGTTTTCTACCAGTTCACCACAGGCAGCTTCTCCATTTTCTTTTACATAATACCATGCCCCGCCTTGTGACTGCCATCCTGGGGTTTCAATAACAGCACCAGATGCATTTGCATAAAACGTTTTATCAACCCACTCATTTCCTTCCTGACAATTTACTTGAAAACATCCTGTCTTCATCTTACCATCGTACCGGAAATAATATTTGTTTCCATTAATTGTTTCAAAGGTATCTTTCAATATCTCGCCATTTTGAAAATAATACCAATAACCATTTGTAAATTGCCAGCCAGTTTCAGCAAATGCAGATGTCTCTGTAAGTACTTCTTCATCCACAATTTCGCTATCCTGGTTAAATGTTTCACCATCATTATTTAAACCATCCGCACTTTTTTCTTCTTCCTCCAGCTGGATTTCCTCTTCCTGATTTTCACCTGTTTCTTCCGTTTCCTCTGTACTTTCCGCTGGTTCTTCTTCCTGCACTTCTTCTGGTTCCCCTGCAGCATCTGTTTCATTCTGTACAGCCACTGTTTCTTCAGGAAGTGCTGCATCTGCCGCCATTGCCGGCATTATATTAGTCGCACTCATTACTGCAACACACAATAAAGCGCATACTTTCTGTCTTTTCATTCCCTTTACCTCCTCATAATTGACATACTTACGTTTATATTAACATACATTTAATTGCATTGAAAGTTTTTTCAAACTTTTCTATCTTTTTTCAGAGTATTCTGTTAATTATTTGTTTACATAAAAAGGACTGCTGCATTCCTGCAGCAGTCCTCCCACACAATATTCCAATTATTTAACCCATTCACCTTCACTATTGAATATGTATCTTGTTCCACCAATATTCCATTCTCCAGTGTAGATTCTTCCAGTGTTTCCGGCATAATACCATGCACCCCAACGATAAATCCATCCGTTGGTAAATAAATGTCCATTTTCATCGAACATATAGGCACCGCTTCCACTATGACGTAAACCGGTAATCATTCTTCCATACTCTATATAGTAGCTTCCTACATATCCAGTATATGGCTGTCCATTTTTGAAATAATACCATACTGTCTCGCCATATTGAACCCCTGAATACCAGCCTGAAACAGCCTCGGTTTTACCACCGTTTGCGCCATAGATATAGTATTTACCATTCTGATACCGCATACCAGTAGTCATAGAGCCGTCCGTATTGAAATAATATACTGCCCCATTAACAACCTTTTCACCTTCTCCTACCAGATAACCATTTTCAACATAGAACCAGGTGTCATAATCAGACAGTTTCCAACCATCCTTGGTATCTCTGTTTCCATTTGCATTAATCCAGAAGCACTTGCCTGTTGCATCGTCACTAAAAGGCTGGTTCTTATACATCATTCCGTCATAATCGAAATAGTAAGTAAGCCCGCCAATTTCTTTCTTTCGTTCTCTGTTCAGCGTACCATCAGCATTCAAATAATACCAGTCACCGAATGAGGACTGTTTCCATCCTGCTCCTGACACATAACCCTGCCATGCACCGTTTGCTGCGAACTGGCTCAGTTGTCCATCAATTTCTACAATTGTACCAAAAATCATTTGCGTATCATCAAAATAATACCATGTATCTCCAATCTTTTTCCAGCCATCTTTTACCAGAACAAGATCCCCGGTTTCTGCATCCTTTTCTGCATATTTCCAACTATACCATGCTTTTATCCAGCCTGAAGCGATTACACCATCTGCCTCAACATAAGAATAGGTGCTGTCCACTGAATAATCACCTACGCTGTGTTCGGCCGGAACTATTTCATTGGTAACCATCCGGCCATCCTCAATATAATAAGTATGATTCAACCAACCATTATATGGTTCTCCGTCTGCTGTATAATAATACCATGTACCGTCTGCCAGTTTCCAGCCACTCTGCTCTCCAATTACAGTCTGCTTATAACCGTTTTCATCAAACACATAGATTGTTCCATCAATTTCTGTCTCGCCAACTGCCATTGTACCTTCTGAAGTAACGTAACAGTTTCCAATCCACTGGTTTTTGCAAATATTGCCATCTACATCCGTATAATACCATTCAAACCCTTCTTTAATCCAGCCGCCTTTTACAATCGCACCACTTGCATTTGTTATATAGGAATGTAACTCGCCATTCACATATGTACGAATCATACCGGTCTGCATCACGCCTTCATAGTTAAAGTAATAAGAACTTCCATTAATATTCTCTATCAGTTCATTCGCAGCAGCCTCTCCGTTATCCTTTACATAATACCAGAAACCGCCTTGTGACTGCCATCCCGGTGTTGTAACGATCGCACCGGAAGCATTGGCAAACAGTTTTTTATAAACCCACTGATTATCTCCCGGATAATTTGCCCAGAATGCACCAGTCTGCATAGTACCATTATCATCAAAATAGTACTTCTGTCCTCCAATTGTCAGCAGGTCATTACCGGCCACATTACCGTTTTCATCAAACCAGTACCATTTTCCTGCCTGTTTTGAATAATACCAGCCTGTAGCTGTTACAATCTGTCCTCCCTGCTCTGCTAAATAATACATTCCATCTGTCCAGAAACGTCCGGTTGTCATCTTACCATCAGATTCAAAATGGTATTTACTTCCGTTAATAGTTTCAAATGTATCCTTTAATACTCCGCCATCTTTGAAATAATACCAATAATCACCAATACACTGCCAGCCACTCTTCGCAGATACATCCATAACAGCCAGAACACCATTTCCATCTGCGTGATAGAACTCATCGTCTACTACAATATCCTGATTTCTTACAAGATCCCCATTTTCATCAAGATAATATAATTTTCCATCTTCTTCCAGCAATTCATCACGATACATGAAGTAGTCGTCCCCATAATATTGGGAACCTACCCAGCCTTTCATTAAATGACCTGACTCATCTGCACAGATATGTTCCTGATGCCACTCATGTTCCTCATCATAGAATGAAATCCATCGTGTGCCATCTGTAAATAAAGCACCATCATCCTCAAAATAGTATCCATAAACAGTACCGTCTTCATCTGCGATTTCTGCGACCTGACCGGTAAGTTTCACTCCGTCCTTGTAGTAACAGGTGTTTCCATCCTCATCTACACTCCAGCCATCCTGTATGGTTGTACCAGCATCATTCAGACCTTCTGCAGTCTGCTGTTCTTCTTCCTGCTGAACTTCTTCCTGGACTTCTCCTGCTTCTTCCGCTTCCCCGGCTTCTTCAGATGCTTCCGGTGCTACTTCTTCCTGAACTTCTTCTGTTTCACCTGCAGTGTCTGTCTCACTCTGTACAGTCACTGCTTCTTCAGGAAGCGCTGCATCTGCTGCCATCGCAGGCATTACACTT
The DNA here is from genome assembly GCA_934307065.1 of uncultured Bariatricus sp. GTDB lineage: Bacteria > Bacillota > Clostridia > Lachnospirales > Lachnospiraceae > Allocoprococcus. The sequence goes on along the minus strand of CAKRCD010000005.1, from coordinate 15,722 downwards.
GTGGCACTCATTGCAGCAACGCACAATAAAGCACATACTTGTTGTTTCTTCATTTCTTTTAACCTCCTCATGTCATAACATTGTTACATTATATGCTATATTATCATACATTTTTAGATAATGAAATGCTTTTCACTATAATTTTCGTGATACATTTTTAACATTTCAGACATAGAGGTTTTATCAAGAAATTTGTCTTTTCTATTTATTCTTCTATTCTCTTATTTTTTCACATATTTCAGATAATACTCTATCTGCTTCTGCTCTTTGATTGCCTCATCATCGGTTAAATCTGCGGTAAGCTGTAAATTACCGATATTTCCCGTATAAACAGTATTCAGGATATTATACTGCGATTTTAAATCATCCAGATAATTCAGGTACGCAGGCCCTTCCAGTCCCAGATAATCAAAAATTTCATTCATCAAAAACATTGGCGAAATGGTATTTCCTTCTTCCGTAAAAGATTTTCCGTACATTTCTTTCGCAGCTTCATTTGCATAAACAATATAGCGTGTTTCGTAATAATTTTCTGCACCTTCCTCGGTATCAAGGTCCAGATTAATTCCCAGCATCTCATATACACTGTTGTTATCACCGAGCCAAGGGTTATGGTCACCAAAAAGAACTAAGATAATCGGTTCTTCCTGCTCATCAATATAGGCTCTCAGTTTTGCAATCGCCTTATCGGTTTTCGAAACATGATATAAATAGTTATTTAAAATATTATACTCATTGTCTGTATACTCATCTTTTCTAAAAAGATAAGTTTCATCTGTATCACTTTCTGTCTCATAAGGTCCATGGTTCTGATAAGTAACACTGAAATTGAAGTATTTCTGATTCTGCGAAGCTGCATCTTCATAGCCTTGAATGATATAATCGAAAAAGTCATAATCACTCAGAAGTCCATGATAGGTTTCTTCTTCCAGTTCGCTCTCATCCACATCGGCAAATGCATTTTCATAATATAGAAAATTATCAAATCCCAGATATATTTCTATATTTCTTCTATTATAAAACCAGCCATAACACGGATGCATTGCCTCTGTATAGTAACCCAGATCATTAAAGTATCTGACATAAGATGTCACATTCCGTTCTTTATAAGTCGAATCCGAATATCCTGTCAGAAAAGACCGTTCCGTCTGAATTGTACCGGCAGCAAAAATATTGGTAAATAATTTTCCATGATAAGAATCCTCCTGCAATTCATGGAATGCCACGTATGGGTCCGCGACAAGTTCTACCTCGTTAAAATCACTGAAATCATTGTAAGCTTCTAACATGATACTGATTACATTTGCCTGTTTATCTTTGTCTACCATCACATCTTCATATTCATCCAGTTTTGCTGTCACAATACTTTTATTATAACCATCTGGTTTTACGATAATCGCATCCTGAATGCTTCTGACAAACGAATATATGGTTCCTCTTGCCATATACTGGTTTCCTGATTTCCACTGATTTCCAAACTGATAATGCCACATTTCATAATAAATATCTGAATTTTTAAAATACAGACTCTTACAGCCCACTAAGGAAATAATTATAACAATCATGGCATATATAAGTCTCGTCCGTTTGTATTCCAGCTTCACTTTCATCATTCTTCCGGCAAACATTGTACCGAGAATAATCAGCACAACTGCCAGAACAGTAACTTTATCAATATATAACTCATATTTTCCCATCATGTCTTTCGCTTCATTCACAAGCAGAATATCTGAAAAAACAAATGGGTCATCACGGAACACTATTTTAAATCGGTTTACTTCGCAGATTGCGAAACAAATCCATCCTGTCATTCCAAAACTAAATCCCATGCGATTTGTAAGACAGTATAGCAAAGACATCACAGCCATAATCGGCAGTGTATTCATAATTCCAATCAGTGGGTCATTTAACAATACTTTAAGCAGAGTCAAGTCGCTTGGAACTGCTGTCATCAATAGCACTACCATCGCTAATATGGTACTCAGCAGGCAAATACTCAGAAAACTTTCCACTGCTTTTAATACTTCAGCCAGTCCTTTATTCGTTTTTGTACTTTCCATATGTGCTTCATCCTTTGCAATCTATCTAAATATTTTCTTAGCCATTTCTTAACTTTTCTTAGGAACTTTCACAATATAACATATTTTTAACAAATTGTAAATTCTTATTAACATTTTAACATTTAATTCACAAACCGGTTTTTCGTAGTGAAAAATACCATTTTCCGGCACCGGACAAAAGATATTCCGCATAACAAAACTGACATATCGAGTATCCAAGTTACCTTGTTTTCTCAATATGCCAGTTTTTTGTTTCATTTATATTTCTATATTTTTATTGCTATTAGTTGTAAATTGCAGGGTCCGTCGGATCCCAGTTCTGACTGTATGGTATCTTCGGAAGCACCGGCCTCCCCAGCGGGCTGGAAGATGGTCCATCGTAAATGGTAATCTCAGTCTGTCCTGTACTACAGTTATCATAAATCCACTTTGCATCACCTGTTGTCAGTCTTACACAACCTGCGGATGCGTCTGATCCAAGACGGTTAAACTGTCCGGGCATTAGGGAATAAATATCTCCCGAACGGTAATACGGAACAGAATGGAATAACACATGTCCTGTAATTCTGCTACAGTACTGTCCATATGCACCATATAACAAATGCCATCTGTACTGGGTAGACATGGTAAATGTTCCCAACGGGGTATTACTTCCTCCTGTAGAACATAAGAATGCCTTCACTGGAATCGCATATTTGTTAGAACCTTCCTGTGCAAAAACAGTTACACAGTTCTGACTACGGTTGACCTGAATATGGTAAGGTCCAGAAACCATTCCTCTCAAATCTGTTCCCATAGAACCACCTGGATTGAAGTAGTACTTATATCCACCAATATACTGCCAGCCGGTCTGCATCACACCGCTACCATTCATATAATACCAGGCTCCATCTATTGCAGCCCAGCCGGTCTGCATCGCACCAGACGAAGAAAGCAGATACCACTGACCGTCTAATTCCTGCCAGCCGGTCTGCATTGCGCCATCTTCATTAAATAAGTACCAATAGGAATTTACAAGTGCCCATTTGGTAGCCATCTCTCCTGATGGTTTCAAATAATACCAAGTACTGCCTGACTGATGCCATCCAGTTTTCATTGCACCATAACTATACAGATAATACCATTTTCCCTGAATATCCTGCCAGCCGGTCTGCATCACTCCATCCTCATTCAAATAATACCAGCCACCATTGATGAAATTCCATCCTGTGAGTGCATTTCCAAGTCCGGTAAAATAATACCAATTTCCATCCACATTTTGCCAGCCAACTGCCATGGCACCACTATCCTTGAGATAATAAGTAACCCCGTCAATGGTCTGCCAACCGGTCTGCATCACACCATTTTTATCAAAATAATAGTACGCTCCGCCTACATAAGCCCAATCACCGATACATGCTCCCCACGCAGTATAGTAATGCCATTCTCCATTGTCCAGCTTCCAACCGGTTTCCATATATCCCTGGGAATCGAAGCTGTAAATCTTTCCATCGATTTCCACAAGCCCATCTGCCGCATATGTATCATCGGAATACTGATACATCCATCTTCCTCCGACGATAACCCAGCTTCCGGTTCTTTCTTCCGGCTCCTGCGGCTCCTGCGGTTCCTGCACTTCTTCCTGCTGACTGGAATCTGCAGGCTTGTCGTCCATCGCATAGACCGTATTTGCCAGCAACATACTTGCACATATTCCACAAGCTACGATTTGTCTGATTCTTCTTTTCACGTTACTAATTCCTTCCCTTTTATCAAAATAATGAGATTGGAGCTTTTGACCCCAATCTCATTATATCTGTAATACCAGATATTTCCAAGACTATTTTTGATTCTCTTTCAAAAATTTACCCGCATCCTTCATAAAACTTAATACAATCAACACAATTACAATTCCGATAGGAAATGCTGCTATGATGCTGACTGACTGCAGATTACTCATGGAACTTTCGGAAAATACCAGCGCGATCGGAAGCAAAATCAATAATATGCACCACATCAGCTCAATCATTTTATGTGGCTGCTCATTTTCTCCCAGCTTATGATAACTGTAGCAGGAAGCAATGAGTGCAATGGAGTCAAAAGATGTCGCATAAAATGCAATCATCGTTACCAGTAACAGAACCAGAACCAGTGGTGCCAGTGGCAGAGAACGTACAATGGAAATAATAATTCCGTAAAGATCTCCGGTCTGCTCATACATGGAAATAAAATCAAACATTCCGCTCATCTGTTTTCCAAGGGAATAATTTCCAAGGATAATAAAACTAACAATGGTAGAGCCTACCCCAAATGCATATCCTCCAAGAATGGTCTGACGAACGGTACGTCCTCTGGAAATGCTTCCGATAAAGAATGGAGAAGCCACACACCAAACCATCCAGTAGGCCCAATAGTAAATGGTGTAGTTCTGCGGGAAATAGGTCGTTCTCTGCGGATCCGTATAGGTAGCAAGTTCAAAGAAATGCTGCACCATACGTCCAAAGGAAGAAATTCCTGTCTCCACAATATATTTGGTTTCTCCGCCAAACAGCAGCACAAAGATTAATAATCCGAAGAACATATAAATGCAAGCCTTCGCCAGAATACTGATTCCCTTGAATCCATGAAGCAGGGAGTAAGTATAAATAACACAAGTAATCAGCAGAATGATAATGGTAACTGCTGTTTTGTTTAATTCTACATGGAACAATTCTCCGATAATACTTGTCATAAGCGGTGTCGCAATACTAAATGTGGTTGCCGTTCCTGCTATCAATGCAAATACCGCCAGCAAATCAATGATTCTTCCAAGAATTCCATCTGTACGCTTTCCAAGAATCGGACGGCATGCCTCTGAATATTTCTGTCTTTCCCGGTTCCTTACATGTAACATGAATCCAAATGCAACTGCAAGCACCAGATAGAATCCCCATGGAATCAAGCTCCAGTGGAAAATCGGATACACACCTGCCCAGTCCTGAATGCTTCCCATTTCTGCAATATGAGGGTCTGTGGCATACATAATCCATTCAGAAAACGAATAGAACAAAATATCAGCAGCAAGTCCTGCGGTAAACATCATAGAACCCCAGGCGAAAAATGAATATTTCGGCTTCTCATCCTGTCTGCCAAGCACGATATTTCCATATTTAGACAGTGCAATGTATCCTGAAAGCAGGAATACCCCCAGTCCTATAATTAAATAGTAAGTTCCAAAAGTATCACCGAATACAAAACGAATCTGGCTGAGTACCTGATTGGACTGTTCCGGCATTTTGAAGAATAACAGACATAATACTAAAATCAATCCCAATGGCAGTAAGGTAATCAGCCAGTCTATTTTCTTCGGTTCTTCTATCTTTTTTTCTTTCTCATTCATTTTCTTTTCCTCCATTGTCTTATCCTTAAGTTACATTTTCTTAAGACCTGCATCATAATCATAACAAAACTGACTGTCTCCGCATACGAATTGAAATCCTATTACGATTCCATTTTCCTTTACCGGAATAATCTGATGGATTTCCGCTTCCCTGCAATTCAATTCCTCTGCCACCGTGCTCAGAACCTTACTTCCCGTACAAGTAAGATATTTGTCATCAAACTGTCTCAGTTCATCGATACTGTCAAATTCTTCAATCACTCCGTCCGGGTATTTGCGAATATACAAATCCAATTCATCCATATGTGCCATATACAGGTCTTCCCAGTAATTCTGCCATAAGGTTTCCATCTGAAAAGCTTCTTCCAGATACGGAATAAATTTTTCGTTGAACCCCTGATTCAAATACACAGCACCTTTCATGACCCAAGCATTTTTGCCACCTACCTGCACTCCTGTAATAAGACCGTTCTCATCATATTTCAGGCACCATTCCGGTGTTTTCCCTTCCTCGTACACTGCCGAATAGTAAGACTCACTCGTATTGTATAGGAATACATTTTCTGTAAAATAATTATCTGATGAACAGATAAAGGTATCTTTTAAATACTGTCTTGCCACGTACAGGGTCGAGAAATTATTCATCTTCACATAATAGGGATTCTCTATCAGATGCACATCATATTTTTCTTCCAGATATGCAAATTGTTCTTTCAGATAGCCCACTACAATGATAATTTCATTTATCCCTGCTTCCCGGAGCTGACGGATCTGTCTTTCAACCATAATCTCGCCCTTTACATTCAGCAGAGCCTTGGGAGTTTCCAATGAAAGCGGTACAAAACGGGAGGACATCCCCGCCGCCATAATAATTGCATTTCTACTCATCTTTCATTCTCTCCTTCGCAATTTTATAATATTCTTTTGCAAACCGGTATTGCTTCAAGGAGTATTCTCCAAACTCTACTCCGCAAATTCGCTTGTATTCACACCAATTACTCCATAAAAATCCGCAGACTGCGATATAACAGTAAATCTTGGTTCTTACCTGCTCTGGACATGCATTTTCAAAATATGAATCAATCAATTTCTCTGTATGTTCTCTGTTATACATTGCGTAAATTGCAAACATTGCAATATCCACATGTGGGTCCTGCATTCCTGCATATTCCCAGTCAATCAGATAAATCCGGTCATTCACGAACAGGAAATTATCAGGTACTGCATCAATATGGGTCAGTGTCCATTCTTTCTCCTGTCTGTCAATATATTGTTTCAGCTCGTAGACCTTCTCCTTCGTCTGCTCGTAATCACGGTAAATGGATGGCTCTCCATTTCGGTAGGACTCATACAGCTCAATCTGAGCGAAAATATCAAAAGTATGCTCTACTTTCAGCGGCATATGATGTATGTTCCGTAAATACTCCATACAGCGTCTGACATCTTCCGGGTTTTCCGCATCGCAGTTTCTCGCGCCCTCCAGAAATTCGGTAATCTTATACCCTTTCTCTTTCGACATATAAATGACCGGGTCGCAGATTTCCTGCCCTTTGATTGCCTGATATACATTGTACTCCTGCTCCCGGTTAATCATCTTATCCGTTCCTTCGCCCGGAACACGCATGATATAACGCTTCTCTCTGCAACGGAACCGGAAAGAACGGTTCGTCATTCCTTTCTTTAATGCTTCAATCTCTGTAATCTCTTTTAAATCACATTTCAATGCATCGGCTGCAATCTGCAGCAATTCTGAATTCAGATGGTTCGAATTTTCATCCAGATTACGAAGTTCTTCCAATGTATTAATTTCAACCACATCATCTTCGGATACTTCTTTCGGAAGGAACATCATTTTCCCATTCTCCATGGCAGCGTCTTCCCAGAAGGAATGTTCATATTTCCTGTGACTGCTGCATGTTGCCAGCCGTTCTGCCAGCTTTGGCGCTGTCTCTGCATTTACATATGCAATGCCAACCATGTGATTGCCCTTTTCTTCTTCACGGGTCAGCTTCAGTTCTTTCTTACGATTCACACGGACCGTACTTTCTTCCTCCAGCTTATCATTTACCATATACCAGGAGTATAATTCTTCTTCGGAAAACGGATTCTTCTCACACCAGATATCACACGGCATGATATAAGCATTGCTGAGCCGTTCTTTTACCAGAGACAGGGAATACAGATTATTCTTATTTGCATACTCTCTGTTATAGACCAGTTCCACTCCATACTCATCAATCAGGTAATCATATTGCTCCTTCATGAATCCGACCACAAGCGTAATCTTATCTATATGAACTTCCTTTAACTGCCGAATCAACCGTTCCACAAGAGCTTCGCCCTTTACCTCTAACATTCCTTTTGAAACTTCGGTATTAATCGGAATCATACGCATCCCCGGTCCAGCCGCCAGAATCACCGCCTGTTCCGGGCGATTTGCCTCGTATAATTCCACCGCTTTCTGCATTAATTTCATTTCTCTATCTATATATCCGTTCTTCATCAGTTCGTTCACGGATGCATTTACCGTTCCCAGAGAATATCCCGACGCTTCTGCCAGTTGTCTCTGATTCGTATACTTACATTTTTTTATTGTGTTCATCAAATCAAGTTCTTGTATGTTCATGTAATAATTATCCTTTCTTTTCGTGAACTAACTGTAGTTTAGCACGCTGCACACTGTTTGGCAAGTATTTTGCATAAAAAATGCCCAAAACTTTTCCATCACATGACAAAAGGCCATTGCTCTGCAGATGATTCATCTGCTTTGCAACAGCCTTTTTCTTTCTCTTTCTTTATGGTCCTGTTTTAATAATATAATACCGCACCTGCGGTGTTCCCGCATAAATATGAGAAATTTTATTTATGTCTACCTGATGCCAGAACTGATTATGCCCCGGATAATCTCCCCAGTAAATTCCAATGTGACAATCTGCCCCGCGTTTGCTCCAATCCGGTTCGCAATAGAGAATATCTCCTTTTACTGCATTTCCACTGGTCAAAAGTTCACTGATAGAATTATATACATAATACGTGGCATACTTTTTTGCATAATCAATCCAGTTGCATGCATTTACATAAGACCCTGTTCTTCCCATTGCTGCAATTTCATTCAGATTACCGCCAATCTTTTGGATTACAAATGCCACAAATCCTGTACAGTTTAATCCCACATAACCATCCCATCTTGGCGAGCCGTTCGGATGCATACACGGGTCAGTAAGACCGGTGGATAAACTCAATCCTCCATATCTTGTTCCAAGATAATAATGATCATATCTGTGTGCTTCCAGTTCCGCCACAATCTGGTCTCTGGTAATTCCAAGAAAGTTGTAGTTTGACCATGCACCGCTTCCATCAAAATAATACTGGATGTCATCCACGGTATACCATCCTGTTACCATGGCTCCTGATTCTGTCAGGTAATACCAATGGCTAAGCTGCAGCCAGCCCGTCACCATTTTTCCTTCCTTGTCCAGATAATACCATTTTCCGAATACAAAAACCCAACCGGTCTGCTTTGCACCACTTCCATTTAAATAGCACCAGGCACCGTCCAGATAAAGCCAACCGGTCCTGTAAACACCATTTGCATCTACATAGTATTTCCCATTTTCAACCCATTCGGACACTGCCATTCTTCCATCTGCTTTGACATAATAACTGCCTATCCATCTGCTGGTTGCTTTTCCACCATATGCATAAAAGTAATAATAAGAACCATCAATCCACTGCCAGCCGGTTGCCATATAGCCACCTGCCCACAGATAATATGTATCATTCAGCCACTGCTGCTCCCACAATGCCCCGGTTTCCGGGTCCGCATAGAACCAGCCTCCGTTTACCATGACCCAGCCGGTCTGTTTTTCTCCCATTCCATTCAGATAATACCATTTATCCTCCAGAGGAAGCCATCCGGTCTGATAAACTCCATTTGCATCCACATAATATGTTCCGTCCTCGACCCATTCGGATACTGCCATTCTTCCATCGGATTTCAAATAATAGCTTCCTATCCATTTGTTCGTAACCATATGACCATAAGGGTCAAAATAAAACCAGTCTTCTTCCTCTTTTACCCAGCCATATTTTACCGGTTTTTCTTCGTCCTTCCCATTATCCGGATTCGATACTCCGGAATCATCCCCTGGTATCTGGGAATCCTGAGAACCATTCTCCGGATTCTGCGAAATGTCATCCGGCACATGCTGCTCATCATCTGCTATCCGGGATTCATCGCCTGTCTGTTCCCCGGCATAGTCTTCACCATATTGCGTAGTGTCCGTTTCCGCCGCATATACATGGCTGCTGTTCACAGCAAAAAATACACCTGTCATAATCCCCAAACCAAGACAGATACTTACTATTTTCCTTTTCATGTCCTCTCAATTAACCCTTTCTTTTCAAGCATTCCTACTTTATTATAAACTTTCCACAATTTTTTTCAAGTATCAGCCTTTCTTTTGTCTATTTTTCATTACTTTCCATTGATTTATCTGAAAATATACCATATAATGTAATCGTTAACTCATACAAGAGGAGGTATGTCTATGAGAAAATTATTATTACCCTTGTTTGTAGCAGGACTGGTGGTTTCTACTCCGCTGATGTCTCATGCTGCAGACAACACATTTCCAAATGAAATCACTATAACTGAAACAGAAACTGTAAACACATTTAATGCTTCATCTAAATGGGTTGGTTGGCGACGCATTGTTGATAGGTGGTTCTATTACACTGCTAATGGTTCAAAGGTGTATGGATGGCAAAAAATTGACGGAAAATGGTATTATTTTCATCCAGAACTCGGATATATGTATTCCGGTTCAGGATATGGTTCATACCGTGTCATTGATAACAAATCTTACTTCTTCTTACCGAGTGGTGCATTAGCCGATGGATGGTTTTATAAACCTGAATACGATAATGAGCCTGCATTCTGGCAATATTTTAACCAAGGTATTGAATGCTCTGGCTGGCAATATATCAGTGGAAAATGGTACTACTTCGACCCTGACTTTGTCCTTGGTGCTGCGATGTATAATGATGGATGGAATGAAATTGATGGTGTAGATTATTATTTTCTTCCAAGCGGTGCCATGGCCGATGGATGGGTTTTAGACAATAGCAAATGGTACCACTTCAATACTAATGGTACAATGCAGTTTGGCTGGCAGAAAATTGGCGGATATTGGTACTATCTTGACCCTAAATACGGATTTATGTATGCAAATGACAATTACCAAATCAACGGACAGGTCTTCCGCTTTAACGCCAACGGTACTTTATTTACCGGATGGTATCAGGAAAGCGAACGGTGGTATTACTTTGATGCCAACGGTTACTTATCTACAGACTGGAAATACATCAACAGCAAATGGTATTACTTCGACACCGATTCACACGAAATGTTGTCTGACGGATGGTACACCATCAATGATGTAGACTACTACTTCCTTCCAAGCGGTGCCATGGCCGATGGATGGGTAAAAGAAAACGGCGAATGGTACTACTATTCAGGTGGCAAAGACTATACAGGATGGTTAGCATCCGGAGGTAACTGGTATTATATTATTAATAATCAAATGATATACAATGTACCAATATTAGAGTTTGGTAATTTAAAAGGTCCTGAATACGCGTATGGATTTGATCAAAATGGTATAATGATCACAGGATGGCATCACTTTTCTTTCGAACAAGAAGATGGCACCATGTTTAATGAATGGTATTACTACCAGCCAAATGGTTTAGTGGCCGATGGATGGATAAAATCCGGAAATAATTGGTATTTTTGTGTATATGGTCAGATGCTCCATGGTACAACTTATAAAACAGGTGAAAATGAAGTATCCCGATTTGATGACAATGGTGTTTGGTTAGGTTATGTAAAATAATTTCAATATTTAAAATATTATATTTTTTGATAAGAGCTTTCTGTATGGAAGGCTCTTATTTATTTTATTGCATTTACACTTCTTCTATATTATAATATTTTCAAACAATTCTTTATGAGGAGGTATCGATATGAAGAAAAAACTAATATTACCTTTACTGGTGGCAGGACTTGCAGTCTCTACCCCTCTCGCATCTCTTGCTGCTGATGCGGAACCTCAGGCAGCAGCCGAGATAAGCGAACAGGAAGTCGTTACAGAAACATTCGAAGAAACCGTTACTGAGGAAGCAGTTCCTGTAATTTTTAATGACGCCTATGGAACCTGGCAGCGTTCCGGCAACCGCTATTGGTTCCGTTTTGACGATGGCAGTTATCCATATGACGAAGTCGGAACAATCGAGGGTGTAACCTATGCATTCGACAAATACGGCTGGATGGTTACCGGATGGGGATATGTTGACGGTGACTGGTATTACTGCAACGGAAGCGGCGCCATGCAGTTTGGCTGGCAGTATATCGGCGGCCACTGGTACTATCTCGACCCTAACAACGGAACCATGAATGCCGATGGTTTTTACGAAATCAACGGACAGACCTATCGTTTTAACGCAAACGGTACTTTATTTTACGGATGGTATCAGGAAGACGGAAGCTGGTATTACTTTGACGGCAATGGTTATTTATCTACAGGCTGGAAATACATCAACGGAACATGGTATTTCTTTGACACCGGTTCACACGAAATGTTATCTGACGGATGGTACACCATCAATAGTGTAGACTACTACTTCCTTCCAAGCGGAGCTATGGCTGATGGCTGGGTTCAGCAAGCGGGCGAATGGTATTATTGCCCAGGTGGTAAGGATTATACTGGCTGGCTGGCATCCGGTGGCAACTGGTATTACATCGCAGATAACTGGATGGTAAATGACAGATGGTACACCATCAATGGTGTAGACTACTACTTCCTTCCAAGCGGAGCTATGGCTGATGGCTGGGTTCAGCAAGCGGGCGAATGGTATTATTGCCCAGGCGGTAAGGATTATACTGGCTGGCTGGCATCCGGTGGCAACTGGTATTACATCGCAGATAGCTGGATGGTAAATGACGGTGTATGGTACATTGGCGATGATGGCGAATTGGGCGGTGACAACAGCAAAGCTTATGCATTCACAGCCAGTGGTACTATGGTTAGAAATAACTGGTTCTACGTAACATGGAATGATGGTGAAACAACGCATGGTCAATGGGGATACTTTGATGCAGACGGCACCGGACATGAAGGCTGGCTTTTATCTGGCGGCAAATGGTATTATTGCGAAGAAGGTGCAATGTACTATGACGGTGTTTATAAAATAAATGATAAATACTGCAGATTCGACGCAAGTGGTGTATGGCAAGGTTATGTAGACGTTCCACAACAGTAATCTAATCATCCTTATATGAACAGAATCTAAAACAGGGAGGATGCAGCTCATTACGAGTTACATTCTCCCTGTATTTTCTTTCTATAGCCTTTTCTTGCAAAATCCTTTTCTAAAGTAATTCTCTATCAATACCTTTTATGTGTTTTATTGAATTGCTTTTATATAATTCAGCACCTGTTCTGCTGTCATCCACTGCAGGCTTTCCCCATCACTGACGGAACCGCCTTTCTGCCATGAAAATTTTGTTCCGTTCAAATAGCTTGCGGCACTTACGCTCTGTCTTCCTTCTTTTCCAAAGCAACTCCACCATTCCGGATAATACTGCTGCATAAATGCCTGTGCCAGTCTGGATGCCTGAGAGCTTCCACTGCCATTTACCGTTCCACTCATCTGCACACCGCCATTTGGTGTACTATGTAAAACGAGAACGCTTCCGTCCTGACACTGCCCCAGACACAAGAAACAATGTCCCTTAATACTCACAATATCTCCCGGATAAAAACGGCTGTTTGGTGTGCATGCAGTTGCATTTCCAAAGCCGTAGCCCGCCAGCGACTCTGCAAGTTTGGTAGATGCTGTCACGTATCCATTTCCGTCTTTTCCGACTATAACGGAATTATATACTGTCCAGCCTAAATATCCTGAGCAATCCAGCCCCCAGAAACGATACTCCCGGTTTCCATTCTGCCATGCAGTCTGTCCCGGTTTGTAAGAATAATTATTTTTGTTATTCTGAAAATACTGTTCCCACTGCGGCCAGACTCCTTCATGTAAGGCAGTTTCACCCGAGCCGTTATCGGCTGCATTCCAGCCTCCGCCCCATACATATAAAGTCTTCCCCACAGGTTTTATCGCATTCGTGATAATATTTGCAATATCCACTTCAGCCATAGCTCCCCACGAATTAAAATAATAGACTGCTCCATTTACAGTGGCTTTCCCTGTTACCATCCGTCCTGCAGTATTTAAATAATACCAGACATCATCCAGTTTCTTCCAGCCGATCGCCATGTCTCCGCCTTCATTCAGATAATACCAGTATCCATCTATCTGCTGCCAACCTGTTGCCATACCGCCCCATGATTTCAGGTAATACCAGGTTCTTCCTACCTGCTGCCAGCCTGTCGCCATACCGCCCCACGGCTTCAGATAGTACCATGCTCCGTTTATGTACTTCCATCCCGTCTGCATCACTCCATCTGCATCAAGCCAATACCACGCTCCGGATACATACTGCCAGCCTGTTGTACGATATCCAGCCGAATTGAAATAATACCACGCGCCATCAATCTGCTTCCAACTGCTGACCGGATAACTTCCATCTTCGTTTCTGTACCACCAGCCCCTGCTGTCCAGAAGCCACTTAGCCTGCTTTTTTCCCACAACCCAGGCACCGCCGGCATTTACATAATACTCACCAATCCAGGTATCTGCCGCCATCCTGCCGTCTTCATACATGTAATAATAAGTTGGGCCAACCATTTTCCAACCGGTTACCGGTTGACCGCCTTCATAATAATACCAGTATCCGTCTTCCAGTACCCAGCCCTGCTGTAAATCCTGCTCTGCGGTTTTCCCATCATTCGCGGCCTGTTCTGCTATTTCTGCAACATTCTCGGCCGCTACATGCAAAGCAGGTAACTCCATTGTACCTATTGCAACAGCCATTGCCATTGCAATAAGTTTCTTTCCACTCCTCATCCTTTGTTTCTCCTTATGACATTTTCCGATAGTTCTTATATTATACTATAGTTTATGCGGTTTCCCTTTGCAATACTTATTAAATTCTCGAACGGAAATTTCAATGCATAAAGTTGTTACTGGAATCCGTAGATGCGGCAAATCCAGCCTGCTTAAACTAATGATTCTCCATTTGAAAGAAATCGGTATTACTGATGTCCAGATTCTTGAAATGAATTTTGAATCATATGCTTTCAGGAATATGAACAGTGACTCTTTCTACGAATATGTCAAACAGCATATCGTACCAAATAAAAGGATGTATTTTTTCTTTGATGAGGTCCAACGTGTACCTGACTGGAAGGATGCTGTCAATTCCTTTCGTGTCGATTTCAACTGTGACATTTATGTTACCGGTTCCAATGCATATATGCGATTTGATGGAATGCCTGGAATTGCCGATGTAGGATTAGACCAGGAAAAAGCCTTGATGTTTCAAGGGAAACGAATTCTTACGAACACTTGGAAAACAAAAAATTGTCCTGTGATCACCTCACAGGACAATTTCATCATTGATTATTTGCTGTATTTTTTCTTTTTACTGAATGCTGTTGCACCAAACAGTCCGGTTCCTGATACAAACAGCAGGGCAATCCAGAGTGTCATATTGCTGCTGTCACCGGTTGCAGGAACATTAGTGTCTCCCTTATCAGGAGCGGTTGATGTTACAGGTGCTTTCTTTTCCAATGCATTAATAGCATCCTCGATAGCTTTTGCCATAGCGTCTACTTCCGCCTGTTCGGTAATTTTTTTATCACGAACAACCGCTGCAATCGCTGCGTCCACCTTTGAGAAGTCCTTGTAGTCATCCTTATTCAAATCATTCGCTTTTGCAATCGCTGCGTCCACCTTGCTATACTCCGCATTCTTGTATTCCAAAGCCACAATAGCGTCCTCAATTGCCTTTGCCATGTCGTCAACTTTTGACTGATCTGCGGTGCTTAACGAAGTATCAATACTGTCTATTGCTTGTTTCAAAACAGATACTGTTTCATCAGTATAAACGGAAATATCCTGTGGAACTTTATCTAATGCAGCATTAACCGCTGTGTAATCAGCCAACCTGTTCTTTAAATCCCAACCGAAAGTCGGGTGTTCTATTCCTTCTACCCATACAACTCCCTGTGAGGCATTGTTTTGCAACGAAACGAGAATATCATTGTTTGTAAAATCAGTTATCGCCTTTGCACAAGGTGTCGGATCAAAGCTTGTATCAATAGCAAGACTACCCTTGTCTAATT
>CAKRCD010000004.1 GCA_934307065.1 uncultured Bariatricus sp. | reverse complement strand
TTCCCGAGTGGCCAAAGGGGACAGACTGTAAATCTGCTGCAACTTGCTTCGGTGGTTCGAATCCACCTCCGCCCATTCACTTCATTGTGAGTATTCAAAATTAATATCGCGGGGTGGAGCAGTCTGGTAGCTCGTCGGGCTCATAACCCGAAGGTCGTAGGTTCAAATCCTGCCCCCGCAATTTTGCCCAGATAGCTCAGTCGGTAGAGCAGAGGACTGAAAATCCTCGTGTCGCTGGTTCGATTCCGGCTCTGGGCATTGTCCGAGAGGACAAGTAAATAAATGGAGCATTAGCTCAGTCGGTAGAGCACTTGACTTTTAATCAAGTTGTCCGGGGTTCGAATCCCCGATGCTTCATTGAATTAACCGTATTGTTATCAATAGATGGCAGTACGGTTTTTTGTTTATCGGAAATGGAAAACTAAGAACGGTGGAAAATAATATGAAAACATTTACAGAATTAGAAACGCTTTTAATGAGTATCAATAGAAAGAGTTATCCTGCTTATAAAGAATTAAAAGGAAATTATATTTTTCCGGATTTTCAGTTAAACATAGAGCATGTGCAGGGTGATCCATTTGCATCTCCTTCCCGAGTAAGTGTGTATTTGAAAAAAGTTCAGGCTGATTTTCCGGAAGCATATTATGAAAGTAAACATAAACGAATAGCCTTACAAGATTATTTGATAAGAAAATTTGCAAATGCTGTCAATCAATATGCATTTCAGGCAAAAGGTTCGGGGAAAAGTGGCCTGATAAGAGTCAGCAGATGTGGACAAGAAGTATTAGAACGAAGTGCATTGGGGATAACAAACGGAGAACTTCTTGTGAGATTTGAAGTGGGATTTCCTGCCAATGGAAGGACAATTAATGCGTTAGAACTGAAGAAAATTTTCTTTGAATATCTTCCGTCCATAGTGAGAAAAACACTGTATTATAAAAATTGTAGGAAAGATGAATTAAAAGCAGTAATAGAGTTGGCGGAGGATCAGCAGTTTATCCGTGAAGAATTGAAAAAACGAGATTTGGTTGCTTTTATCGCAAATGATTCGATTCTTCCACGGGAAAGCGGAGTTTCCCAAAGACCAATGCGGAAATGTATCAGATTCCAATCACCTGAAACAATGGAAGTAGAGATGGATTTGCCAAATCATGGAATGATACGCGGAATGGGAATTTCGAAAGGAATTACTTTGATTGTAGGTGGAGGTTATCATGGTAAATCAACACTTCTGAAAGCTATAGAGCAGGGAATTTACAATCATATTGCCGGAGATGGGAGAGAATATGTAATTACATGCGAAGATGCAGTTAAGGTTCGTGCGGAAGATGGCAGATCGATAACTCATGTAAATATTTCCCCATTTATCAATGATTTACCAAATAAGAAGGATACCAGAGATTTTTCTACAGAGGATGCAAGTGGCTCTACTTCGCAGGCGGCAAATGTAGTCGAGGCAGTGCAGGCAGGTTCAAAACTTCTTTTGATAGATGAAGATACCTGCGCAACAAATTTTATGGTTCGTGATCAGTTAATGCAGAAAATTGTATCCGGTAACAAAGAGCCGATTACTCCATTTACCCAACAGGCAAGAGAGATGTATGAGAGGCTTGATGTGTCTGTAGTGATGGTAGCCGGAAGCTCCGGTGCATATTTCTATATTGCAGACCATATTATACAGATGGATAATTATCGGGTAGTTGATATTACGAAGCATGTGAAAAATGTAATTGAAAAAGAAGAAATTTCTGAGGATAAGGAAAGTAGAATCTCTGTTACGGAACTCATGAATCCATCTATAAAACCACGTATACTTAAATCAGAAGCTGTCGAAAAGAAGCATGGACAGATTAAAATAAAACAATTCGGAAACAGCGGATTTTCAATTGGAAAAACAGAAGTGGATTTAAAATATCTGGAGCAGCTGACCGATATAGAACAGACAACGACTTTAGGACATTGTCTGAAGATGCTGGTGGTAGAAATGGAAAAGAAGCCTCAGAATCTGGATGTATTGATGGATAATCTATGGAAAAAGATACAGTTGAAAGGATTTTCCGCATTATTTGAAGAAAAATATTTACCGGTGGATTTAGCACAGGTGAGAAAGATAGATATTTATATGTGCGTGAACCGTTATCGCGGACTGAGATAGATAAGAGTTGTCAGATTTTAGAAAAAATGTTATTCTATTACTAAGTAGTTTTAACATTGAGGTAAGAAAATGTACAAATTAAAATATATAAGAAGATTGTCTGGAATATTGGCAGCGATGTTTTTGGCGTCAACGATGGCTACGGTAGCTTTTGCAGCAGATGCAGAACCTATTGATACAAGAACTCAGGAAGGACAGGAAATCAGTACGGAAGCCGCATATGCGATGACAGTTGATTCTAACTCATGGGAAGGGTGGTCGCAGGGACCTCAGACCTATGGAGAAGGAGATATTGTGATGGACGCGGAGAGTGGTGCCATACTTTATGCGAAAAATATTGATGGAAAAGCGTATCCGGCAAGTATCACTAAGGTTGTCACGATGCTGATTGCTTTAGAAAATGGAAAGCTTGACGATAAGGTTGCATTTTCAGCAGACAGTGTAGGATGTGTACCATATGGGTATGCACATATCGGAATGAAGACAGGAGAAGAAATCACGCTGGAACAGGCATTGTATGGGATGATGCTTGCGTCTGCCAATGAAGTTGCTTATGCAATCGGAGAGAGTGTCGGAAAAAACGCAGGAAAAGATTATGACTGGTTTATCCGGCAGATGAATGAACGGTGTAAAGAACTTGGCGGCATGAATTCGAATTTTGTGAATACCAATGGTCTGGATGATGATAATCATTATACAACGGCAAGAGATATGGCATTGATAGCCAGGGAACTATTGTTAAATCATCCGGAATTTGAGGCAGTATCCCAGACACTTCAATATACCATACCTGCAACAAGTATGTCAGAAGCGAGAACATTTCAGCAGAATCATAAGATGTTCTATCAGAGTCATAAGAACTATGATGCAAGAGTAATTGCGGGAAAGACGGGGTATACAGACAGGTGTAAGAATACACTGGTTACCTGTGCACAAGATGGAGATAGAAAGCTAATCTGTATTGCGCTTAAGACTCATGGAACCAATGTTTATGATGATACGGAAAATCTTCTGAATTATGGATTTGACAATTTTGAACAGTTGGATGTAGCTTCATTGGAGGCATCGGAAGATATAGGCTCCTTTGTGAGTGGCAGTAAAGTGACAGTGCCGAAGGGAGTTACCTTTAGTGATCTGAAAATGGAATTGACGGAGAACAGTGATAATCCGGAAAATGGAACTGTAGTTTATACCTATAATGGACAGACGGTTGGAACATTTGAAATAACCTACAGTCAGTCGTATATAGATCAGCATACGACGAAGACAGATGTTTCAGGGAAAGACCAAAGTTCCAATACAACGACGATGGCTTCTAAATTGAAAACGATTGTAAAATATATTGTTATTGCAGTTTGTGCAGTTATTGCAATCTTATTTATCATCGTAGTTGCTTTAATTATAAGAAAGAAAAAAATCCAGCGAGAACGAAAACGCAGAAGAAGGCAAAGGGCAGCAAGGCGGAGACAGGAAGAACACAGAAGACAGAATAGAAGATAAAGAGAAGCTTTCGTTCGAGTAAGGACGGAAGCTTTTTCTTTTATCAGGAAATTCTTTTCTGATAAATAAAAGGATGGAATAACTTGTAATCAGGTATTTGTAAGGAGAAAACATGATTTATTTTGATAATGGAAGTACTTCATTTCCAAAGGCACCGGGAGTAGCAGAAGCAGTAGGTGAATTTCTGAAAAATGGAGCATTTAATATTAACCGGGGAAATTATCAGGAAGCATATGATTTGGAAGAAAAGGTGTTAGAAACCAGAGAAATGCTATTGTCACTATTTCATGCAGAGAAACATGCAGAAGTGATTTTCACGCCAGGTATTACTTATTCGTTAAATTATTTTATGAAGGGTTATCTGAAATCGGGAGACCATGTATTGGTATCGGGAATGGAGCACAATGCGGTGGTGCGTCCATTGAAACAATTGGAGGAAAATGGAATAGAGTGGGATATTATTGCAACAGACGGGGAAGGACGCAGCAAGGTTTCTGATTTTGCAAAGGCAATAAAAGGAAATACGAAAGCGGTTATTGTAAACCACGCATCAAATGTTTGTGGTACTGTGGCTCCTATACGTGAAATCGGAAAAATTTGCAGGGAAAAAGGTCTGGTATTTGTTGTAGATACTGCACAGTCGGCAGGAACTTTGGATATTGATTTCGAAAATGATTTTATTGATTTTCTGGCATTTACCGGACATAAAGGCTTACTTGGTCCACAAGGAATTGGAGGATTTCTGGTCAGGAAAGAACTGGCGAAAGAAATAACACCGCTGATTGCTGGAGGAACGGGAAGTATATCGGATAAATTGGAAATGCCATCTTTTCTGCCAGACAGATTCGAAAGCGGAACAATGAATTTACCCGGAATTATCGGGCTTCATGCAGCATTAAAATATTTGCAGGAAAAGGGGATTGGAAAAATCCACGAAGAAAAAATGGAATTGACAGCATATTTTTTGAATCAGGTAAAGAAATTTTCTGAGATAAGGGTTGTGGGACTTCCGGAAACTACAGGCAGAGTGGCGGTAGTGTCATTGGATTTTCCGGGAAGGGATAATGGAATGGTGGCATTTGACTTGGAAGATATGTATGGAATTATGACGAGAGTAGGGCTGCATTGTGCACCAATAGCCCATCAAATGCTTGGAACTTATCCGCAGGGTACAGTGCGGTTTGCATTTAGCACATGGAATTCCAAAGAAGAAATTGATAGTTGTATCAAAGCATTTCGTGATATGGGAATACGATAATTTTCTGATAAATAGAAAAAATCTATAATAAGATTCAGATATTATAAAATACAATAATCCGGGAAAACGGTTAGCTCAGGCTACTGCCAAGACGTATGCTATACTAAAATCAGTAGCTAATATCTTTAAAATGTTCATTAGGAGGAAAAGAAAATGGCAGATTACAAAAAGATGTGGGAAGACCTTGGAATGGATTTGGAAACACACGACCAGCTATGTGCTGTGCTTCCTCAGGCGATTGGGGATGTATTCCTTTCACAGGAAAACAGACCGGAAGCTATGGATTATTTTGATTTTGTGATTGCAGAAGTACATGGAGTGCGTCCGGCAGAACTGATTGAGTTCCAGAAAAAGGGCGGAAAAGTATTTGGAACTTTCTGTACATATGTACCGGATGAAGTTATTTTTGCAGCAGATGCAATTGCCACAGGTCTTTGCGGAGGTTCTCAGTTCTGGGTTCCAGGTGGAGAGAAAGTGCTTCCACTAAATACATGTCCATTGATCAAGGCATCTGTAGGAGCGAGACTTGACAGAACATGTCCATTTTTCCGAATCGCAGATATGTATATTGGGGAAACAACCTGCGATGGAAAGAAGAAAGCATGGGAAATTTTATCAGAAGATGTTCCAATGCATGTGATGGATCTTCCACAGATGAAACGCAGAAAAGATGTAAAAGCCTGGGCGGAAGAAATTGAGGAACTTAAAAAAGTAGTAGAAGAATTTACCGGAAATACAGTCACTTCTGAAAAGCTGGCAGAAGCAATCAAACTGATTAATGCAAAGAGAAAGGCGCTGAGCCGTTTGTATGATTGCAGAAAAGCAGATAAGGTGCCTATCAGTGGTGTAGATACACTTTTGATTTCACAGATTGCATTTTATGATGACCCGACAAGATTTACACAAATGGTAAATAAACTTGCCGATGAATTGGAAAAACGTATTGAAGATGGAGTAACACCATTTGCAGAAGGAACAAAGAGAATTATGATCACCGGAACACCTATGGCAGTTCCAAACTGGAAACTTCACAATATTATTGAAACCAGTGGTGCGGTAGTTGTCTGTGAAGAGACATGTACCGGAACACGATATTTCGAAAATTATGTGGATGAATCTGGAACAACTGTGGATGAGCAGATTGAGAATCTTGCAGAACGTTATATGAAGATTAACTGTGCATGTTTCACACCGAATACCGGACGTATGGATGATATTCTCCGCCTTGCAAAGGAATACAAGGTTGATGGTGTTATTGATGTACATCTGAAGTTCTGTAACTGTTTTGCGACAGAAAATTATTTTGTTGAAAAGACATTGAAAGAAGCAGGAATTCCTTGTCTGTCACTGGAAACAGATTACACGGATGGTGACGCACCACAGCTTCGTACACGTATCGGGGCATTCGTAGAAATGTTGAATAACTAGGAAGATTTAACCTGAAGCGTTTAAAACGAGGAGTTTTGAAAATGGAAATGCAGTATTATGTCTTATTTCCAAATCACGAAAATGGGATGAAGCTATATCGTATTCTTAAAGAAAAGGGAGTACGGACTCAGATTTCTCCAACACCAAGGGCTGCCAGTAAGTGCTGTGGTATTTCCCTTCTGGTAAGAGAAGAAGAAAAGCTGGATGTGATACGGGAGTGCATTAAAGAAAATGAAATAGAAATTATTGATATAGTGGCTTTGGAAAAGGATGTAAACCGAACCAGAGACAGGTATTGCTAGAGAATTTAAACAACTATATAATGATTAAAAGAAGGACAGAAGGTTTAGATAGGCCCTCTGCCCTTTTTTAGTGTATTGAAACACAAATATTATTTATTGTAAAACGATAAATAATTATTGACAATTTTAAAATCAGACTATATAATAACCACAAAAGAGATAAATAGAACTATACAAACTCTATTCCATGATTGGATGGAAGTGGAACTATATTTTTAGTAGGAGGAGTAAAATTATGGAACAAAGAAAAATGGTAAAATGGTTGAAATTTCTTGTGATTTTTGTGGCGATATGTGGATTAATACTGTGCACAGTGGTGATTCCGGTTGTGGGGAGAGAGTTGTCGGGCGTGTCACCGGAACTTGGAAGGTATTTTAAACCGTGGGTTACTTTTGTATGGGTGCTTGCGATTCCTTGTTTTGCAGCACTGGTTCATGCATGGATGATTTTCAGTAATATTGAGAAGAATAAGGCATTTTCTATGGAGAATGCAAAGCATATGGAGAAGATTTCTTATCTTGCGGGAGCAGATACGATTGCACTGATTTCCGGAAATATTGTGCTTCTGATATTAAATATAAATCATCCGAGCGTATTTCTGGTCTTTTTGATGATTGGAATTATTGGAATTGGAATCTCAGTGGCGGCAGCAGTGCTTTCACATTTAATTCAGAAAGCAGCAAATCTTCAGGATGAAAATGATTTGACAATCTAAGGGGAGGCAGAAAAGATGGCAATAATAATTAATGTAGATGTAATGCTTGCCAAACGGAAGATGAGTGTAACGGAGCTTTCTGAGAAGGTAGGGATTACGATGGCAAATATTTCTGTTTTAAAAAATGGCAAGGCGAAGGCAATCAAGCTCAGTACACTGAACAGTATATGTAAAGCGCTTGAATGTCAGCCGGGAGATATTCTGGAATATGTGGAGGATATGAATGATGTGGAAAATGGGGCGGAAAACGGGGATAAATGCAACGGATAAAGTCATTGCATTGTTATATTTGATACTTGGTTATGTTTTCATCTGGATATTCACTTCAGGAACAGCAAGCTGGAGTCTTTCTGCATTTACCTTATTTTATGCAGTGGTAGTGCTTGGATATTTATATAGTAAAGGGAAAATACCGGAGAAGGAAAGCTGGTTTTGGCTCGCAGTGATGTTGATGACAGGACTTCCTATTACATTTTATTCTGTATTTCCGGTTATACAGATTCTTGCACTTATGGCAGTGGCAGCATATTGGACACTTAGCGCAGGAGGACGGTTGATTGACGCAGGCCGGACTTCCGGTTTTGTGGGATATGATGTGTGGAATGCGCTGGGAGCAGTCCCATTTCTGAATTTTCTAATGCAGGGTAAGGTATTACTTGGTATGGCTGAAAAAGTGACCGGTGAGAATCTGGATGAGGAAGAAACAGGGAAAAATGTGGAAGAACAGGCGAAAATGAGAAATGATAAAATGAATACGTTAGCAGCCATTTTACTCGGTGCAGCCATTGTCATTCCTATATTTTGTATTCTTTTACCGTTGTTGTCCAGTGCCGATGCAGGGTTTGAACATTTACTTGGCGGAGTGTCGGATTATATTTATACACATCTGTTTGCATTTTTATTAAGAATGCTATTTGCAATTCCGGTTTCCTGCTATTTATTTGGATTGGTGTATGGAAGTATTTATGGAAAAAATGCGAATCGGATTACAGGACAGAATATTCAAAAAACACGTCAGGCAGTGCGGATTCTTCCGATGCCTGCAGTAGTGACAATCCTTGCGGCTGTTTGTGCGGTTTATATTTTGTTTATCGGAGTACAGGGAAATTATTTCTTTTCTGCGCTGGCCGGCAGACTTCCGGAAGCATTTACTTATGCCGAATATGCAAGGCGAGGCTTCTTTGAACTTTGTCAGGCGGGGGTATGGAATCTGTTGATTTTATGGTTTGTAAATCGGCTGGCCCGGGTGGACGATAAGGAAAATCGATGGCTCAAGGCCGGAAATATTCTGTTATCTGGATTGACATTGGTTTTGATTCTGACGGCAGCAGGGAAAATGATGTTATATATTCTTGCGTATGGTTTGACGGTAAACAGGATGATTCCTATGGTATTTATGGTGTGGATGGCAGTAATTTTTTCCAGCATGATTGTAAGACAGTATCGCAGATTTCCAATGGTAAGAAATTGTGTGATGATTGGGGCATTGTTGTTCTGTGCATTGTGTGTATTTCCGGTTGAACATTGGACTGGAATGTATAATGCATGGAGATTTCCGGTGTAAAAGAGTGAAATATATGCTAGTTTTATTAGAAAAATTTATCAGTTGACATTTGAATAGAAAAAAAGTATTATTTCTATGTAAATGATGAACGGACGGAGGCGGTTGCTATGCAGATGAACCCTATTATTTTCGAAACAATAAAGAAGAATAATAATATGATAACAACAGCCCAGGTTACGGAACTTGGATTTTCCAGAACGATTCTGTCCAAGTATGTAAAAGCAGGAATTCTTGAACGTATCAGACAAGGAATATATATATTTCCGGATTCTATACATGATGATATGTATACATTAATGTTACGTTCGGATAAGATTATTTTTTCACATGAAACAGCATTGTTTTTGAATGGTTTATCTGAACGTACACCTTTTATACATTCAGTAACAATTCCAAGTAATACATCGCTTCCGAATTCGTTGACAGATGAATGTCATTGTTATTATATAAAACCGGAGTTTCATTTAATTGGTGTGACTGAAAGAAAAAACACAATGGGAAATATAGTCAGGTGTTATGATACGGAACGTACGATTTGTGATATATTACGTTCACGAAATAGAGTTGATGAAGAAACGCTTGTTAGTGCTGTAAAAAATTATGCTGCATTCTCAGACAAAGACCTTAGTCGTTTAGCAAAATATGCCAATATGTTAGGCGTGGTTAAAGAACTAAAACATTATATGGAGGTTTTACTATGAGTTCAAAAGCAATGAGCTTAAAGAGTCGAATCAAAAATTATGCAAAAATTAATAACATTGCAGCACAAGTAGTTTTACAAAATTATATGTTTGAACGTTTTTTGGAGAGATTATCACTATCAGAATATGGTGAGAAATTTGTTGTCAAGGGAGGCATGTTGATTGCTGCTATTGTTGGATTGGATACTCGTTCAACAATGGACTTAGATACTACTTTACGTAATTTGCCTTTGACAGAAGAACAGATTTCAATAGCAATAGGTTCCATTTGTAAGATGGATTTGAATGATGAAGTCTTCTTTGAACTTAAATCAGTAGCTCCGATTCGTAAAGATGATATCTATGGTGGATATTGTGTAAGATTAGATGCGATTTACGATACAATTATTACGCCACTTTCTATAGATGTTTCCACGGGAGATATTATTACTCCGTCTGCTGTAAAATATGAGTTTGGAGGTATCTTTGATGTAAATGTTAAAATTACGTTGTGGGGATATAATATCGAAACTGTTATGGCAGAAAAAGTAGAAACTATACTAAGCAGGGGTGTGTTTACAACCAGACCGAGAGATTTTTATGATGTATATATTCTTGGAACTACGCAGAAGTATGATAAGGAAATTTTTAAGGAAGCACTGAAGGCGACAGCGATACATCGTAATTCATTAGAAAAAATTGTGGATATAAATGGAATTCTAAGGCAGATTTCTTCTAGTGATGATTTGAATAGTATGTGGATAAAATATCAAAAGAAATTTTCTTATGCAAAAGAGATTAGTTATGGTGAAATCATAGACGTGTTAAAAGAGATGTTGAAATAATAAGCTTTAAAAGGAAATTTAGTTGAAACCCTTGACGATTCAAGGGTTTCTTTATTATAATAAAGCAGAATATGAAAAAGCATTGACGAAGACAGTAGGATATATCAGAAAGGCAAAGCGATCCGGTGATGGTGAGAGGCCGGTGCGAGTAAGATATATTTGAATATCACTTCCGAGCTGCATCAGTCGAACGCGTGAGTCAGTAGAGGATGCCGGTCATTTCCACCGTTATAGGAAGCACATATAAAATGTCAAAGTGAAGACTGAGACAGGAGTATGTTGTAACAGGTGGTCAACGATAACAATAGCTTTCGTCCTATTACAGGGCGGAAGCTTTTTTTCGCGATGGAACTGAGCCCTATATCAACAATGCAAATGCAAAGTGCATTTATGCACAATTTGCATGAGCATTGTTGATATAGGGCGAAGCCCCGCGACCGAGAAACTTTGTTTCGAGGTCGCAGGCATGGTATGCAATTGAAGTATGCATAAGCATGGAAAGCAAGAACAATGTAAAACAAGGAGAAAGGAGATAGAAAAATGTCAATGTACAAGAAGGTCTCAACGGACTTGAACTTTGTTGAGAGAGAAAAAGCGACAGAACAATTCTGGAAAGAGAACGATATTTTTGAGAAGAGTATGGATTCACGCAAGGAGGGGGAAACTTATACATTCTATGATGGTCCTCCGACTGCAAATGGTAAACCACATATCGGTCATGTGTTGACGCGTGTTATCAAGGATATGATTCCAAGATACCGTACCATGAAGGGTTACATGGTTCCTCGTAAGGCTGGATGGGATACCCACGGTCTTCCTGTTGAACTTGAAGTTGAAAAAATGCTTGGACTGGATGGAAAAGACCAGATTGAAAATTATGGAGTAGAACCATTTATCCAGAAATGTAAGGAAAGTGTATGGAAATATAAAGGAATGTGGGAGGATTTCTCCGGAACAGTTGGATTCTGGGCTGATATGGAACACCCATATGTAACTTATGACAATAACTTTATTGAGTCTGAATGGTGGGCTTTAAAGAAGATTTGGGATAAAGGACTCCTTTACAAAGGATTCAAGATTGTTCCTTATTGTCCTCGTTGTGGAACCCCGCTTTCTGCACAGGAAGTAGCACAGGGATACAAGGATGTAAAAGAACGTTCTGCTATTGTAAGATTTAAAGTAAAAGATGAAGATGCATATATTTTGGCATGGACAACAACACCATGGACACTTCCATCGAACATTGGTCTTTGTGTAAACCCGGATGAAGAATATGCAAAAGTAAAATGTATTGATGGTCACGTATATTATATGGCATCCGCACTTCTTGATACTGTACTTGGCAAGCTTGCTACAGAGGATGAAAAAGCTTATGAAGTATTGGAAACTTACAAGGGAAGTGAACTGGAATATAAAGAATACGAACCACTTTATCAGTGTGCTGCAGATGTGGCTGCAAAGCAGAATAAGAAGTGTTTTTATGTAGTATGCGATACTTATGTAACACTTACAGATGGTACTGGTGTCGTTCATATTGCACCTGCATTTGGTGAAGATGATGCGAAAGTCGGACGGAAATATGACTTCCCATTCGTACAGCTTGTAAATGAAAAGGGAGAAATGGCAGACTCTACTCCATTTGCCGGATTATTTGTAAAGAAAGCTGACCCGGTTATCTTAAAAGAATTAGACGAAAGAGGCCTTCTCTTTGATGCACCAAAATTTGAACATAGTTATCCACACTGCTGGAGATGTGACACACCACTTCTCTACTATGCGCGTGAATCATGGTTCATTAAAATGACAGCTGTCAGAGATGACCTTATCAGAAATAACAATACCATTAACTGGATTCCGGAGAGCATCGGAAAAGGACGCTTCGGTGACTGGATTGAAAATGTTCAGGACTGGGGAATCAGCCGTAACCGTTACTGGGGAACACCACTCAATATCTGGGAATGTGAATGTGGACATCAGCATTCTATCGGAAGCATTGAAGAACTGAAATCTATGTCAGATAACTGCCCGGATGATATTGAACTTCACCGTCCATACATTGATGATGTGACTATCCGTTGTCCACATTGTGGAAAACAGATGCACAGAGTTCCGGAAGTAATCGACTGCTGGTTTGACAGTGGTTCTATGCCATTTGCACAGCACCATTATCCGTTTGAAAACCAGGAATTATTTGAAAAACAGTTCCCGGCCCAGTTTATTTCAGAGGCCGTAGACCAGACCCGTGGATGGTTTTATTCTCTGCTTGCAATTTCGACCCTCATTTTCAATAAGGCTCCTTATGAAAATGTAATCGTGCTCGGACATGTGCAGGATGAAAATGGACAGAAGATGAGTAAGTCAAAAGGAAATGCGGTTGACCCGTTCGAGGCACTTCAGACTTACGGAGCAGACGCAATCAGATGGTATTTCTACATCAACAGTGCACCATGGCTTCCAAACCGTTTCCATGGAAAAGCAGTTATGGAAGGCCAGCGTAAATTTATGGGAACACTTTGGAATACCTATGCATTCTTTGTTCTCTATGCGAATATTGATGAGTTTGACGCAACAAAATATACCTTAGAATATGAGAAACTTTCCGTTATGGATAAATGGCTGCTGTCCAAATTGAATACACTTACAAAAACAGTAGATGATAATTTATCGAATTACAGAATTCCAGAGGCTGCAAGAGCACTTCAGGATTTCGTAGATGACATGAGTAACTGGTATGTAAGAAGAAGCCGTGAACGTTTCTGGGCAAAGGGAATGGAACAGGATAAGATTAATGCATATATGACACTTTACACAGCTTTAGTGACCGTATGCAAAGATGCGGCTCCGATGATTCCATTTATGACAGAAGAAATTTACCAGAATCTGGTAAGAAGCATTGATGCAAATGCGCCGGAAAGTATTCATTTATGTGACTTCCCGGAAGTAAATGAGGCATTCATTGACAAAGAATTAGAAGAACGTATGGATGAAGTGCTGAAAGTTGTAGTTATGGGCCGTGCGTGCCGTAATACAGCAAATATCAAGAACCGTCAGCCAATCGGAAAGATGTTTGTAAAAGGAGTTCTGGGGCTTCCAGAATTCTATCAGGATATTATCACAGATGAATTAAATGTGAAGGAAATCGAACTGACAGAAGATGTCCGTGCATTTACCTCTTACACATTCAAACCACAGCTTAAGACAGTAGGACCGAAATATGGAAAACTGCTTGGCGGTATCAAAAATGTGCTTGCAAATCTGGACGGAAATGCAGCAATGGATGAATTAAATGCAAATGGTTCATTGAAATTCGAAGTAAATGGCGAAGCAGTAGAACTTCTGAAAGAAGATTTATTGATCGATATGGCTCAGACAGAAGGTTATGTATCTGAAAGCGATTATGGTATTACCGTTGTACTTGATACAAACTTATCCGAAGAACTTCTGGAAGAAGGATTTGTAAGAGAAATTATCAGTAAGATTCAGACTATGCGTAAGGAAGCAGATTTCGAAGTGACTGATAAAATCAAAGTTACTTACGAAGGAAGCGAGAAAGCAGAAGCTATTTTCCAGAAATACGCAGATGAAATCGGCGGAGATACCCTTGCAGTCAGCGTAGAAAAAGCTGCACCTGCAGGTTATGTGAAAGAATGGAAGATTAACGGAGAAGCTGTAAACTTAGGTGTAGAGCGATAGAGATATTGGGGGATTTTGTGAATGTATAGCAAGCGATTTGAAAAAGAAACATTCAAAAAAGATGTGAAAAATAATGTGCGCATCTTATATCGCAGAGAAATCGAAGAAGCTACACCGCAGCAGATTTTTCAGGCCGTGTCCTATGCTGTAAAAGAGGCCATTATTGATGACTGGCTTGCAACACAGAAGACCTACGACAAGGAAGACCCAAAGATGGTATATTACATGTCAATGGAATTTCTGATGGGCCGCGCGCTTGGAAACAATCTGATCAATATGACTGCCTACAAGGATGTAAAAGAGGCGCTTGATGAGATGGGGATTGACCTTAATGTGATTGAGGATGAAGAACCGGACGCAGCCCTTGGAAATGGTGGTCTTGGAAGACTGGCAGCGTGCTTTCTGGATTCTCTGGCAACACTTGGATATGCGGCTTATGGATGTGGAATCCGTTATCATTATGGAATGTTTAAACAGAAAATTAAGGACGGTTATCAGGTGGAAACACCTGATAACTGGCTGAAAAATGGCAATCCATTTGAACTGCGCCGTGATGAGTATGCCAAGGAAGTCCGCTTTGGCGGAACCATTCGTGTGGAATACAACGAACAGGAACAAAGGAATTATTATATTCAGGAAAATTACGAATCTGTACTGGCAATTCCATATGATATGCCGGTTGTAGGTTATGGAAATCATGTGGTAAATACCCTCCGCATCTGGGATGCGCAGGCAATTACAGAGTTCAAACTGGATGAATTTGACCGCGGCGAGTATCATAAAGCGATTGAACAGGAAAATCTCGCAAAGAACATTGTCGAGGTATTGTATCCAAATGACAATCATTATGCAGGAAAAGAGCTTCGTCTAAAACAGCAGTATTTCTTCGTATCGGCAAGTATTCAGGCATTGCTTGCCCGTTACAAGAAGAGGCACAGCGATGTGAGAAAGCTTTACGAGAAAGTGACCATTCAGATGAATGACACCCACCCTACAGTAGCCGTGGCAGAGCTGATGCGTCTGCTCATTGACGAAGAAGGACTGGAGTGGAATGAGGCATGGGAGACAACCACAAAGACCGTTGCCTACACCAACCATACCATTATGTCAGAAGCACTGGAAAAATGGCCGATTGATTTATTTTCCAGTCTGCTTCCGCGTATTTACCAGATAATACAGGAAATTGACCGTCGTTTTGTAAATCAAATTCGTGAGCAGTATCCAAATGACGAGCAGAAAGTTGCCAAAATGGCAATTCTGAGAGATGGACAAGTGAAGATGGCACATCTGGCAATCGTTGCCGGTTATTCGGTAAATGGTGTGGCTCGCCTTCATACAGAGATTTTGAAACATCAGGAATTGAAAGATTTCTATGAGATGATGCCGGAGAAATTTAATAATAAGACCAACGGCATTACCCAGAGAAGATTCCTGCTTCACGGAAATCCGCTTCTTGCAGACTGGGTTACCGCACACATCGGGGATGGATGGATTACGGATTTATCCCAGATGGAACGTCTGAAACCGCTCGCGGAGGATGCGAAGGCAAGAGCAGAATTTATGAATATCAAATATAAGAACAAGGAACGGCTTGCAGAATATATTTGGAAACACAATGGTATTGAAGTAGACCCACGGTCTATCTTTGATGTTCAGGTAAAGCGTCTGCACGAATACAAACGACAGCTTTTGAATATCCTTCATGTGATGTATCTCTATAATAAGATAAAAGAACATCCGGAAATGCCGTTCTATCCAAGAACTTTTATTTTCGGTGCAAAAGCGTCGGCAGGTTATATCCGTGCCAAAGAGATTATCAAGCTGATAAATTCCGTTGCGGATGTGGTAAATAATGACCGCAGTATCAATGGAAAGCTGAAAATTGTATTTATCGAGGATTACCGTGTGTCAAATGCAGAATTGATTTTTGCAGCAGCAGATGTCAGTGAGCAGATTTCCACTGCATCAAAGGAAGCTTCCGGAACAGGAAATATGAAGTTCATGTTGAACGGTGCACCAACTCTGGGAACCATGGATGGGGCGAATGTGGAAATCGTGGAAGAAGTAGGGGTTGAAAATGCATTTATTTTCGGACTCAGTTCAGAAGAAGTCATCAATTACGAGAAAAATGGCGGATACAATCCACAGGAAATTTATTTCAGCGACTGGGATTTAAAACGGGTTATCGACCAGTTAATGGATGGCACTTATTCCGATGGAGACAGAGAAATGTTCAAAGATTTGTACAATTCGCTACTGACCGGACAGGGTTGTCCAAGACCGGATACCTATTTCATTCTCAAGGATTTCCGTTCTTATGCAGAAGCACAGGAACGAGTAGAAGCAGCATACCGCGATACCGAGCGGTGGGCAAAGATGGCATTGTTAAATACGGCATCCTGCGGAAAATTCACTTCGGACAGAACCATTCAGGATTATGTAGATGAAATCTGGAAGCTGGACCATGTAACTGTAAAGCCATTGGAGGAATAAATCCATACAGCCTTTCATACCATATGGTATGGGAGGTTGTTTTTTTATGAAACGATTTATGAAACAAGCTGTATGTGTTTTTCTGATTATTATGATTCTTCCATATATTGTCACACTGTTTATCAATGGAAACGGGGTGCTGAAGACCACGAAGGCGGATAGTCCGTATGTGACGGTAGAACGGGATGGGGCAGAAAAAGAACTGTCTTTGGATGAGTATGGAATCAGTGTACTGGCTAAGGAAATAGATGGAGATGTTTCATTAGAAACATTAAAAGCACAGGCTATTCTGATTCGGACAAGCATATATAAAAGAATTCAGGAAGAAGGAAGTGCGGCAGTTTTGACGAAAGGCTATTGGACCCGGCAACAGATGGAGTCTAACTGGGGGTCTGACAATTATTCGGAATATTATGAGAAAATGAAAACAGCTTGGGAAGAAACGGAGGGAAGTGTGCTGATGTATGAGGGCAGTCTGGCATTGACTCCTTACCATAAAGTAAGTAATGGAAAAACCCGTTCTGGGAAAGAGGTGCTGGATAGTGACGCATATCCGTATCTTCAGGTAAAGGAATGTGCTGCTGATATGGAGGCACCC
Source organism: uncultured Bariatricus sp. (assembly GCA_934307065.1). Taxonomy (GTDB): domain Bacteria; phylum Bacillota; class Clostridia; order Lachnospirales; family Lachnospiraceae; genus Allocoprococcus. The sequence goes on along the minus strand of CAKRCD010000004.1, from coordinate 105,918 downwards.
GATGCCATGACAACTTCAGTTATACAGGAAACAGGACTGCAGGTTCTTGAGCAGGACAGTGCAGGCTACGTGACAAAAGTGCTCTGCGGAACAGAAGAAGTCAAGGGCGAAGAATTTCGGGATACATACCATCTACCATCTTCCAGTTTTGTACTGCAGGATTTCGATGGGAAAACAAGAGTATTGACGCAGGGAATCGGACACGGTCTTGGAATGAGCCAGTACACGGCAGAAAAGATGGCGGAGGACGGGAAAAATTATGAAGAAATTTTATCTTATTTTTTTGAAGGAACAACAATTGAGGAAGTAGCAGAAATATTGGTAAAACCAGAATAAGGCACTCACTTTCTGGCAAAAATAGAGTCAGAGGTGATGAATATGAAGAAAATGGAGCTGTCCCCGGCAGGGAAAAAACGAGCAGCAGCAGGTGTAGCGATTTGCTTTATCGCCACACTTGTATTAACCGGCGCTTATACATGGAGAAATTACCAGAATAAGATAGCGGAAGAAGAACGTCTGATGGAAGAACAGATGGCAAAAACAAATGAAGAAGCACAAGCGGCAAAAGAGGCCAGCGGAGCAGCAAAGAAATGGGAGCAGGATGTGAAGGAAAATGTGGTGGAAGAGGTTGCGGAGCAGGCAAAAGCTACTTACACAGAGGCACTGGAGACAAAAACAGCCACTCCGAATTTTACAGAGAGTAGTCAATTACTCTGGCCTGTAAATGGGAACGTTCTTATGAGTTACAGCATGGATAAGTCTGTGTATTTCTCTACTCTGGACCAGTATAAATATAATCCGGCACTTGTGATTTCCGGCACTTTAAATGACAATGTCATTGCAGCGGCACCCGGAGTTGTCAAATCCATTGATACCATGCGGGAAACCGGAACGACAGTAACCGTGGATATGGGAAATGGTTATGAATGTCTGTATGGACAGTTACAGGATGTTCCGGTAAAAACAGGTGATTATGTAAATGCGAAAGATGTAATCGGTTATGTGGCTGAGCCTACAAAATATTATAGTGTAGAGGGATGCAATCTGTATTTTGAAATGCGTAAAGACGGACAGCCTGTCAATCCGATGGATTATATGATTGAAGATGAGTAGAAACAGAGCCCGGAAACTCCTGTATTGAAAGGGAGTCCGGGCTCGTAATTATATAAAGTAATTTTCATGCGTTGTATAAGCCACGCGAATAGGAGAAAACTGTAAGATATATATTATTTTGCAGGCTCTTCAGATAAAGCTACACTACCTTGTGCCTTTTTGTGTTTATCATAAGCTGCAAACATCCCGGCAAGTAATGTTCCTGAAATAGAATGCCATGTGCAGGAAACGGCACAGATGATTGCAGATTCCGGTGTAGAAGCAAATTGTGCAGTTGTTGTAGCAAGGTTTGTTGCAAGACCTGCATTTTGCATACCTACTTCAATAGCAATGGTTCTTTTCTTTGAAGTGTTCATGCCTACAAGTTTTCCGGCTACATAGCCAAGAAGGTAACCTAAAGCGTTGTGAAGGAATACGGCAACGAAAATCACAACACCTGACTGGAAGAATTTATCTCCCTGGGAAGAAACAACGCCGCCAACAACACAAGCCAGTCCTAATACAGCGATTCCAGGCATGATTTTCTGGAGTTCACGGAAGGTATTGTTCTTACCGAACAGATAGTTCAGAAGGAAACCTAATGCAACCGGAAGAATAACAGTTTCAACGATAGAAATCAGCATTGGCAGTGCTTTGATGGAAATATTTGTTCCGCTTGCCAGCAGTGAAACCATTAATGGTGTCACGATAGGAGAGAGAATCGTTGATACAGTTGTCATTCCTACAGAAAAAGCGACATCACCGCCACAAAGGTAAGACATAATGTTGGATGATACACCGCCCGGACAGCAGCCTACAAGAATCAGTCCCAAGGCAATTCCGTCAGGAAGCTGCAGAACTTTTGTCAGTGCAAATGCGAGAAATGGCATAATCAGATATTGTGCCAGTGCGCCTACGCAGATATCAAATGGTCTTTGTGCTAAAATCTTGAAATCTTCTGTGGTCAGAGTGAGTCCCATACTGAACATGATGATACCAATGATAATGGACTGACTGGTGAACTTGTTGGAAACAGGGTCGGTAAACAGTGGATGGTTTACCCAGCCCATCATACTTGGGACGATAAATGTTACGATGGCGATGGCGATTACCACCACTGAAGTGTAATCTGATAAAAATTTGCTGAATTTTTGTAATGCTTTCATTTGCATTTCCTCCTTTTCTTAAACCCTGACCAGTAGTCAAAGTACTTGTTCACCGAAATAAGTATAAAGGAAACAATAAAAAAATCCCTCTCCAGAATTACTGGAAAGGGACGAATAAATCCGCGATACCACCCTAATTCCACAGAAAAACTCTGTGGCACTTCACATACTAACATATGCTATCCCATAACGGAGGCAACCGGCGAGGTTTACTTGCAGTTTATGCGTTCAGCCCGCTTCTTAGAGAGGATAATCGATAATCTGTTACTGCCTGTTCGCACCAACCACAGACTCTCTGAAAATAATCATGATTACGACCTTGTTCTCGTCAACGAATTTCTGTGAACTTTATTTTCTTTCTGTTTGCTATTATAGTCCTCTTGAAAAATATGTCAAGAGGGAAATTTTACGAAATTGGCATTTCCCACAAGTGCAGTAGGAACCTTACAGACACTTGTGATCGCTCTTGGAGTCGGACTCGGAATCTAGGATATGCCGGATATCAAGATAGGAGATAAGGAGAACCTCTTCACAGAGACCCTCCTTGATTTTAAATGGTAGGTTTTGTAGGTTTTACTGTAAGCTGTAAACCGAGATGTTGAAAAATATTAAGCAGTGTTCCGAGATTCGGGGTTGTTTTACAGGATTCGATTCGTGCTACGGATGATTGCGGAATACCACACATAGCAGCAAGTTCTCTCTGGCTAAGTCCAAGAGAAGTACGCTGTTCCACCATGGCACTTACGATAGAGGAGATATTTTCAACTTCATCGATGTCTTTTCCGATTTCAGGATCAACGGTTCTTACATGTTCCTTATAGTCATTCCATGTTTTCATAATCATTCAGTCTCCTTTCGGGCAAGGTAATCATTGCGTTCGGCCTTTGCTCGTTCAATTTCGCGTTTGGGAGTCTTATGAGTTTTCTTGCGGAATTGGTGCAAAAGCACAAAGGTATCATTTTTGAAATAAAAATATAAAACACGGTTACTGCCTGGGCGAAGTTCCCAGATATCATCATCAAGGTGTTTTGTGATATTTTCATTAAGCCGTGTACCATTATCTTCGAGGAGCTGGATGTACAAACTTATCTGCTTGTATTGAATACGAGCATCTTTGTTTGTAGTTGCTTTGACTCGAAGAGATTCAAGAAATTCCCATAGTTCTGATCTACCATTGGAATCTTCGTAAAATTCAATGCTGTACATTAGTATATGTTCTCCAAGTGAAAATATTTATTCTATACACATGATAGCATTTGTGCTATCGAAAAGCAAATAAAAATGAAAGAAAAAACAAAATTTGAAAAAAATAAAATAGTAATTGACGAGAGACTTTCGGTGGCACAGTCTATCGTAAAGGTAATCGGTGCGGGTAAGAGAGAAGACGGATACCTAGAGGGTAATGGTATATTGTTAGTTGGTGTGGGGTGTATCTGGTAGAGTTTGCATCACTGGAGTCTTATGATATCTTACCGCTTCAAAAATATCTTGTAGATAACGGTGTAAATTTTGTTGCCATCACAACTGTTATAGATATGGATTTTGAAAATGTCGATAATAAAAAATCAGTTAAAACACTTCGCATTCTGCAAGGAGACGAAGAAAAATTTGTTGAAGTCGGTAAAGATGATTTGGTATTCTTCACAAACGGCTCAATAACCCCAAGTCATCAGATTCCATTCTCCGCCTTCACTCCGCGCAAGCCACCATGACCAAGTGTATTCTTCGTTAGCCTCCCATGCACCGTCACCTTTTTCCGGCGAACGGAAACTGCTTTCAAATGCAATACATTGCGTAAAAGCTTCTTTATTATCATCCGTTCTTAAATCATTCATCCATTCAATGTTATTTGCATTGTTGCATTCTTCATCCGGCATATAAGAAAGGGTATGCAATTCACAACCCTCAAACGAAGCAAACTGCTTTTTTATAATCTCAATAGCAGAATCTATTTCTTCTTTTGAATAAACGGAAGATGTTCCATAATCAATTTCCACTTTTGATGTATCGCCATCCTTTCCGCATCCGGCAAAGAGAAGAACCAACACAGTGCAAAGCGATACGGTTATAATCTTTTTCATAGTGAATACCTCCAAATTCCGATTTATTTGATTGTTTTTTTATTTTACTAAAAGTATGACTGCAAACACAAGGAAAAGGATTGCTCCTGTAAAAATCTGTCGTGCTAATAATTTCATCATATCGGAGTGCGGGAAGAATTTCAATGTTCTTTTTCACAATTGTATGCTATGATAATTCTAATGGAATGATTTGAGAGTGCTTGCGATTTATTGATTATTGGTTTTATAAGGGGATAAGCAAATATGCAATACGAATTAGAAAATCATATTATGACAGAAGAGGAAAAGCAGATTGTGTGTTCGTGGAAATATCCGGATGAATATGCACTTTATAATCTGCCGTCATACGATGAGATGAAAGCAAAGAAAATGGGTTTTATGAATCCGGATTCCGCAAAAAATTATTATTCGTTTTACGATAAAGATGTATATGTAGGTTTCGTTAATATTTTAGAAGAAGCAGAAGAAGTATTTATCGGGATTGGTGCAAATCCTGATTATTGCAATAAGGGATATGGGCAGCAGATGCTACAAAGTGCGTATGAAATTTCCAAAAAGTTATACCCTGCAAAACCTTTGTATTTGGAAGTGAGAGAATGGAATAAACGGGCTATCCATTGTTATGAAAAGGCAGGATTTGTAATCGATGGTTCAGCGTATCAGCTTGAAACCAGTATCGGTGTGGGAATATTTTACAGAATGATACGAAAATAGAAGGACAGGAAATTTTTAAAATAATTTTCAAAACCCGTTGAATTAAGTTTATTACTATATTATAATTGATTAAGTCAAAAAGAAATTGTACCCATAAAAGCGTTGATGAAGAAAGTAGTGCAGTCAGGTTCTGACAGAGAGAGAAACATTTGCTGGAAGTTTCTTGAGGGCGGATTACATGAAGACCACTTCGAAGCTGTGCGTAGAAGGATTTGTTCCGAAGCGTTACCGTATTGCCCCGTTATCGGCTGTAAGAGTTAAAAATTAAGGTGGAACCGTGTGCAAGCACCCTTAGATTATGGATAAATCTATGGGTGCTTTTTCTGTTATTAGGAAAGAGAAGGAGAATAGAAATGGTTAATTTCAAAGAAGACGAGAGATTAAATACGCTCAATCATTCTTGTGCCCACGTTATGGCGCAGGCAGTGCAGCATCTTTATCCAAATGCGAAATTCTGGGTAGGACCTGTTGTAGCAGAAGGATTTTACTATGATATTGATCTTGGTGAAGATGTAATCCGTGATGAAGATATCGAAAAAATCACAAAAGAAATGAAAAAGATTATCAAATCCGGGAAAAAGATTATCCGTCGTGAAGTTTCTAAGGAAGAAGCCTTGGAAATGTTCAAAGAAGATTCTTATAAACTGGATTTAATTGCAGACCTTGAGGATGGAAATATCACTGTTTATGACCAGGGCGATTTTACAGACCTCTGCCGTGGACCACATGTGGATAATGTAAAAATGTGTAAATACTTCAAGCTGCTCCGTCATTCCGGTGCTTACTGGAAAGGTGACAGCAATAATAAGATGCTTCAGCGTATTTATGGTGTATGTTTCCCAACGCAGGAAGAACTGGATGCACACATACAGTTATTAGAGGAAGCAAAGGAAAGAGACCACCGGAAAATCGGTAAGGAAATGAATCTGTTTATGGTAGATGATCTTGTCGGACGTGGTCTTCCAATGTATATGCCAAATGGATATATCATCTGGCAGGAACTGGAAAACTATATCAAGGATAAAGAGAGAAAACTGGGATATCGACATGTTATGACTCCGTGTGTCGGTACGATTAATCTTTACAAGACTTCCGGTCATTGGGATCACTACAAAGAGAATATGTTCCCACCAATGGAAATGGAAGGAGAGTCCTTCGTTCTCAGACCGATGAACTGTCCGCATCATATGATGATTTATGCAAACAAAAGACATTCTTACAAAGATTTGCCAATCCGTATCGGTGAAATTGCGCACGACTTCCGTTTTGAAAGCAGTGGTACATTAAAAGGTATCGAACGTGGCCGTCATTTCTGCCAGAATGATGCACATTTGTTCGTAACACCAGAGCAGATTAAGGATGAATTTACAAAGGTTGTTAATTTGATTTTTGATACCTATAAAGATTTCGGTATCACGGATTACCGTTGTGTTCTTTCCCTTCGTGATCCTGAAAATAAAGAAAAGTACCATGATGATGATGAGATGTGGAATGCTGCTGAAGATGCGCTGAGACATGTTTTAAATGACATCGGTATTGAGTATACAGAAGAAATCGGCGAAGCTGCCTTCTATGGACCGAAACTGGATGTAAATGTTCAGCCGGCTGTTGGTAATGAAATTACACTTTCTACCTGTCAGTTGGATTTCTGTCTGCCGGCTAAATTCAATCTGTATTATATTGACAGCAATGGCGAAAAGAAAACACCGGTTGTATTGCATCGTGCTATCTTGGGCTCTTTGGATCGCTTTATGGCTTATATTTTGGAAGAAACAAAGGGAAATCTGCCAACATGGCTTGCACCTGTTCAGGCTTGCGTTATTCCGGTAAAAACGGATGATGACGGATTAAATGCTTATGCACAGGAAATTGTTGACGCATTAGAGGCAGCAAATGTCCGTGTAGAACTTGATAACCGTTCTGAAAAGCTTGGTTATCGTATGCGTGAAGGTCAGGTGCAGAAGATACCTTACCTGTTAGTTGTCGGATTTAATGAAAAAGATGACCGCAGCGTTTCATTCCGTCTTCACGGGGAAAAAGAAACCAATGTTCTTCCGTTGGATGAATTTGTAGAAAAGATTAAGAAAGAGATTGCCGAAAAATCCAGAGAACATATTCATTTAAATTAATACGTGTGTAAATTAATACGTGTGTTATAAAAATAAATGCCTGTCATATGGTCAGTAAATCATATGACAGGCATTTTTAGAAAAACATGATTTTTCGGTATCATAAAACAGAAGTTTCTGTTTACAACATTTGTGCCGGATTGCTTATATTTTTGCAAATATATCGAGATGAGAAATATTGTTACTGCTTTAAAGATGAAGGATGTTCTGTCATATTTTTAATACATTGGATAGAACATTCTATCAATTTCTTTGCAGCAGGGGATGCATCTTTCATAGAAGGAACTGCGATTCCCAATTCTATAAATTGAGGTGGAGAAAATGGAACTTGTGCGACTGCATTGCAGTCCCATTTTTGCGCAATAAGCCGTTGATTAAAGCTGATTCCTAATCCGGCACTTACCATGTTGTAGGTAGTAAAGCCGTCTCTTGTAGTAAAACGGGTTTGTGGGTGCAGCTGCAGGGCAGCTAATAAGCGGTCCTGATCGGTGTCATGGTCAGGGGAAGTATGAATAAAGGGTTCCCTTTCTAAATTTTCAATAGGAAATGAGTCTGCCAGTGCAAGTGGGTGGTTTTGTGGCAGCCATGCGACCAGTTCATCCTGATAGACTGGAAGCCAATCGCAATCCATAGAACGTGGTTTGGCGCAAAAGCAGCAGTCCACAGAATTTTCATGCAGCCATTTTGACATTTCTAGATTTCCACCTTCCTGCATCTGAATGGATACACCTGGAAAACGGTTGCGGAATTCCTTTAATATTTCCGGCATCCACATGGCAGAAATGCTATAATAGCAGCCAATCGTCAAAGAACCTTTTATGATACCACATATATCTGCACTAAATTGAAGGGCATTTTGCTGCGCGTGGACAATTTCACGGAACAGAGGAAGCATTGCTTTTCCATTTTCTGTAAGCTGAACCCCCTTTTTGCTGCGTACAAACAGGGAGAAACCAACTTCATTTTCCATACTTCCCAGCATTCTTGTGATACCGGATTGTGTATAACCTAATCGTTCTGCGGCTGCGGTTAAGCTGCCGGTTTCTGCTGCGATTAAGATTGCTTCACATTTTGTTGCATCCATTTTTTTACTCTCCGATTAATGATATAGTATCATGTCAATGATGACAAATTGATGTTTGTGTCATAGATAAGGATATTTTATAATGACGTTAACAACATGTCAATATCATAGATTTCATACGGAAAGAGGAAAGATATTATGAGTAATTTTTTGTCTTTTTCATGCGATTATATGGAGGGTGCGCATCCACAGATTCTGAAGCGTCTTATGGAAACCAATCTTGTTAAAACACCAGGATATGGTCTGGATGATTATTCCAAATCGGCTAAAGAAAAAATTCGTGATGCCTGCAAGGCACCGGATGCGGAAGTATTCTTTTTAGTAGGAGGAACACAGACGAATGTCACGATGATTGATGCTATACTAAAAAGTTATGAAGGTGTCATTGCTGCAGATACTGGACACGTCAGCGTGCATGAAGCAGGTGCGATTGAGTTTGGCGGACATAAAGTTCTGACACTGCCACATCATAACGGGAAAATTAATGTCAGACAAATCGAAACTCTTTTGGATGACTATCAGAATGATGCAAATCGTGATCATATGGTTATGCCCGGAATGGTTTATCTCTCTCATCCGACAGAATATGGAACACTGTATTCGAAAGCGGAATTGAGAGAAATCAGTGCTTTATGCCGTTCACGTAACATTCCACTTTATCTGGATGGAGCCCGGCTGGCATATGCACTGGCATGTCCGCAAAATGAAATTACATTAGCAGACATTGCTGAGTTATGTGATGCATTCTATATTGGTGGAACAAAGTGTGGTGCATTATTTGGCGAAGCGGTTGTCATTCCGAAAGCAGGGTGGCTTCCACATCTTTTCACGATTATCAAACAGCATGGCGCATTACTTGCCAAAGGACGAATGCTTGGAATCCAGTTTGACGAATTATTTACCGATTATTTGTACGGAAGGGTCGGAGTACCTGCAATTCAGGCAGCAGACCGGATTCGGCAGATACTTATTCAAAAGGGCTATACGTTATGTTTTGATTCCCCGACAAATCAGGTTTTTTGTATCATTGAGAATACAGAGATGGAACAGTTGGCCGAGAAGGTAGAATTCGGTTTTTGGGAAAAATATGATGATTCTCATACGATTATCCGTTTTGCCACAAGCTGGGCAACGAAAATGGAAGATGTTGAAGCATTGTGTACAGTGTTGTAATAAAAGCTATCTATCTTTCAATGAATCTTAGAGGACGCTTTTGCGATAAATGCAGAGTGTCCTTTTTTAGTTGAATATCGGATTATATTCGATTGACACAGACTCTTAAAGAGTATATGATTTATGGAAATAATATGGAAATCATAAGAGGCAGGAATAAACAACATGAACTACACATACATAGTAGAATGTAGTGACGGTACACTATATACTGGGTGGACCAACAATTTAGAGAAGCGTCTGGAAGCCCACAATGCAGGGAAAGGCGCCAAGTATACGAAGACGCGCAGACCGGTAAAATTGGTCTATCAGGAGCAATTTGAAACAAAGGAAGAAGCAATGAGCCGGGAATATCATATCAAGCAGCTCAGCCGAAAAGAAAAAATGAAGTTAATGAAAGAGAAAATTGACTTTTGAAATAGTTTTTAGTAAAATATAAAAATGTTATTTCACTCCTTGCACAGATGAGAAAGCAAGGAGTGTTTTTTGAGAGAAGGAGAGACGATGGAAGGTATTAAATTTGAAGATATGGGGCTTTCAAGTGAGATTTTGAAAGCGGTAAAATATATGGGCTTTGAAGAAGCTTCGCCAATTCAGTCCAAAGCAATTCCACTGATTCAGGAGGGACACGATGTAATCGGCCAGGCGCAGACTGGAACGGGAAAAACAGCAGCGTTCGGTATTCCGCTTCTGGAGAAGATTGATCCGAAAAGCAAAAAGCTTCAGGCAATCATCTTGTGTCCGACAAGAGAGCTTGCAATTCAGGTTGCGGATGAGATTCGTAATCTTGCAAAATATATGCATGGCATTAAATTAGTTCCTATTTACGGTGGACAGGAGATTGTAAAGCAGATTCGTTCTCTGAAAAGTGGTACACAGATTGTCATCGGTACACCGGGGCGTGTCATGGATCATATGAGAAGAAAAACAATCAAGATGGACCACATTCACACAGTGGTGCTTGATGAAGCAGATGAAATGCTGAACATGGGATTCCGTGAGGATATTGAATTTATTCTGAACAGTGTTCCAGAGGAGAGACAGACGGTATTATTTTCCGCAACAATGCCAAAGCCGATTATGGAAATCACAAAGCAGTTCCAGAAAGATGCACAGCTTGTCAAGGTAACAAAGAAGGAACTGACTGTTCCAAATATTGAGCAGTATTATTATGAAGTAAAAGAAAAAAATAAAGAAGAAGTACTCGCACGTCTGTTAGACATTTATGCACCAAAGCTTTCGGTGGTATTCTGTAACACCAAGAAACAGGTTGACCTTTTGGTACAGTCACTTCTGGGCAGAGGATATTTTGCCGCAGCTCTTCACGGGGATTTGAAGCAGGAACAGCGTGACCGTGTTATGCAGGGCTTCCGTTCCGGTAAGACAGATATTCTGGTTGCGACGGACGTGGCTGCAAGAGGAATTGATGTTGACGAAGTAGAAGCAGTATTCAACTATGATCTTCCGCAGGATGACGAATATTATGTACATCGTATCGGAAGAACAGGTCGTGCAGGAAGAGAAGGAAGGGCCTTTTCTTTTGTAACTGGCAAAGAAGTTTACAAGTTAAAAGAAATTCAAAGATATTGTAAGACAAAAATTTATTTACAAAAGGTTCCATCTTTAAATGATGTTGTAAATACAAAGATGGAAAAAATGTTGGATGAGATTGAATACATGGTTGAAAATGAAGATTTAACATCCATGATTAATGCGGTAGAGGCAAGACTGAATGAATCAGATTATACTGCAATGGATATGGCAGCTGCATTTTTGAAAATGTGTTCCGGACAGAATGATATCGCAGAAAAAGAAGAAGAATTTGATTTTGGTGATACCGGAGCAGGTGAATCTGGTATGGTTCGTCTATTCATCAATATTGGAAAGAAACAGAAAGCAAGACCTGGAGATATCCTTGGTGCCATTGCCGGAGAAACCGGATTAAACGGGAAAGTAGTAGGAACCATTGATATGTATGATAAATACACGTTTGTAGAAGTTCCGAGAGAGTACGCGCCAGAAGTGCTGAAAGCAATGAAGAATGTAAAAATCAAAGGGAAAACAGTTGCAGTAGAACCTGCAAACAGAAAGTAAAATAAAGTTTTATAACGAAAAAGGGTGCGGCTTTTGCAAGCCACACCCTTTTCGATTGATTAAGAAGTTTCTATATACAATAGGAAACACAACAGACAAATTCCCTATTTTGATAATGTCGAGTTTTATAATATTTTGAAAAAGATATTAAACAGTTTTTTTAGCTGTGGTTTTCTTTTTCAATAAGATATCTTTTCTTGAAATTCCAGGTTCTGTCATATGTACTGGATCAAGAATACTGTCTAATTCATCGGCTGTCATCAGGTTTTCCTGAAGAATCAGATTACGAACCGGTTGACCGGTTGCCAGTGCTTTTTTGGCAATTTCCGCAGATTTTTTATAACCTACATGAGGACAAATTGCGGTAACAATACCGACACTGTTTTCTACAAGGCTGCGGCATCTTTCTTCATTTGCCGTAATTCCGGATACGCAGTTGTCAATGAAAGTCTGTACTGCATAAGCAAGTGTATCGATGGACTGGAACATACAATAGAAAATAATCGGTTCAAATGCATTTAATTCTAACTGTCCACCTTCAGCTGCCATAGTAATGGTCACATCATTTCCAATAATATTGAAAGCAACCTGATTTACGACTTCAGGAATGACAGGGTTTACTTTACCCGGCATAATAGAAGAACCATTCTGCCTTGCAGGAAGATTGATTTCGCCAAATCCGGCTCTTGGACCGGAAGACATAAGACGTAAGTCATTTGCAATCTTGGAAAGTGTTACTGCACAGGCTTTTACTGCACCGGAAACAGCTACAAAGGAGTCAAGGTTCTGCGTAGAATCAATCAAATCAAATGCCTGAACCAGTTCCATGTCTGCCACTTCAGAAAGGTTTGGAACGATACGTTTTAAATAGGTTTCATCGGCATTAATACCGGTACCAACAGCAGTTCCACCCATATTTACCGTGTGCATTTCGCTCATGGCAATATCCATACGGTGAATGTCACGCATAATTGCTACGGAATAAGCACGGAATTCCTGACCAAGACGGATTGGCACAGCGTCCTGCATCTGGGTTCTTCCCATTTTGATGACGTGGTCGAATTCTTCAGCTTTTTTTACCAGAGTGTCATGGAGACGACGCAGCTCACTCTTTAAATTCTTCAGCAGACGGAGAGAGGTAATCTTTCCGGCTGTCGGAATAACATCATTGGTAGACTGACCATAGTTTACATGGTCATTTGGGTGTACAATATCATAATCGCCTTTTTCACCACCGAGGATTTCAATGGCTCTGTTGGCAATGACTTCGTTGGCATTCATGTTAAGGGAAGTTCCGGCACCGCCCTGAATTGGGTCTACGATAAAATCATCATGAAATTTTCCAGCAATAATTTCATCACAGGCCTGAACAATCGCATTTGCAATCTTTTTGTCCAACAGACCTACCTCGCAGTTGGTAATGGCACAGGCTTTCTTGATATAAGCTAAGCTGTTGATAATTTCCGGATGCATATTCAGTCCGGTAATATGAAAGTTTTCCGCAGCTCTTAAGGACTGGACACCATAATACACATCTTCTGGAACATCCTTTGTTCCGATGGAGTCAGCCTCTATACGATAATCATTTTTCTTTTCCACACACATGCTATTTATCTCCCTTTCGATAACAAACTTTAAACACTGAGTTTATTATAGAAAGGATATGTGATATAATCAAATACATATATTATTATAAATACTATAATTTAAAGACTATAATGTAGGTCAAAAGTCTAAATCCACATGAGCTTGCTCATAAGTGGATGACAATCTGCAATCATTATAGTCACATTTCAACTATGGAGGTACAAAAATGTTTCAGGGAATGGAGTATGTCTGTGCCGTTTATCAGGCGAAAAGTTTTTCAAAGGCAGCGAAGGAATTGTTTATTTCTCAGCCATCTTTAAGTGCTTCGGTAAAGCGCATTGAAAATAAAATCGGTTATCCTATTTTTGATCGGAGTACGAAACCTCTTCAGCTTACAGAATATGGAGAACATTATATTCATGCGGCAGAGCAGATCATATCTGTAAAAAATGAATTTGTAAATTATATCAATGACTTGGGCGAGTTGAAGACGGGGAGTCTGACCATTGGAGGCAGTAGTTTATTTGCTTCATTGATTCTTCCACCGATTTTATCTGAATTTGGTAAAAAATTTCCCATGATAAAGGTTGAACTGATTGAGGAAACTACGGTAAAATTGAATCAGTTTCTGCGAAACGGAACCATTGATATGGTGCTTGATAACTGTATTCTGGATGACGAGATATTTGACTGGAGACCGCTTCGGGAGGAACATCTGATGCTGGCAGTGCCGGAACAGTTTGCGATTAATGAGAAGCTGAAGGAGTATCAGGTTTCATCGGAAATAATTCGAAGCGGTGCGCATTTGAATGAAGTGGTAAAGGAGGTAAATCTGAAAGAATTTCAGGGACAGCCTTTCGTATTATTGAAAAAGGAAAATGATACGCGTGTGAGGGCGAATCTCATTTGCCAGAGGCAGGGATTCGAGCCACAGATTATGTTAGAGGTGGATCAGCAGATGACCGCATATAACATTGCCAATTCAGGAATGGCGATTGCATTTGTCAGTGATACCCTTGCTATGCGTGTGCCAAGACATTCCGGCGTGGTATATTATAAATTATCCATGGAGAGCAACAGGCGAGAGGTGCATTTCTATTGGAAAAAGGGAAGATATATCAGTAGAGCAATGCAAGAGTTTCTTAAGATAGCAAATAAATAGTTCAAGGAGAAGGAAATGGAAGCGAGACTTACTACTTTATGTTATATTGAAAAGGATGGAAAATATTTAATGCTTCACCGGGTAAAGAAAGAAGTAGATGAAAATAAGGATAAATGGATTGGTGTAGGCGGGAAATTTGAGCCGGGAGAAACACCGGAAGAGTGTCTGCTTCGTGAAGTGAAAGAGGAAACCGGACTGACACTTAAAACTTATCAGTTTCGTGGAATCGTCACTTTCCTATCAAATGAGTGGGGAACGTCATATATGCATTTGTTTACCGCTACGGAATATAGTGGTGAGATGAAAGAATGCGATGAGGGAGAACTCGTCTGGGTAGACAAGTCAAAAATAGAATCCCTTAAGCTCTGGGAAGGAGATAAGATTTTCTTTCGGTTAATGGAAGAAAGCAGGGATTTCTTTACCTTGAAGCTCCGATATGAGGGAGAGAATCTGGTAGAGACGAAAGTGCAGGTTTATGGCGCAGATTTTGAGTAGAATACATAGCGATATGCTAAGTTATATCACAGGAGGAAGAAAGACAATGATAATTCGTACAGCTACAATGGATGATTTACAGGCAGTGGCAGCAGTGGAGGCAGAATGTTTTCCGGCAGCAGAAGCAGCAACAGAAGAAGAATTTGCAGAGAGATTAAAATATTATGGCAATCATTTCTGGTTAATGTTTGAAGAAGAAAAGCTGATTGCTTTCGTGGATGGATTCGTCACAGATGAGGCAGATCTGACCGATGAAATGTATGAGAAAGCCGGGCTGCATAATGAAGATGGCGCATGGCAGATGATTTTCGGAGTAAATACAATTCCGTCACATCGCAGACATGGATATGCAGGTCAGTTGATTCAGCGTGCCATTGAAGATGCAAAAGTACAGGGAAGAAAGGGACTGGTGCTGACCTGTAAGGATAGACTGGTCCCATATTATGCAAAATTCGGGTTCAAGAACGAAGGCGTTTCCGAATCGACTCATGGAAATGTAGTCTGGTATCAGATGCGTCTGGAATTTTAATAAAACAAAACTCCATTCAACATCATAAGACTGGTGAGTACCCAGAAAATTGGGAAAATTACAAATAAACTTTCCGGCTGAAAATGGTTCTTCCTGTAGAAGTAAGCATACGCTCAAACATCACCTGGGCAAACAGGCCGAAGGAAAAAATCATTACCGTACTTAAATAATCAATTCCCATATCCATGATTTCTACATCGGCTGAGCCAATCTGACTGGCATAAAAGGGTTTTACTACGGTGAAACCTAAAATCAGGAACAGGATATAATTTAAGAAATAGATAAAGGCAGCATTATTTGCAACAAAAATGCTGTCTACGATATTGTACAAAGCCTGAACCAACATAGAAATCATCATTGGCAGAGACATATTAAATAGTAATTTTCCAATAGGCATGGTGCCCATTTTATTTTCTGCAACAGGTGCAGATGTATTTTTCTGACTCATTTTACCTTCCATCTGATGTGCTCTTTTGTATGAAAGCACACCTCTTCCTTCATAGACTGCAAGAATATATACTATCATGGAAATGACAAGAATTTCAATAAGAAATGACAAGGATTTGACTTGATTTCTATAGAAAGTATATTTAAGATGTAAATATAAAAAATTACAATATTTACAGTGAGAAGAAATAGTTTGGAGAAAAACATAAATGATGTTATTTTTATGGGGTGTATTGCCGGTTTTGGCATTCATCGGAATGATAGCCTATCTGTTATGGAAGATATCCGGTGGAATAGATTTTTTTTGTAAATCTATATATAAAAAAAGAAAGAGAATAATGACTATTATAGGGCTTATTATATTACTTTTACCTGCAGTTAGTGTGAAAGCAACATGGGTTTTAGTACTATTGCATTTCGCAGTCATTTTACTGGTTATGGACTTGATTGCCTGGCTCATACATAAGATTTGGAAAGAAAAGGAATTTCCTATATTATGGAAACGATTGTATAGAAGCGGTGTGATAGCGGCACTTTTGACATGTGCAGTATTTGTTTATGGTACTTATAATATTTACCATGTCATTCAGACGGACTATACAGTGGAAACTGCAAAAGCAATTCGGGAGGATGGCTATAAGATTCTTGTGGTGTCTGATTTGCATTACGGAATTACATTGAATCAGGAGCAGCTCCAGGAAGAGGTCACAAAGATGAGCGGGGAAAATGCAGACATTGTGATTCTGGATGGGGATATTGTAGATGAGAGTACCACCCAGACACAAATGCAGGAAGCATTTCAGACTCTTGGTAAAATTGCAAACAAGTATGGCGTTTATTATGTGTATGGAAATCATGACCAGAATAATTATACATCACATCCAAATTATGGAAGAGACGAACTGGCAGATACCATACAGCAGGCGGGAATTACTATTTTAGATGATGAGGTAGAAACCATTAATGATGAAATTGCTTTAATTGGAAGAAGCGATAAGAGTGATCCGACGAAGGTGCGGAAAACGATTTCTGAACTGACTGCAAATCTGGACTCTGCACAGGAATGGATTGTGCTGGACCATCAGCCTACTGAATATGAAGAAGTGGAAAATGCAGACTGCGACATGATTGTATCAGGACACACCCATGGAGGACAGATTTGGCCGGCAGGACTGTTTGCAATTGCGCTTCATCTGGATGACCAGAGCTATGGAGAAGAAACTTTGAATCAACTGCATGCAATCGTAATATCAGGGATTGCCGGATGGGGATTTCCACTCCGCACAGAAAAGCATTCTGAATATATCGTCATCAATCTGAAACCGGTAAATGGAAAATAAGATAGAAAAAGTTTTAATTATCAAAATCCAAATGCTCCAAATCAAGGTGTGTATTGCCCCACTGACACATGGCATCAAGAATTAGTTTCTTATGAAAATTTATAAGTGGGAGATTCACTATAACGATTGACTATAGTATACTAAAATCTGCTCATCGGAGGGCTTAATTGTTCGATGGAAACAATGGCTGGATAAGATGACGGGCTGAGATGCCCGTGTCTTATCCAGCTTTTTTGATGGGTGGGATTAACAAACATTTTTAAAATTCGTTAAAAAGTGCGGGAAAACATTTTTGATTTTCGTTAAAAAACATATTAACAAGAATTGATAGGAGTACAAAATGGTGAAGGGAACATCATTTACAGAGGGAAAAATTTTAAAGCCACTTATCTTGTTTGCGCTTCCAGTGCTGTTTGCATTGTTTTTGCAGGCAATGTATGGCGCAGTGGACTTGATGATTGTGGGTAAGTTTGCATCATCCGCGGATGTGTCGGCAGTATCGACAGGTTCGCAGATTATGATGACGCTGACCAGTCTTGTCAGCAGCTTTGCAATGGGAACAACAATACTGCTTGGACAGCAGATTGGATGTGGCGAGAGAAAAGAGGGCGGAAAAACAGTAGGAACAGTGATTGTAATGTTTACAGGAATTGCTATTGTTATGACCGTGATATTGGTTGCATTTGCGCCTCAGATTTGTAATATAATGAATGCGCCTGCGGAAGCTTTTGATAGAACAGTTCTTTATGTGCGGATTTGTGGCGGTGGAATGCTTGTCATTATTGCATATAATCTGATTGGATGTATTTTCAGAGGAATGGGAGATTCCAGAACTCCACTTTTGACAGTGGCCATTGCATGTGTCTGTAATATTGCAGGGGATTTACTGCTTTGCGCCGGATTGCAGATGGGAACAGGAGGAGCAGCGATAGCGACTGTATTTGCCCAGGTAGTGAGCGTGGTGGTATCTTTTGGAGTGATTTGTAAAAAGGAACTTCCTTTTGAATTAAAGCGAAGTGATGTGAGGATTCACGGAAGATTGTTGCGGAAAATGGCAGGGCTTGGAGCACCAATTGCATTACAGGATTTGTTGGTAAGCATTTCGTTTCTGATTATTCTTGCAATTGTAAATTCTATGGGTGTTACCGCATCGGCAGGTGTAGGTGTTTCCTTTGCAATTGGATTTTATAATGGAATCGGGCGAACAAAATTTGTGATGATGCAAGGAATCATAGGGGCATTTGGTGTCAGAGTCCCAGTGTCCTATCTTATGAGCCGGAGGGCAAATGCGTCACTTTTTGACATCGGACTTGCAACTCCGTGTTCTTCAGCAGTGCAGATTCTATTGTGTATGGGATTTATGTTATATCTGAAGAAAAAAGACGAAGTGTAGAAATGCCTGGAAGGGGTGTCGGGGAATATCCAGTATTTACCGGTTGCAAAAATGTTACAAAATTGTTACAGTATATTTGTGCTTAGCTAACACAAATAGAAAACGAATAAGGAGGACGAAACTATGTGTTTTAACTTTAATAGCTGTTCCGAGTTATTTAATGCAATTTGCAATATCTTTCGTATCGGATGCTAATACATTTGCCCCATCGAATGGACAATTCAATTATAACTAAATAATAAGTAAACACGGGGATGTGGTAATTGCCACATCCCCTTAAAAATGTTATCGAAAAAATATTGGAGAATGTGCACCGTAGAACCCAAGAAAAGCAATTGCTTATGTACTGTCAGCATGTTATACTGCCTAACATGGAACAAGCGTGTTGCAGGGTGGATGACCTCTATTCTACATAGAATGGGGGTGGTGCTGATGGACAATCATCATTTTGACTTTAAGGACCTTATGGCCTTTGGTATGTTCATTCTTGCATTGCTGACATTCGTTTTTACATTTATCAGATAATGTTTTAAGGCATAGCAAAACCGCCCTTGTACTTTGACGAGTAAGGGCGGCTTAATACTTAACTTATTGGTCAACCACTTTGGCGGTTGTTCCTTTTTACATCTTAACTATAGCACATTTGGCAACAGTACGCAAGAGAGGAAGCGAAATGGTGGATATACCAAAATGTTGCTGCATCCCCTATTTTATCTTTGAATGTCTATTGATTCAATTTTGTTTTGTGGACCAGTTGTTCTAACGCAGTGATGTCTTTTCCAACATCTTTGATGTTCTGCCCTGCGTATTTGGAAGCGTCATCTGCGGTTACGGTCAGTGTCTGGGAAACACCATCCAAAGTGTATTCATAGGTGAGTTCGCCAAGGTTTCCTATTTCTGCCAGCAGGATGTAGGCATATGCATGTAAATGTTCTTCCAGTTCTTCTTTTTGAGAAGCCGGAAAATCATTTGCGAAGAACATCGTCCAGCCATAAGGTTCGGTAGTTGTCTGCAGTTCATTTGTGAAATTGCCGGTGTAACTTACCATATTCAGGGTAGTAACTAATTTACCGTTTTGCGGCATACCTCCAACGTAAGGATTATAGTTGGCATTTAGTGCTGCCGTGAGCGGTGAAATTTTCATTCCATCTGCCCAGACAATCTGGTCTCCGATCCAGACTTGCTTAATGTCTTGTGCTGATTGAAAAGTTTCCTCAAAGGAACGGTTGTAAAAAAGACTTTTCTCTACGGTGCGGATGGCAATTTCTACAATACCATCTGATTCTGTAATTTCGACACGTTGGATTCCGGAATCAGAGGTACTCTGACCGTTGATATGCAGTTCGTTTTCCGCCACATCAAGAGAGTAATTTAAATATTCTGCATTCACATAGCTTCCAATGAGAAAATATTTTGCCATGACACTGAAAAAGGCAATGACAAAAATAAAGATAGAAACTACGAGAATTATTTTCTGGTTATGCTTCTTAGTTTTCTTTAAGAAATCAATTTCTTTCTTGTCTGCTGTTTCTATATCTTCTTCTGCTATGGGATTCTTCATAGAAAGATATTTCTTATTACAGCTTTCACATGAGTTTAAATGATTTTCGATGAGCGTATTTGTTACAGGACTCGTCAGGTTGTCTATATATAATGGTAAAATATCATTCACTACTTCACATGGAAGCGTTGTATTATTCTTGTTCTCAAACATCATGATTCCTCCTTTTTCAAAGTTTTAGCCCGCAGCATTTCTTTGCCTCTGTAAAAGGTTACCCTTGCCCAGTTCTCAGATTTTTCCATAATTTCTCCGATTTCCTTGAAAGATAGTTCTCCAAATACTCTCAGGTACATGACTTCTCTATAGGGTACTGGAATAGCGTGTAGCTGCCTAAGCAGTGTTAAATGTTTATCTTTTGCAAGATAGTCATCCTCGGCTGAGGTGGAGGTTGTTTCAATTTGCTCCCAATCCTCATGAACAGGATTTTTCCGGAGATGGGCTGCCAGTTGATTCTTGGCAATGGCACATAGCCATGTTGAAACTTTGCATGAGCCATCAAATTTCTCGCTGCATCGAATTGCTTGATAAAATGTTTCTTGTGTAATTTCTTCCGCAATATCTTCGTTTCTTATTCTGGCAAATATATAACGGTAAACCATGGAAGCATATTGCTGATAGATTTCATCCATAGACTGCATGGCGCCCCTCCTTTCTGCAAAATTATCTTTCAACCATTTTTGAATAAGCTCATATGAACTTAACCTTTTTACTTTGTTTTCATACATTAATGCAAATTATCATGTTTTCGTTACAGAAAATAAAAATTTTATCTGTGATAATCAATTTCTGACATTGGATCATGACCTTTTCTGTTAAGGTATATCTATTATAGTATGGAGGCACTCATTTTTAAAGTTACTATGAAATGAAATAGTGCTAGTAATCCGATTTTGCAAAATACAATAGACAGTATAGTTTTTTCTATGTTAAGATAAATAATATCAAAAGCAAAGCGGGGGTGACATGATGCTGAAAAATAAACTAGGAATTGATAATTCGGCAGACCTTGCACGGGAAGAAGAACGGATAAGTAAGAAAAGGGCGGCAGAGCTATTTGAACAGGGAATTCTGGACAATTTGGAGGCAGGGAAATTTGCTTCATTGCAAGTGATTCATAAATATTTGTTTGAGGATATCTATGAATTTGCAGGAAAAGTCCGGACCGTAAATCTTGCAAAAGGAAGTTTTCGTTTTGCGCCACTTATTTATCTGGATGCGGCTCTTGAAAATATTGATAAAATGCCGCAGTCTGATTTTGATGAGATAGTAGAAAAATACGTAGAGATGAATATCGCACACCCATTCAGAGAGGGCAATGGACGAAGTACCCACATTTGGCTGAACCATATGCTGAAAAATGAAATTGGCAGGGTCATTGACTGGAGCAAAGTAGATAAGGAGGACTATTTGCTTGCCATGGAACGAAGTCCAATCAAAGATATAGAAATAAAATATTTGTTGAAAAATGCATTGACCGATAAGATTGACAGCAGGGATATATATATGAAGGGAATTGACCATAGTTATTACTACGAAGGTTACACTACATTTAAAACAGATGAGTTGTAAAAGAAGAAAAAAATGTAGTTGGAAGGTGGCAGATGAGAAATTTGCCATCTTTTTTATAAATTTTGTGTTTTCCTATTGACCTTCCACCTTATGGAAGCTGTATAACGAAGGCACATCGAAACAGTTATCAGAAAGTGGAGGCTTGCATATGAAGATTAAGCAGGTTGAAGAATTGGTAGGAATTACCAGTAAGAATATCCGGTTTTATGAAAGTCAGGGTCTGCTCATACCGGAAAGGGCAGAGAACGGATACCGTGAGTACCGGCAGAAGAATATTGATACATTAAAGAAGATTAAACTTCTGCGGAAGCTTGGTGTATCGGTAGACGAAATAAAATCCGTATTAGATGAAAGCGTTTCTTTGGGAGAATGTCTGGAACGCCATATTGATATTCTGGAAAAAGAACGTGAGAATCTTGCCAATATGCAACAGCTTACCGATGCAATTTTACAGAAAAAATGTACGGTAAGTACGCTGGAAACCGATGAATGGCTTGAGGAGATGGAGCGAATGGAAAAGGAGGGCATAGATTTTGTGAATCTGGGCAAAGTTGACATTCATATGAAGAAAAAAACGGGAGCCGTTACAGGCGGTGTAGTGATGATGATATTCATGGTATTTATGATTGGGATGATTTTGTGGGGAAATAGTGTGGACCCGATTCCAATTGGGCTGCTGCTGTTTCTGATAGCAATTCCAACGGTAATGATTATTGCTATCATCGTTGTGCTGCGGAGCAGACTAAAGGAGATTGAAGGAGGAGAAGAAGATGAAGCTTCTAAGTATTAATTATATTCCGGGAAAAGAGATTGACGCATTGGGACTGGTAAAAGGCACGGTAGTCCAGACGAAAAATGTGGGACGTGATTTTATGGCAGGCATGAAAACTTTGGTTGGTGGCGAGATTGTGGGTTATACAGAAATGCTGAATGAAGCACGTCAGATTGCCACGAAGCGTATGGTGGATGAGGCGAAAGAATTGGAAGCCGATGCGGTAATTGATATTAAATATGGTTCTTCACAGGTAATGAGTGGAGCAGCAGAAGTGATTGCCTATGGAACAGCAGTGAAGATACTGGATAAATAAAATAAGAAAACAGCACAATTGTTATGAGTATGTAGACGGGAAAGTTGCCGCAGGATTGCGGCAGCTTTTTTTTTGAAAAGTATATGAAAAAAATTCTCAAAACAAAGATGGCATTTTTAATTGACAAAATATATCAAAAGTTGATAGTATTACATAACGAAAGTTAGAATTTGCTAACAAACTATCACATAGTATGTCACGGAAGGAGGATAGTTTCAAATAAAACGAAATTCTAATTGAATTGATAGAAAAAACAAGGAGGGAATTATGAGAAAAATCTGGAAAAAAATAACATCATCAGTGTTAGCAGTATTACTTGTTCTGCCAACAATGGTTTCTCCGGTACTTGCAGCAGAAAAGGAAGCACCGGCAGAAGTGAAATCCTGCACATCTAATGGATTTATGACAGAGTATCTTGCTTTGGAATTTGAAGATACTGATTGGATGAACAGTATTAGCAGTGTGACGGTAAATGACACACAATACACCAAAGGAACGATTAGTAGTTGGGGAGGTGACAGTGACGTATGGGAAGTAGGTTCTGTTACAGGAGCTTATGGAAGTTATACAGCACTGAAGCTTGTGAGCCCGACATCCTATCCTGCGACAATCAAAATTTCAGCAACAGGATATGAGAATCTTGAATTGAAGGTTACAAAGAATACATCTTCTTATCCATATACATATACTGCTACAGTGAACAAGACATCTTCAGGAGAAACACCTGCACCTGTCGAACCATCTAAGATTCAGCTGAGTCAGGTCAGCATTGGAACCGATTTCTTTGGGAATGACTGGGAACTTTCTTTTGTAAATGCAGATGGTTATGTATCTACAATTACCGGAGTGACTGTAAATGGAGAAGCCTGGGAAGCAACTTCATTCAGCCCGTCTGTAGGTGGAAAATATTATAAGAACAGCTCTGACAATAAACTGGTGTTCGCAGCAAAAAATTTTGCGGCAAGTGAAACAATTCCGGTATTGAAAAGTGGAGATGTAATTACAATTACCGCAAACGGATATGAAGATTTGACCTTTAAGCTTGTAATTGATACAAATGGAAAAGCAAGTTTGCAGGAAGATGATGGACAAGGTGATCCATACGAACTTCATGTAAAAATTGATGGTACCTTTGAAGCTGCTATTGTCGGACAAAAGGATTATGACGGTGTGTCCAGTGCCACGGTAAGTGGTTCAAGCAGTAATAAGAACAGTGCAGTAAAGGTTTACGGTGCACTGACTGAAAAAGGAACAGAACCGGCTGAAAGTGACTGGGAAGAATTAGATAATACAGCAAAAATTAATCTAAACGGAAGCAAATGCAGTGTGAGCATTGTACCGGATACAGCAAAGGGAACAGCGGAAGACAGTGACAGCGGAATGGAAGGCGTTTACATGACAATCAGCAGTGATTTGACGCTTAACGGAACGCCAAAAGATGCAGGTTCCTATTTGGTTTCTGTATCGATTACCGATATGCAGGGGCGTACAGCAGTCAGCAATTCACTTCCGTTCCGGATTTATACCGGTAAGGAAACATTAGCAGATCAGATTAAAAAAGAAAATCTGAGACAATTTGCAAATGGACTCTATGCATGGGATATTATGGAGCCATGGGCCATTAAGAACTTTGGAAGTAATGTGGAAGGCGAAACAGAAAGTGTTCGTGTTCCGGCAGATTTGGAAGTGTGGTATGGTTCTCATGAAAGTGGAACATATGGATATCTTGGATATGATTTACCGTGGAAACAGGTAATGAGTGGAGATATTCCACAGACCCTTTATATTCCGGCTGGCTGCAATCTTACAATTGAAAATATGGAAATTCTAAGCAGTGTACACATTATTGTAGAAAATGGTGGAAAACTTACGTTATCTGATTCCGTAGTACAGGGTATTATTGATGTACAAAATGGCGGTACATTTTCTATGAATTATGACGCTTATAGCAATACATTTAATACAGGGGCCTCTGTTTGTGGTCAGATTCGTCTGGCAGATGGAGCAATTTTGGAAAATGCAGCCATTTATTCTCATGCAAATTATCTTGCAAATGGAGATTTGAAAGACCGTACTACCTCGGAACCGGTGGTAACTACAACCGGAAATGTTACCATTAAAGGAAATGTATTTATTCAGGGTGATGAAGCCGGAAGTGAAATCGGACAGACCGCATTACGTGTAAAAGATGGTACCCTGACATTGGAAGACGGAGCAACACTTGCAGCATTTGGCGGTGGTGGAAATGTGCTTCTTTATGCAGAAGGTGGAGCTGCTCTGGAACTGGATAATGGAGTTGTTACAGGAAATGGCAAGCTGATTGCGGTTGGTGGTAATGTACTCTGGGGCAACGGAGGAACTGCCATCAAAGGAAATGGAGTTATTTCTACAAGTGAAGCATTCCTTCAGGGAGCAACCTCACGTACTTCTAAGAATGCAGAACCGGGAAAAGCAACCGACGGTAACGTAAAAGTGACAAGCGCAAAAAGACATGTAGAAGGTGGCACACAGATTGGAAACGAAACACAGGACGACCCGTTGGAAGATTTATACTGGAAGACAGGAATTGATGCAACGCCAAATCTTGGTGTATATGAAACAAAGCAGGCGCCAAATAGTTTTGCGATAGTAGAAATTCCAGATGCTGTTTATACAGGAGAAGATTTAAGACCAGATGTCATTGTGAAAGATGAAGAACTGGTTCTTACAGAAGGAACAGATTACACACTTTCTTTCCTGAAAGAAGATGGAACAGAAGTGGCAGGTAAATTGAAGGAAGCCGGAATTTATACCGTAGTTGTAAATGGTCTTGGAAACTATACCGGACTTTCACAGAGCGCAACTTTTACAATTAAACAGGAAACACCAAATCCGGACAATGGAAACAAACATCCAGACAACGGAACTACCAATCCGGATAACGGAAACACGAATCCGGATAATGGAAGTACCAAGCCGGGAAATACAACCAATAATAATGGAAATAATAAGGATACTGGCGCAAAGACAGCGAACACATCTAAGAGTGTTCAGACTGGTGACAGCAGTAATTTCATATTGTGGATTTCATTGATGGCACTGGCTTGTGGAGCCTTTGCGGGAGTAATGTTAGCCGGTAAAAAGCATAAATAGAAAAAATAAGATATAGTTTAAGAATTGTTTAGGAAAACCCCTCTTGTTTGCACTGCTGATTGCATTTTCCAAATTGTATCTGTATGTGCATTATCCGACGTATATTTTAGGCGGAATTGTAGTGGGGCTGTATCGGGATTTCTTGTCTTTCTCTGATTGTAGAGGTGCCCTTCAGGCATAAATCGAAATAGTGTCTGATTTCAGGAATAGACATACCGCTTGCACGAAGAAATGTAACTGCGTGCAGCCAGTTAATAGATTCTTCGTCAAATGAAAGTCTGGGAATTACAAAGTAGGCATTTTGATGAGAATATAATATAGACATACAACAGGAATGTAAAAATTTTTTTTACATTCCTGTTGTGGTTTTCTGGTTTTTATGTATATAATATAATAAAAAATACAAGGAGGTCATCATTATGAAGTTTGATGAGTTATTTGAACAAAGAAGTCTGGTGGCTTCTAAATTGAAAGATTGTATCAGAGATAAGGGATATACTAAGGTATCATTTGCAAATAAAGTAAATATTTCAAGACCCACATTAGATAGATTATTAAATGGAAGTATTAATAATAAGAGTACATTTGACAATCATATTCAAAAGATATTAAAAGAATTAAATATGTCAGTTGATGATTTGATATTGTATCATTCAAAGCCTGTTATCCCGATTGAGACGGTTGCATTTTCGCAAAATAGACCTATAAATCATAAAATGAGTGAAACGGCAAAGAAACAATATGAGTTGCTTCTTGATGTAATAGATCTTTGTACAATATATTACTAAGGGAGAGTCTGAATGAGTGAGTTCATTACTGCGGAAAATCTGGATTTGATTATTAAGGAAAATTGTAAGATACGTGATGAGGTATCAGAACAAGTTGATAAGATAAAAACAAATACTGAAATTATGAAGATGGCGTCAATTTCGCAACTGGCATTATTAATATTGCATGGATTTGGTTTGATTCAAATGCCAATAGAAGATAAGTTTTGGGGTGGAGCTATCTATGTTAAAGATGAAAAAATTATCCCTGTAATAAATACAGCATTGCCACGTGCTAATCAGTATTTTACAGCATGGCATGAAATATATCATTTGATATTTGACAAGGTTTCTTTTAGTCATTTTATTGAAATAGATAGCACATTGGAGGAAAGAAAAGCAGAGTATTTTGCAGCATGTATGCTTCTTAATGATGTAGATAAATATTTTGCTGAGTTGCCAAAGGTGGATTTTATTTCAAAAATATTTTATTGTATGGCTGCATTTCAGGCACCATATAAAGCAGTATTAATTGCGCTTTATGAGTTCGCGGTCAAAAGTGAAAATATAAAATTACAGACTAAAATTAAAGAAGTATTTGATTTTCAATTTGAGGATATGCCAGAGAAGTTTCAAAAACTCGGCTTAGATGACAGTCTGGTAAAACCGTCATATGTAATTAATATGTCCTCTTTGCAAGAACGAATAAAGAAAAATAAAGAGGAGAACCCTGACTTGGATTATCATAAGGATAATGAGAAATTTCTAATGAATGTTATGGCAGAGCTAGCGATGATAACAAGGAGAGATAAATGGTAGAAATAGAAAAAATTATATATATTGGTGACAAGAAGCACATTGCTCTTATGGATACATCAACCATTTCTTTTTTGCAAAGCTTACATATTAAAGGAATTCAGTCAGACATAGTTTTAAAAGATTATGATCTTATCTTGATTCCTAAATGGGTTTTGACAGAAATAAATGATGCAGTGGGAAGAACAGAATATGTGCAAGGTTTAATTGAGCAAGGTTATCCAATATTTCGTATTGATGAAGAAAACTATTCGGAATTATCGAATAATGAAGAAGGTAATTTGTATCAGATTGTTCTGGCTTCAACATATCAAATTGGTAGGATAAAAAGTTATTTACGTCGTTTTGTCGAAAAAGCGGATATTCTTGATATGGATGAATATAAGGAGTGGATTAATAGACTTTATAATGAATGGCCGGTTTCCGAACAAGTATTGTCGTCTGGAAGAATGAAAAAGAAAAATGCGGGAGAGGTTTCTATTACAATTTTGGCAGAAGTAGTTTCGTGGTATTATCCTGAGACAGAGGCATTAACTATTTATTCCCAGGATAGAGACACCTATGAATGGCAAAGAAAAGCGGAAGAAAATCTCAGAAATATATTTTTTTCACGAATACCAGTACCAGTATCATATAAGAGTAATGATGCAATTTTGTGTCAGCTTTATCGCAATGGTCAAATAGATATTCACAATTTAACAGAGTGTCGAACAGATATACGTAAGATTACATACAGCAAGGTGAAAGAGGATGCGTCTGTTGTTTTGGTTACAGAAGTAGTTGATAATAATATGTTTATTGAAATGGTAAAAGACGAGTCGATTCATATTATCTTTTAATAGAGCGGTGTTAGCAGGTTAATGTATTGACATAAAAAAAAGGATGTACTATCATCAAAAAAGATGTAGGTACATCTTTTTTTGTGGACAGAAATAACGGAATATCCGGAAAGCAAAAGCGGATACAGCGAGAATGTGTTGAAAGATGAGGCAGATGAGCAGGATGGGCAGTAATGAGAAGATGGGACAAAAAAACAGTGACGGATTTCAGGCAGATCGTGTTCTTTCTTATTTTAAATTAGAATGGACTGCACTGGCAACGGTCACGGTTTCCGGGCTGATTTACAATCTGGGTCTTTTAGCAGGTCCTTGGTTTGAAGGAAAAATGACAGGATGTCTGGTAGATATTCTGGGAAAGAAAGCAGTCTTTAACGATATGCTGATATTGGTGCTTGGATATGTGATTGCAATTGCGATAGTTCAGGTTTCCAGATATATCAAGCGTTTTTATGTGAGACGTTTTGCGAATAACGTGAATCGGAGAATGAAAGGCATCCTTTATGAAAATCTTGTCCATAAAAGCAGGGTAGAATTGGAAGAAGAAGGCACCGGAAATGTAATGACGAAAGCGATTCTGGATGTAGATGACTGCGCAGAAGGAATGCGTAAATTTACCACGGAAATTTTTGACACGGGTGTGGCAATGGCAGCATACGCAGGCATGTTATTGTATTATGACTGGCGGCTGGCTATTCTAAGTATGTTGTTTCCACCGATTTCTTATGTACTGGCAGAAAAGATGAAAACCATTGTGCAGCGGACAGGTGCTGCCTATAAGCAGCAGTCGGGAATCTTAAGTGCGGCAACTTTAGACAGAGCTGCCAATGCGATTACTTACCGTGTGTACGGATGTGAGCAGGAACGGAAAGATGCTTACGAAAAAAATCTTTCTGCCTACGAAAAATCTGCAGTGAAGGCAAACATCTGGAGTGCGGCACTGCCACCGTTTTATCAGGTTATTTCCATGGGCGGTGTGTTGCTTATCCTATATTTTGGAAGCAGAAATGTATTGGGACTTGGATGGAAAATGTGGAATGTGGCAACATTTACCACGTTTTTAGCATGCTTTAGCAAGTTAGCCGTGAAATCTTCTCATGCAGCCAAGTTGTTTAATGCGGTCCACAAAGCACAGGTTTCATGGAAACGAATCAAACCGTTAATGAAAGAGGTGGATTTCGATGACGAAAGCTATGTGCAGAAAGCAGGAAAGCTTGAAGTTTCGAATTTAAGCTTTGCATATCCCGGAGGTGGAAAGATTTACGAAAATCTTTCCTTTACAGCAGAGCCTGGACAGATTATCGGAGTAACGGGAGCCGTGGCTTGCGGAAAGTCTACGCTTGGAAAAACATTTCTCTGCGAATACCCTTACGAGGGAAGTATTAAGTTTGACGGAAAAGAATTGCGGGATATGGAAGATACAGTGCAGACAGGTGTAATCGGCTATCTGGGGCATGATCCGGAATTGTTCGATGACAGTATCAAAAATAACGTGCTGCTTGGCGACGAAGCAGATGTGGATACTTACCTCAAGGCAGTTTGCTTTGATGAAGAAGCGAAATCTATGGAAGATGGAATCAATACGATTGTCGGAAACAGTGGTGTGCGGCTCTCCGGTGGTCAGGCGCAGAGGCTTGCACTGGCAAGAACCTTGTGCCATAAGAAACCGGTGCTGATTTTGGACGACCCGTTTTCTGCTTTGGACAGAAAAACAGAAGAACAAGTCTTTCAGAATTTAAAGGCTTTTGCAAAGGACAGTATTGTGATGATTCTGTCCCACAGACTCTATTTATTCCCGGAAATGAATCAGGTAATCTGGATGGAAGATGGGAAAACGGCAGTTGGTACCCATGAAAGCATTAAAAAAGCCTATCCAGAATATGCAAAGCTTTGTGAAGTACAGACAAGTACAGAAGCCAGAGCAGAAGTAGAGCATAGGGAAGGGGGAAAGGCAGATGCGTAGCAAAAAGAGCGTAAGCAGCGTTATATGGCAGACCGTAAAAGAACAGAAATGGCTGTCCTGCGGCATTTTAATTGCAGTAATCGGAGCAATCGTGACAGCATTATTGCCACCTCTGATATTAGGAAATATCATAGACACTATTGCGGATAGAAACGAAATTGTTTATAGTGCTATTTTATTATATTTTGGATTGATAGTTTTAACTGGTGTGACAGAGAGTCTTCGGGAAGGACTTCTGATTCAGTTTGGACAGAAGATTACCCACGCGCTCAGAGGAAGCTTGATGGATAAATATACCCATCTCACAGCAGATGTGTTGACAAGGCAGGAGCCGGGAGCAGTGGTTTCCAGATTTGTAGGAGATGTAGATACGGTAGAAAATTTGTTTACCTCGGGAATTATCAGTATGGTTGCGGATACCTGTAAGATTGTCAGTATTCTTGCAGTCATTTGGTTTCGGAATAAAGGACTGGCATTTGTGCTTCTGGTACTTCTTCCATTTCTGTTTTGGTTTACACGGGTAGTCCAGAAAAATATGCTGGCAGCCCAAATTGAAAACAGACGGGCAGTGGGACGTGCATCAGGACATGTGCCGGAAACGCTTCATAATATCAGAACCATTCATAACCTTGATAAAGAAACCTATATGGCTAAGCAGTATGACAAATATATAGAAGACAGTTATCGGGCAGTGGAAAAAACAAACTTTTATGATGCAATTTATTCTCCGGTAATTCTGATATTAAATGCAGTAGTTGTGGCAGTAGTTATGATCTTCTCAGCATCAGGAAATACAGAAGTGCTACGGATTTTCGGAATGTCAGCAGGAACCGCCGTTGCGGTAATTAACTATATTTCCCAAATCTTTACACCGGTGGAAAGTTTGGGAATGGAAATCCAGACCATACAGTCTGCCATAGCAGGAGTGCATAGAATTGATGAATTTTTCGGATTAGAAGAACTTCCAGAGAAAAACAAGCAAACCGAAAAAACAGATAATACAGAGAAAACGGATAATACAGAGAAAACAGATAATACAGAGAAAACAGATAATTTCGAACAAAAGCAACAAATGAAACAATCCGAGCAAACGGGAAAAGATATATTAGTCGAATTTTCAGATGTAACATTTGCATATGATGACCGCAATGTATTTGAAAACCTGAGTTTTCAGGTAAATGAAGGCGAACAGGTTACACTTTCTGGCAGAACCGGAGCGGGAAAGAGTACCATATTCAAATTATTACTTGGACTTTACACACCAAAGGAAGGAAAGGTAATGATTGCTGGTAAGGCAGCGGATGCGATTACAGATTCTGAAAAACGGAAACTGTTTGGCTATGTAGAACAATCCTTCCATATGGTTCCGGGAACAGTAAAAGACCAGATTACACTGTATGATGAAACATTTACAATGGAAGATGTCCAGGAAGCAGTAGAAGTAGCCGGACTGAATGAGGCAATTGAGAATCTGGAAAAGGGCTATGATACTATGTGTACGCAGGACATTTTTTCACAAGGACAATGGCAGCTTCTTTCCATTGCAAGAGCAGCAGTTGCAAAACCGAAGTTATTGCTGCTTGATGAAATTACAGCGAATCTTGATGCACAGACAGAAAAAGAGGTTCTGCAGGCACTGAAGCGAGTCAGCACAGGCAGAACCGTCATTTCTATTTCCCACAGGGTAAATGCGGAAACAGGGCGTCTCATTAAACTTGGGTTATAGCATCCTTCATAGATTTTACATATGCACCGATGTATTCAGGGGCATCCTGACCGTACTGCTCTAAGAACTTGATGATAGCAGAGCCTACGATGGCACCATCGGAAATATCAGTTATCTTTTTTGCCTGGTCAGGAGTGGAAATGCCAAATCCGATTGCACACGGAATATTGGTATTTTCACGAACGACTTTGACAATGGCGGCAAGATCCGTTTTAATTTCACTTCTGGTTCCGGTTACACCAAGACTGGAAACAATATAGAGAAATCCTTCTGCTTCTCTCGCAATCATTGCGATTCGGTTTTCCGATGTAGGAGCAATGAGAGAAATCAAATCTACGCCATATTCGTGGCAAAGCGGGAGAAATTCTTCTTTTTCTTCATATGGCAAATCTGGAAGAATCAGACCATCTACTCCAATTTCTTTACAAGTCGAGATAAATTCTTTTGCACCATAAGAAAATACCACATTTGCATAGGTCATAAATACCATCGGAGTTGATAAATCCTTTCGCAGACCACGGACAAACTGAAAGATTTTATCCGTTGTAATCCCACCGTTTAATGACCGGAGATTGGCACCCTGGATAACCGGCCCTTCTGCAGTCGGATCCGAGAAAGGAATGCCAAGTTCAATCAAATCTGCCCCATTTTTCACAGCAGCACGAATAGCGGCTTCCGTGGTTTCCAAGTCAGGGTCTCCACATGTGATAAATGGAATAAATGCTTTCCCGTTCATAAATGCATTTCTAATATTACTCATAAATATCCTCCCCTCTGTAGCGTGCAATGGCCGCACAGTCTTTATCCCCTCTGCCGGATATGGTAATGACAATAATCTGGTCCTTATCCATGGTAGGTGCAAGCTTCATTGCGTGGGCAACAGCATGTGCTGATTCGATAGCAGGAATAATCCCTTCTGTTTTTGCAAGATATTCAAAAGCATTTACCGCTTCCTCATCGGTAACAGGCACATATTCTGCCCGTCCGATATCATGCAGATGCGCGTGCTCCGGTCCTACACCGGGATAATCCAGTCCTGCAGAGATAGAATAAACAGGGGCAATCTGTCCATATTTATCCTGGCAGAAATAGGATTTCATACCATGGAAAATGCCAAGTCTTCCGGTAGCGATGGTGGCAGCAGTTTCCGGTGTATCAATGCCTCGTCCAGCCGCTTCACAGCCAATCAGACGGACTCCTTCATCTTCAATAAAATGATAGAAGCTTCCGATGGCATTGGAACCTCCGCCTACACAGGCAATCACTGCATCAGGAAGGCGATCTTCTTTCTGCAAAATCTGTTCTTTGATTTCTTTGGAAATTACAGCCTGGAAATCCCGGACAATAGTCGGAAACGGGTGCGGTCCCATGACGGAACCAAGGCAATAATGGGTGTCGCTGATACGGGAGGTCCACTCACGCATGGCTTCCGATACGGCATCTTTTAATGTTGCGGTTCCTGTTTTTACTGGAATTACTTCCGCGCCAAGAAGTTTCATACGGTATACATTAAGTGCCTGACGAATGGTATCTTCTTCGCCCATGAATACCACACATTCCATACCCATAAGGGCGGCAGCCGTGGCGGTAGCAACACCGTGTTGTCCGGCACCTGTTTCTGCAATCAGACGGTTTTTCCCCATTTTTTTGGCAAGGAGAGCCTGACCAAGTACATTATTGATTTTGTGTGCACCGGTGTGGTTCAGATCCTCTCGCTTGAGGTAAATTTTTGCACCGCCTAAGTCCTTCGTCATTTTTTCGGCATAGTACAGTCTGGAAGGTCTTCCGGCATAGTCATTAAAAAGTTCGGTAAGTTCCCGGTTGAAATCCGGGTCATTTTTATAAAAATTATAAGCTTCTTCTAATTCGATTACGGCATTCATCAGCGTTTCTGGTATATATTGTCCGCCGTGAACACCGAAGCGTCCATTCGGATTTGTCATAGTAAGTTTTCTCCCTTTCTGACGGCAGTAACAAAAGCCGTCATTTTTTCTTTATCTTTGAATCCTTCTGTTTCAATGCCGGAACTGACATCTACGGCAAAAGGAGTAAGTTTCTGTATTGCATTTCTCACATTATCGGGGTTAAGTCCTCCGGCGAGGAAATATGGCCGTTTGACATCCTGAATCAATTGCCAGTTAAATGTCATTCCTGTACCGGCTCCGGAGTCGAGCAGAATATAATCGGCACTACTCTGCTTTGCAAGGAATATATCTGCTTCTGTTTTCATGCGGAAAGCCTGAATGATGGGTGCATCGGTAAGTTCCCGTAACTGACGGATGTAAGCAGCATCTTCCGTTCCATGAAGCTGAATGATATCGATAATTCCTGAATGTACAAGTTCAAGAATTTCGTTTTGCGGTGCATTTACAAATACACCGACCGCTTTTATGCTGGGAGAAAGCAGTTTCTTTAATTCACTTGCTTTTTCCGGAGATACACAGCGTTTGCTTTTGGGAGCAAATACAAATCCGATGTATTCTGGATTTAATGCATTTACCGCTTCTATATCACATATACGGGAAAGTCCGCAGAGTTTTATTTTTGTCATAGTACACCCCGCAGTTCGTTCAGTTTTGCTTTTTTATCAGGTGCCCGCATTAAGGTTTCGCCAATCAGTACCGCATTGGCACCAATTTCCTGAAGCTTTTTGATATCATCTGCATTTTGCACACCGCTTTCGGAAATGAATAATACATTGTCAGGAATCATATTTCGAAGTTTGCGGCTGTTATTCGTATCTACAGAAAAATCTTTCAAGTTGCGGTTGTTGACTCCGATGATTCTTGCGTCTGCATTCAGCGCCATCTGGACTTCCTTTTCATTGTGGGCTTCCACAACAGCAGATAAACCAAGGGTCTCACAGATGGAGAGATATTCCTTCAATTGTGTTTCTGTCAAAATAGAACAGATTAACAGTACTGCCGAAGCACCCAATAATTTTGCTTCATAAATCATATATTCGTTTACTGTAAAATCCTTTCGAAGACAAGGAATATTTATTTCGTCTGCGATTTCTCTCAGATAAGTATTGTCTCCGAGAAACCATTTTGGTTCTGTCAGTACGGAAATACAATCAGCTCCTGCAGCTTCATATTCTTTGGCAATCTGCAGATACGGAAATTCCGGAGCAATCAGCCCTTTGGATGGAGAAGCTTTCTTGCATTCGCAGATAAAAGAAATTCCAGGATTTCTTAAGGCATTTTCAAATGCAAATGTTCCTTTTGGTAAAGCAAGAGCCTGTTCTTTTAAAATAGCAAGAGGAAGTTTCTGTTCTGCTTTCTGTGTGCGTATCTGTGCGTATTCTGCTAATTGTTCCAAAATTGTCATACTGTTTCCTCCGGGCGGTTGCTGACCTCAATTAATTTCTGAAGGACTTCCAATGCTTTTCCAGAATCAATGAGTTCTGCGGCAAGCTGAATTCCTTCTTTCAGGCTATCTGCTTTTCCTCCGATATAAAGTGCAGCCCCTGCATTCATTAACACGGCTTCCCGTTTTGGACCTTTTTCTCCCTTCAGAATTGTAAGAGTTATTGCCGCATTTTCTTCTGGATTTCCACCTTTCAAATCCTCTTTGGTGCAACGGGTAAATCCGAAATCTTCTGGTGTAATGACGTAAGATTTAAACCATCCGTCACGGATTTCGCAAATGGTAGTTGGAGCACTCATGGAAATTTCATCCAAGATATCCTGTCCGAAAACGACCATGCCTCGTTTTACACCGAGATTGATAAGAACCTGTGCCAGTGGTTTTACCAGATACTCATCATAAACGCCAAGCAACTGCATAGAAGGGGTTCCTGGATTGGTTAATGGTCCAAGGATATTAAATACAGTACGGAATCCCAGTTCTTTGCGGATTGCTCCAACGTATTTCATGGAAGTGTGGTATTTCTGGGCGAAGAAGAAACACATTCCGGCTTCATTCAAAAGCTCGATACATCTTGCCGGACTTTGCTGAATGTTGACACCAAGTGCCTCCAGACAATCTGCGGTTCCGCACTTGGAAGAAGCAGCGCGGTTTCCATGCTTTGCAACCTTCATTCCTCCGGCTGCGGCTACCAGTGCGGAGGTAGTGGAAATGTTGAAACTATGTGCATTGTCTCCTCCGGTTCCGACGATTTCAAATAAATCCATTCCGGTATTTACCTTTGTTGCATGTGCTCTCATGGCAGCAGCACATCCTGCAATTTCATCTGTTGTTTCTGCACGGGTGCTTTTGGTAGATAAAGCTGCAAGAAATGCTGCATTCTGGGTGGCAGATGTCTTGCCGCTCATAATTTCATTCATTACTGCATAGGCCTCATCATAAGTAAGATCTTCTTTGTTTACGATTTTTACAATTGCTTCTTTAATCATGATTTATCGCTCCTTTAATAAAATGTTCAAGCATTTTCTTTCCGTCCGGTGTCATAATGGATTCCGGGTGAAACTGTACACCATAGATTGGATAGTTCTTGTGCTGTACCGCCATGATCTCGCCATCTGTTGTCACCGCCGTAATCTTCAGTTCGTCCGGTATGGTATCTGAAGCTGCTGCAAGGGAATGGTATCTTGCAACCGGTGCGATTTCCGGGCAGCCATGGAAAAGTGGGCAACTCCTGTCAAATTTTACATCTGACTGCTTTCCATGCATCAATTCTTTTGCATAAGTGACTGTTGCTCCGAATGCTGCACAGATTGCCTGATGCCCGAGACAAACACCGAGTGTCGGGATTTCTTTCCCTAATGTTTTGGCTGCTTCCATTGTAATGCCGGCATCCTCCGGATGCCCCGGTCCCGGAGATAAAATGATATGGGATGGATGAAGTTCACGGATTTCATCGATTGTCATTTCATCATTGCGGATGACCCGGATATCTGGATTGATTTCTCCTGTTAACTGATATAAGTTATAGGAGAAACTGTCATAATTATCTATCAGTAAAATCATTTGTCTTTCTCCTTTATTACTAAAAAATTTCTTCTCCCGTAAGCTGCAGTGCCCGGAGAGAAGCACCTGCCTTATTTAAACATTCCTCAAATTCTTTTTCCGGTACAGAATCTGCAACAATTCCGGCTCCGCTTCGCACGAACACTTTGCCATTTTTCCGGTAAGCAATCCGGATTGCGATACACGTATCCATGTTTCCCGTAAAATCAATGTATCCAATCGCACCTCCGTAAATACCTCTCTTGTTATGCTCCAGTTCTCCAATCAATTGACAAGCACGAATCTTCGGTGCTCCGGAAAGGGTTCCGGCCGGAAGCACTGCTTCAATTGCGTCCAGTGCATCTTTATCTTCCCGGATTTCGCCACGGACAGTGGAACCGATGTGCATCACATGCGAGTAGCGTTCGATGGAATGTAGCTTTTCTACTTGTACGGTTCCAAATTTGCTTATTTTACCGAGATCATTTCTTCCAAGATCTACTAGCATGTTGTGTTCGGCAAGTTCTTTTTTATCAGCAAGCAGCTCCTGCTCCAGTGCCAGATCTTCTTCCTCGTTTTTCCCTCTTGGTCGTGTCCCTGCCAGTGGAAATGTATGGAGAATTCCATTTTTCAGTTTTACCAGTGTTTCCGGTGACGCACCCGCGACTTCCACATCCGTTCCTGATATATAGAACATATACGGGGAAGGATTGATGGTTCGGAGTACACGGTAAGTGTGAAACAGGCTTCCCTCAAAAGGTGCAGATAAACTGTTGGAGAGGACGATTTGGAAAATGTCTCCTTCACGAATATATTTTCTGGCTTTTTCCACCATATCACAGTACTCTTCTTTGTTAAAATAAGGGGTTACTTCTCCGGTCAGCTTTCCGCAAGGTTCTTCTTTTTTCTCTCCGTGATAGAGCAGCTCCATCATCTGCTTTAATTCGATAACCGCTTTATTATAGCCGGTTTCTACATCCTGAAGCGGCATGTTTACCATCAGTATCAGTTTCTGCCGCACATGGTCAAAAGCAATTACTTTGTCGAAAAGCATCAGATCAACATCCTTGAACGCTTCGACATCTTCTACTTCACATCGGACAGCCGGTTCGCTGTAACCGAGATATTCATAGGAAAAATATCCGACCAGTCCGCCGGTAAAAGATGGAAGGTAATCTAATTTTGGACTTTTATATTCTGCCAGAACCTGTCTGATATATTCCGACGGATGCTCTGTACGGATGGTAAAAT
The DNA here is from genome assembly GCA_934307065.1 of uncultured Bariatricus sp. Classification (GTDB taxonomy): domain Bacteria; phylum Bacillota; class Clostridia; order Lachnospirales; family Lachnospiraceae; genus Allocoprococcus. The sequence goes on along the minus strand of CAKRCD010000004.1, from coordinate 67,812 downwards.
TGCCCGCTTTTAACACTCCGTCTTTACAAGTGATTTCAAGCTTTGGATCATATCCAAGGAAGGTATATCTTCCCCATTTGTCATTTGCCATTGCTGATTCTAACAGATAGCAGTGCGTGGATATATTTTTCAGAATCTTCATGGTTTCGATTGGTGTTGTGAAATCGGATAAGATTTCACAACTCACTGGCAGTACATCGTATTTTCCGTTTGCTGCAATCTTCTTAATTTCTTCCAGTTCCGGTAAAAATTTCATCCTTGCTGTTTCCTCCTTATTATGCAACTAAAAAAGTCCTTGACAGAATGATATCTTCTGTCAAGGACGAATCATACATTTAAAATCCGCGGTGCCACCTTGATTTCACAGGAATGAACCTATGCGCTTAGCAGGATACCCACATATCCCCGGCAAATTACGTCTGCCTGCAACGTCGCAGAATACTCTGAACATTGCTTGTCGCCTTGTTCATTTGACTGCGCCCTCCGCGGTCCATTTGACAACTTGTTTCTCACCTGATTCTCAGCACCACAGGCTCTCTGTAAAGGCATCATTGCCGTTATCTCCGCTTCAACGGTTTGATGTGTTAAATTAAAATAATATATAGCACAGACTTTTTTCATTGTCAATAGAGTGCGAGAAAAAATTGACATTTTATGGATAATCATATAAGGTGGAGGCAGAAGTTAATTTGTTGTTGGAAAAGAGGAGAGTAAATCATGCCAGTTTTTGATTTTAAACATTCGCCGGATGAGAAGAAACCTGCGGAATGTACATTTACCACATTTCGTTCAAATGAAACAGAGGCAACACCGGAAAAACCGATGTTGATTTTGGATAACAGTATCCGAAAGTGGAAGCACCATTCCCATGGTATTTTTACCAATCCAAACAGCAGAACATCTTTTGAGTTTAATGAGGAAGATGGAACCGTAAGTGCAGACATCCTTCGGGTAGATGCACGTTTTGTAAGTCTGCTGAAATGGCTTGGGGAAAATCGTATCAACGTGCGCCTTTCCGGAGAAAACCGGGAAGAGGGTTATGCGGTATATAAGATTCGTGAAATTGCATTTGGCGGTTCCACCAAGCTTTCAGCGGAGGATGGCTTTTTACAGTTTATGATAGAGCGGCTGCTTGCGAGCAGTGCACCGACGGAGGACGTGATAGATGAGGAACAGGAAGAGGATGGGGACAGCATGAAGCTGACCAGCATTCCGAGTATCACGGATTTCATGAATTGCGCGGGAAGGACGCTTCCTGACAATATCCGTCTCTGGGCGAGGAGAAATCTTGCTGTAGCAAAATCTCATGAGGTGTCACCGGAAGAAAGACGCCACGCACAAAGAGCTCTTTCGATTATGATGAATATTCAGTGGAAAAATAATTATTTTGAGTCCATCGACCCGGATGAGGCAAGACGGATTCTGGATGAAGAACTTTATGGAATGGAGCGCGTGAAACAGAGAATTATTGAGACGATTATCCAGATAAACAGAACCCATACCCTTCCGGCATACGGCATTCTGCTCATTGGACCGGCAGGAACGGGAAAATCGCAGATTGCTTATGCGGTTGCCAGGATTTTAAAGCTTCCGTGGACAACTTTGGATATGAGTTCCATTAATGATCCGGAACAGCTTACCGGAAGTTCCCGTGTTTATGCCAATGCAAAGCCGGGAATTATTATGGAAGCTTTTGCGGCAGCAGGGGAATCTAATCTGGTATTTATCATCAATGAGTTGGATAAAGCAGCGGGAAAAGGAAACGGAAATCCTGCGGATGTTCTTTTAACATTGCTTGACAATTTAGGATTTACGGATAACTACATGGAATGTAACGTGCCAACCGTAGGTGTTTATCCCATTGCTACGGCAAATGAGAAAGACCAGATTAGTGCACCACTGATGTCACGTTTTGCCGTGATTGATATTCCGGATTATACACCGGAAGAAAAGAAAGTGATTTTTGCGAAATTCGCACTCCCGAAAATTCTTAAGAGAATGAGCCTCCGGGAAAATGAGTGTACGATCACAGAAGACGGATTAGACACCGTGATTGAACTGTATTCCGGCACTTCGGGAATCCGTAATCTGGAGCAGGCGGCAGAACATATTGCGGCAAATGCACTCTACCAAATCGAAGTGGAACACGCAAAAGAAGTTGTGTTTGACGGAGAAGCAGTGCGGAAATTGTTGTCTTAGGTGAAAGAAATGAAATTGAAATTATGCGTGATTCTGGCAGTGATTATCTGTCTGACGGGATGTGGGGCAAAAGCCCCCAAAACTGCATCTTCAGTGGGAAATATAAATTTTGTGGCGAGCAATGTTTCCGATGTCACTTCTATAATGGAGCAGACGAAAACAGCCGCCATTCAAAAGGCAGAAGAAGTGGCAGAGCAGATTAGAGTGGAACAGGAACAGAAAAATCCGCGAAAGGGATATCTGATTGCGATTGATGCTGGGCATCAGGCGCAGGGAAACAGTGAAAAAGAACCCATAGGACCCGGAGCAACGGAAAGTAAAGCGAAAGTTGCAGGCGGTACAAGAGGTGTGGTTACAGGAATTCCGGAGTATGAACTGACCCTTCAGGTGTCATTAAAATTAAGAGATGCACTTGAAGAGAAGGGGTATCAAGTTTTGATGATACGGGAAACCAATGATGTCAATATTTCAAATGCAGAGCGTGCAACCGTGGCAAATGAAGCAGGGGTAAATGCATTTATCCGTATTCATGCGGATGGATCGGAGAGCAGCAGTGCGGCAGGAATGATGACAATTTGCCAGACGCCATCCAATCCTTATAATGGGGAACTTTACCAACAAAGCAGGGCATTGGCAGACTGTATTTTAAATCAGACAGCAGCGGCAACCGGAGGTGTAAAGCGGAATGTCTGGGAAACGGATACCATGAGTGGGATTAACTGGGCAAAAGTACCGACTACGATTCTGGAAATGGGATTCATGACCAATCCTTCCGAGGACCAACAGATGGCTTCCGAGGATTATCAGATGAAAATTGTGGAGGGGATTGTAAAAGGAATGGATGCATTCTTTGGGATAGAAGAATAATTACAATAAAAATGTGACAGGAAGCAGGGCATGATGAAAATCATGCCCTGCTGTTGTGTAAGGATGAATAGTCGTTTTCGGCTTTTTATAACGGTAAAAAAGTGTGCGCAAGAAGGTTTTGCGGCACACTATGAATCTCTGAAAATCTTGGGAGAATATTAAGATAAGAGATTGCTTTTTGGAAGAAAGTGTGCTATCTTCTGAACCAAGCATTCAGTTTCTAAGAACAATTCGCACACATCAATAAAATTCTATTTTAGTTTACACAGAAATCATATGCTTCATTCCTAAAACGAGAGAAAATGAACGGAAGAAAAACGAAGGGAGATTTGCCTATGGGGAAAAGCGACACAGTATTAAGTACATGGCTGGGAGATGAAAAACGATTTGCAGATCTGTACAACGGAAGTATTTTCCATGGAACACAGATGGTAAAAGAGGAGGATTTAAAACCGGAGAAGGAAAACTTCAAAGAATTGATTCAGGACAAGAATGGAATACTGAATCATATTGAACGGAACCGAGATATCGTGATGAAGTGGGATGATGGAATTTACTTAATGATTCTGGCATGTGAGAATCAGGAAAGGATTCATTATGCCATGCCGGTAAGGACTATGCTATATGATGGACTGAGTTACGCAGAACAGATAAGACAGTTAAGAAAGAAACAGGTCAAATCGGAAAAGATGACTTCGGACGAATTCCTTTCAGGGATGAAAAAGGATGACAAATTATATCCAGTCTCTACTTTGGTATTTTATTATGGGGATAAGCCTTGGGATGGAAGCGTAGATTTGCATGGATTATTGAAAAAATCCGAGAATCCGGAAATGGAAGAAATGATAAGAAAGCTGATACCAAACTATCACATTAATCTGTTGGATGTGAATCAGATAGAAGATACCAGTGTGTATAAAACGGATTTACAAACCATTTTAGAGATGCTAAAATACAGACAAGATAAAGAGCGTATGCAGAAGTATGTGCAGGAACATGAAGGATATTTCCGACATGTAGACCGGGATACATACAATGTATTAAGGGTATTGTTAAAGGCGGAGAAACAGATGGACGAGATAAAGAATCAGGAGAAGGAGGAAGTGGATATGTGTCAGGCATTACAGGAAATCTTTGATGATGGAAGAAACGAAGGCTTTATACAGGGGCGTGAACTTGGACTTAGCGAAGGACGACAGGAAATGCGATTGGAATTGTTGACAGAGTTGGTACATGAGGGTGTCCTTAGTATAGTACAGGCGGCAGAGAAGGCCGGAAAGAGTGAAGAAGAATTTAAAGAGTTAATCCAAAAGTAAATAAAAAATGACAATCCCATCGCATTAACTTAGTGTGATGGGATTTTTGTCAAATTGCTCCTGGCATCATTATATATAGTGATATTTATTTCTTTGGCGCACAAAGAAAGTGATGGTAACACATAAGGTCAAAAGTTCTGCAACTGCCACAGAAACCCAGATTCCATTCATGTCAAATATCATTGGAAGGATGAGTACGCAGGCAAGCTGGAAGACCAGTGTGCGCAAGAAAGAGATAGCGGCTGAAATCGGCCCGTTATTCAGTGCAGTAAAGAAAGCAGAACCATAAATGTTAAATCCGTTAATCAAAAAGGTAATGCTGTACAGCCGGAAACCATGCTGGGTCAGTTCAAACAGTTCCGGGTCGTATCCGACAAACAGTGTTGCAAGTGGTGTTGCAATCAATTGTGCAAGAATTACCAGTGATAATGCCCATGTACTTACGAGGGTAATACTTTTTCGAAGCAGATTTTTAAGCTCGTCATGGTTGGCTGCTCCATAATGGTAGCTGACAATTGGTGCACTGCCGATGGAATAACCAAAATAAATAGCAGCAAAAATAAAATTGACATACATGATTGTGCCATAAGCAGCAACACCGTTTTCTCCTGCAAATTTCATCAACTGAAGGTTGTAGAGTGAATTTACGATAGAACTGGAAAGATTTGTCATCAGCTCAGAAGAACCGTTAATACAGGTTTGAAGCAGTACTCTTTTGTAAAAGTGTGCCTTTCCGAGTTTCAACAGACTGGAATTCTTCCGGGCAAAATAGAAAACCGGGAATAATCCACCGATAAATTCACCACAAACGGTTGCAAATGCAGCGCCTGCCAGACCAAAATGAAAGACAGCAACAAATAAAAAGTCCAAAATCATATTTGTTACACCGGCGATCACAATCACGCGGAGTCCAAGATGTGGCTTTTCGGCGGCAACGAAAAAGCTCTGAAAAACATTTTGCAGCATAAATGGTGTGAGCGAAATAAAAAGGATTCGTCCATAGAGAATACTGTTTTCCAATAATTCTCCACTGGCACCGAGCATAATCGCAACAGGGCGCACCGCAAACATTCCTATAACAGAAATAATAAGTCCACTGATAATTGTTACATAGACCAACATAGAAAAATATTCATTTGCCAGTTCTTTCTTTCCTTCACCGAAGGTTTTTGCTACAATTGCGCTTCCACCGGTCCCAATCATAAAACCTAGAGCGCTGACCCCCATCAAAAACGGCATCATTAAATTGACAGCAGCAAATGCAGTCTTTCCTACGAAATTTGATACAAAAAGTCCATCCACCACGCTGTAAATTGAGGTAAAAATCATCATAATAATAGACGGCATAACAAATCGTAACAATTTTTTATATGTAAAATGTTCCGATAATTGTATTTGCATGATTATAAATCCTCCTGGATTCTAGGTAAACCTGCCCGCATGGCAGTAATATATTTGCTGTATAATTCCAACATTTTCTGGCATTCTTCTTCTGTCATCACAGAAAATGCGTCACTTTCAAGATGATGGACAGGGTATAATTTCTGCTCAATTAATTGCTTCCCCGCATCCGTGAGATAAATGTGCATATTTCTTCCTTTACCTGACTTAAGCGTCAGATATCCTTCTTCCTCCAATTTACGGATGGAAGAATGTACGGTCTGTTTTGGAAGGCAGGAAGCCTGACAAATATCTTTCTGCAGACAACCGTCACCCATTTCAGAAAGAGAATAAAAAATATCAAAAACACTATCTGATAAATGCAGTGTACGGGCAAGTTCATGGTAAAATTCGTTCATTTCTTTATATATCCGGTTAAACTCCTTGAGGGAAGGAGAAATTGGTGGCTTTTGTATTTGAGTCATAAATTTTCCTCGCTTTCATAAAAAAATAAGTCCGAAATCGTACTTAAAGTAAGCATAGTCTGATTTCGGACTTGTGTCAAGAGGGAAATATAAACTGCAAAAATAAACGCCCTTGCAAGTAAAGCTATGCCGAGCCATTCATAGACCTACGGTCTATTTCATGTAGGGCTGTCGCCCAATAAGTCTGCGCCATGCCAGCTCGAATACGCTACGCTGCTTCTCGCTGACGGCTGTCGCCGTATAAAATAGCAAAAATAAACGCCCTTGCAAGTAAACTTACAGGGCGCTATTTTTCCTATTTTGCATGGCTTGTAGCTTATCCAAAGTATCTCTTAAGTAATCCTTCGAATGCTTTGCCGTGGCGGGCTTCGTCACGTGCCATTTCGTGTACTGTATCATGGATTGCATCGAGGTTTGCAGCTTTTGCACGTTTTGCGAGGTCAAATTTACCTGCTGTTGCTCCGTGTTCTGCTTCTACTCTCATTTCGAGGTTCTTCTTTGTGCTGTCGGTTACGACTTCTCCTAATAATTCAGCAAATTTTGCAGCGTGTTCAGCTTCTTCGAATGCTGCTTTTTCCCAGTATAAACCGATTTCTGGGTATCCTTCTCTATGCGCAACTCTTGCCATTGCAAGATACATTCCAACTTCTGAGCATTCTCCTTCGAAATTAGCACGTAAATCAGCGAGAATATCTTCGCTTACACCCTGAGCAACACCTACAACATGTTCTGCAGCCCATTCTCTTTCGCCTTCTTTTACTTCTGTAAATTTCTCAGGTCCAACACCACATACTGGACATTTTTCCGGTGCTGAATCTCCTTCATGAACATAACCACATACTGAACAGACATATTTTTTCATAGTTTTAATCTCCTTTTTTATCTCTTTTTTCTTTTGCTTCCTTTAAGCAATGTTTACAGGTGCCATGGAAGAGTATGGTGTGTCCCACAATCTTTCCATCAAAGAATTTAGATGTGTATTTATTAAGTTCATCTAAATCTGGCATATCCAAGTCATATACATTTCCGCAGTTCTTGCAGCAGAAATGATAATGTGGATTCGTATTTCCGTCAAAACGGTCTGCGCCGTCTGGTGTTGTAATTTTCACAGCTTCGCCCAAATCGGTCAGCAGATTCAAGTTGCGGTATACGGTTCCGAGACTGATATTTGGAAATTCTTCCCGGACATGCATATATACGGTATCTGCTGTGGGATGTGATGTAGTGGAAAAAAGGTAGGATTTGATTGCTTCTCGCTGCCTACTATATTTTAATATTGCCATTTTTAACACCTCCATACACGATAACGATAACTGTTACTAAGATTATAAGCGAAAAAGTAGGTATTGTCAATAGATTGCTATTATTTCTTTTATATATTTTCAATATTCCCGGTCAAGCGTTCTTTGTATAATAATGGAAATTTTGGATATACTGAGAAAAGAGATGTAACATTTTGTAACATCTATGATACAAAATTAGACAAAATATTTATAAAAAATATGTAAAGAAAATGAAAAGATGTGAAATATAGTTGACAAAACTATTTACTACTGTTAGAATGGCAAACGTAATAAATGTAATAAATTTGTAACATTTATAAAAGATAAGAATCATAAAGGAGGTTAATTTTATGCATTCGAATCTGAAAAAAGGTTTAATTCTTATTACACTAATGGGAACGATTTCCAGTCAGGGGCTCTCAGTGATGGCATCCGAAGGGGAGAAACAATTGGGTGAACTGGGACAAGGCATGGGAATTGAGACACTGCTAAGTGAAGTGTCTGAAGAAGTCATAGCAGATATTCAACTGGCGAAAGATAATAAGGGTGAGTATTCAGATATGGCGTTTACGAACGTCACAAGCTTCTTATATGTAAGAAGTGAGCCGACAAAGGACAGCGAATATGTCGGTAAATTATATCCGGGTTCTGCGATGAAAATTACGGGAACCGTGGATGAATGGACACCGGTTGAAACCGGTGAGATCACAGGATATGTGAAAACAGAGTACATTATTTGTGGTGAAGAAGCGGAAAGCATCGCACAACAGATGGCAGATAATGGTGAAGAATTTGTATATGCAGAGTCTCGCCAACAGGAAGAACAAAGGCTGCAGGCAGAGGAAGAAGCAAGAGCAGCACAGATGGAGAATATGGGACAGGAAGTAGTTGACTATGCTTGTCAGTTTATTGGAAATCCATATGTGTGGGGTGGAACGAGCTTGACAAATGGTGCCGACTGTTCGGGATTCGTCCAATCTGTTTTTGCAAACTTCGGTATAGCACTTCCGAGAACCTCTTATGAACAACGAAGTGCAGGAGTTGGAATTTCATATGCAGAAGCGATGCCCGGAGACTTAATCTGTTATGATGGACATATAGGTATTTATATAGGAAACAATCAGATTGTAAATGCAATGAGTCCATCTCAGGGAATTGGTATCTCTTCCGCTACTTATATGAATATTCTTGCAGTTCGCAGAGTTTTGTAAAAAAATAAATTGTATATACAAAAGTTAAAGATGTCAGTCCGAAAATCCAGAAACGTGCGTTCTGGATTTTCTTATGTACAGAAAAAATAATTTTGTCTAGTGCGCAAAATAACTAAATTTGTCGAAAAGTAGGAAAATGCGGGAAAAAGAGTTTTCCGAGTTATCCACATGAAAAGCACGAAAAAAGGTGGAAAAATCAATGATTTGAAAAAGTTTTCCACGTTATCCACACAAAAACATATGTTTTATGTGGAAAAGTGGAACGAAAAAATGAACAAGCGTTTTGGGAAAAATACATAAAATTTTAATTTTGTCGAATTAAGTAGAGAAATGTATTGACTTTTTAAAAGTCTAAAAACGATAAAAGATGTTTGAAAAGTAAAGAGAATTCAGAATATTTAAAAATACAATTTTTGATGCGGAATGTTTTAAATACATAATGGTTGCCAAGAAATGAATGTGGTATTATAATGAAAAAGTATGAAAAATAAAGGAGGTAATATACATGGCAATGCAGATTGATAAATCAATTATTATGGGAGAACTTCTTAGCAAGGCACCTGGTACAGCAGATATTCTTCAGGCAGAAGGTATGGGATGCATTTTCTGCCCATGTGCACAGGTCGAAGCATTAGGCGAAGCAGCAGCTACTCATGGAGTAGATGCAGATGCACTTGTAGCAAAGATCAATGCTTATCTTGCAACATTAGATTAATTACTTGTGTAAGTGTTGAGCGTACACTTCGCATAAACTGTGAGAAACACGCTTCGTGTAAATAAAAACGGATTCCATGTGGAATCCGTTTTTGTTTACACAAATATTTTCTATAAATTGGCTAGTGTCTGTACTGCGTTCTGGGACGCAATCACATCACAATGTTCTTCCAAGAATGCAAGTGTTGCACTATTTCCCTGCTCTGACAATCCATACTCAGAAAGCATATTACAGATTTTGTTAAAATCAGATGCAGTGTGATTGGACTGGGCCAAAGCTAATATATAGATATCGTTGGTCTCATCTTTATAAAGCGTATTTGAACCCTGATACATGCTGACAAGTAATCTTGAGGCACGAATAGCACTGTCCAGTGTGGAGAAAGAGAACATCCGAATGGATGGAGCTTTTTCTTCTGACTCTTCCGGAGCCGCCTCTTCGATTGTGTCGGCAGAAGCGTTCTCAGGAGCTGCCGACACAGCATTCTTCATCTGCTTTAACAGATTCAGAAATTCTTCGGCACCTTCTAATTTCTTCAAATGGTCAAGTACGGAAATGTTCTTCTGGTTCGAAGAACCATTCTGTGGAGACGGTGAGAACTTTGCAAAACGTGTGTCGAGTTCTTCAGGATCTTCTACCTTTGTAATAATAAGCACGATAGAATCGGGAGAAGTTGGGATAGCCTCAATCATGAGAGGTGTATCATTTGCTTCAAAGCCAAATTCGTGTGCAGCCTGTTGCATCATATCATGGAAAAGTGATTTTGCCTTTTCAGTTCCATAAGCCAATTCGCTTAACTTTAGCTGACGTTCTTCCAAATCAGCAGGTGTCAGCGTGCAGCGGATCTGGTTGTCATTGAGTTTTTCGATTTTCATGTATCATCACTTCCTTCACAATATAGTATAGCTACTCAGTATTAGTATAAACAAAAAACGGTAGGATGTAAACAAAATAAAAAAATACTTGCAATAAAATTTATGATTTCATATAATAGCGGTACAAGGAAATAAAACCTATTTCAAATGATTGGGTCTGAAAAGACCCGGTAAACGCATTTCGCACATAAGCGTTTCAACAACATTCTTGTCGCATCCGACAATTTATCAGCAAGACAACAAGGAAAACTGGCAGCAGAGTATTTTCTTGTCATCGGGGAAAATAGAATAGTATATCACAGGCACTTTCAAGAACTGTTTTTTGCCGTAAAATCTGTCTGCCGAAATAAAGAGAAAAGCAGGGAGAACAATGAAAAGAGAGAGCAAAAGCTATCAGGAATTATTTTCAGAGTTGACAGAGTATGAGAAGTCCGGTATTCGTATGCATATGGACGGAAGGCTGGCAAGCCCTTTACAAATAGTTTCTGCGCATATGATTCGTGAAACCAATAATTATATGAGGGATTATGTTATGGATGAAAACGGAAAGCTGAAAGAACTCGATTTTTACGAAGTAGCAGAAAAGAAAGAAACGGAGGAAAGAAAAACAACAGAAGCATAGTGTATGGAAAAAATAATCATTAAATAAAGAAGACAGACCTCACGTAAAAGATTTTAGATTGTATTTCTAAATAGTTAACGAATTTCATAAAGTATGCTATAATGGGCTAAATGTAATGTGCGGAGGTGTAATGTGGACGAAAGACGAACAGGATATGAATCCGGAAAGACAAAGAAGAAAAGACGCAAAAAGAAAAGAAAGAATAATAAAGTATTAATTGCACTGCTTGTTCTTATCATTATTGTGATGGTAGCTTTTGGAAGTATATTTTTATGGAAATATGGACCGACAAAAGAAAGATATGATTTGGACACATATTTTGGTATAAAGTCAGACAGAGATTTGGGTCTGACTATCAATAATGAAGTAATGGAGCAACAGGGACTGCAAATAGATAATCATGTCTATGTACCGTATGAAATCGTCCGTGATTATTTGAATGAACGGTTTTACTGGGATTCAAATGAAAATATTTTGCTTTATACATTACCGGAAGCTATTGTGAAAACAGAGGTAGGAAGTTCTACTTATACGGTTGCCAGAACAGAGCAGAGTAAAGATTATGTCATTTTGAAGACAGAAGGAAATGCGGCATACATTGCACTGGATTTTGTAAAAGAATATACGGATTTGGATTACAATGTATATGACACCCCGAATCGTGTCATGATTGAAACGGATTTTGCCGGAAGGACAGTGGCAACGGTAAAACGGGACACAGAGGTGCGTCTGCGTGGCGGAGTAAAGAGTCCGATTCTGACTGATGTAAAGAAAGGCGATAAAGTCAGAACAATTGAAGAAATTGGAGACTGGAAAAAAGTGTGTACCCAGAGTGGAGTTGTAGGCTACGTGAAAACGAACCGGTTGAAAAAAGAAGAAAACGAAATCGTTTCGCGCAATTTCCAGGAAGAAGAATTTACCAACATCAGCAAGGACAAAACGATTAATCTTGCATGGCATCAGGTTACAAGCCAGACAGCAAATAATGCGGTATTGCAGGTGATTGCGAATACAAAGGGGCTGACAACGATTGCACCGACATGGTTCAGCGTTACGGATAATAGTGGTAATATTTCTTCACTTGCCAGTTCCACTTATGTAAACTATGCACATCAGCTGGGACTTGAAGTGTGGGCGCTGGTTGATAATTTTAGTAACAATGTAGATCAGATGGAGCTACTTAGTCATACATCAGCCAGGGAAAATCTTGTGAATCAACTGATATCCGAGGCACTGACTTCCGGTGTAGACGGAATCAATGTAGATTTTGAACAGATTCCTACAGATGTAGGGGAACATTACATTCAGTTTATCAGAGAACTTTCTGTAAAATGCAGAATCAATCATCTGGTATTATCCGTAGATAATTATGTGCCGAAGGGATATAATGAACATTATCATAGAAAAGAGCAAGGAATTGTTGCAGATTATGTCATCATTATGGGATATGATGAACACTTTGCGGGTTCCTATGAGGCTGGCTCAGTCGCATCCTATAACTATGTAAAAGAAGGGATTGAAGAGACCATCAAGGATGTTCCTGCAAATAAGGTAATCAATGCAGTTCCATTCTATACCAGATTGTGGAAGGAAGTTCCGAAAACAGAAGAGGAGCTGGAAGAACAGAAAGGTACGGAAGCCGGGCTTTATGATATGAAAGTTACCAGTGAGGCACTTGGCATGAGTGCGGCACTTTCCAGGGTAACAGATGCCGGAGCGGAGATTACGTGGAATGATGAAGTGAAGCAGAACTATGCTGAGTGGTCGGGAGATGATGGAGCAACATATAAAATCTGGCTTGAGGATGCATCTTCTCTGGAAGCGAAATTACAGCTTATGAAGGAGAACAATCTTGCCGGAACAGCGGCATGGAAACTGGGATTTGAGACTTCAGATATCTGGGATTTGATATTGAAATACGTAAACTAAAATACGAACAAAATATAAGCTAGAATGGAAAGGAACCTTTCATGCATATATTTACATTATAAAATATATGTAAGGAGGGTTCTTTTTTTGATTGAAAAAATAAAATGGATTGGTGTATTACTCTTTCTGATGGGAATTATCTATGGGAGTCACAGGCTGAGTGTGGCGGTAGCGGCTAATTTGAACCCAGAGAGAGAAGAGACACGGATAACTGTGGTAATAGATAGTGGACACGGAGGGGAGGATCCCGGAAAAATCGGAGTGAACGGTGCACTGGAAAAGGATATCAATCTTGCAATCGGAAAAATGCTGAAAGAAACTCTGGAAAAAGAAAACATCCAGGTTGTTCTTACCCGTGAAACGGATGAAATGCTTGCCGATTCCAAAACAGAGGATATGAAAAAAAGGGTAAAGATAATGAATGAAGCAAAACCAGTGCTTGTGGTCAGTGTTCACCAGAATAGTTATGTTACAGAGCAGGAATCCGGTGCGCAGGTATTTTATTATACTCATTCGGAGAAAGGAAAAGCATTAGCGCTGGATTTACAGGAAAATTTAAAAACTCTGGATGCAGGCAACAGAAGGGAAGCAAAAGCAAATGATACATATTATATTCTCAGGCATACAGAAGTTCCTACTGTAATTATAGAATGTGGTTTTTTGAGTAACCGGGAAGAAGCAGAAAAGCTGACGACAGAAGAATATCAACAGGAGCTGGCACGGGCTGTTTGCAACGGAATTTTGCAGTATATCAGGGAAGAATAATTTGCGTTGCCTTACAGATAATGCTATAATAAGAGGCATGGAAACAATAGTAAAAAAAATCGACAGAAACAACATAGATGAAAGTATTATTCAGGAAGCAGGGCATATTCTACAAAGCGGTGGACTCGTGACAATTCCCACAGAGACTGTTTATGGATTGGGGGCAAATGCATTAGATGAAGAGGCAGCAAAGAAAACATATGCTGCAAAGGGGCGTCCATCAGATAATCCACTGATTGTTCATATCGCCCGCATGGAAGATTTGGATAAAATCGTTACAGAAGTGCCGGAAAATGCAAGAAAAATTGCAGCAAAGTTCTGGCCGGGACCACTGACCATGATTTTTAATAAGAGTGCATGCGTTCCGCTTGGCACAACGGGCGGTCTTGAGACGGTAGCAATCCGTATGCCGGATGATGAGATTGCGCGAAGGATTATTTTGGCAGGTGGTGGCTATATTTCAGCACCGAGCGCGAATACCTCCGGAAAGCCAAGTCCTACTACGGCAAGCCATGTAGAAGAGGACCTGGGTGGAAAGATTGACATGATTGTAGATGGCGGCAGCGTGGAAATTGGTGTAGAATCTACGATTTTGGATATGACAGTAGAGCCACCGATGATTTTAAGACCGGGTGCAATTACGAGACAAATGTTGAGTGAAGTGATAGGTGAGGTAGCTGTAGATGAAACTCTGATTAGTGAGCAAAGCGGAAAAGCACCGAAAGCACCGGGGATGAAATACCGGCATTATGCACCGGATACAGATATGATTATCGTTGAAGGAGAGCCGGAAGAGGCGGTAAAAGCTATCCGCCAACTGGTCTACGAACAGGCACGTCAGGGAAAGAAATCAGGTATTATTGCGACAAACGAATCAATGCCATATTATACTACAGGAATTGTGAAAAGCATTGGCTCCAGAGAGAACGAAAAGACAGTTGCAAGAAATCTTTATAAAATTCTTCGTGAGTTTAATGAGGAAGAAGTATCCTGCATTTACAGTGAGGCATTTTCGGAAGAAGGAATCGGAACTGCCATTATGAACCGTCTTGGAAAGGCTGCAGGACATCATGTGATTCAGGCAGAAGAGATTACCAGATTACAGAGATATCGAAATATCATTTTTGTGAGTGACAGTGGAAACAGCAGAGCACCGGTGGCAGCAGAACTTTTAAAGAAAGAAAATCTTCGTCAGGAATACGAAATCAGTGCAAGAGGGCTGGTAGTACTGTTTGCCGAGCCAATGAATCCAAGGGCAGAAGAATTTTTGCAGAGTGTGGGAATTGCTACAGAAGGATTTGAAACCATGGCTTTAAAGGAAGAAATGCTGACGGAAGACACATTATTGTTTACTTTGACAGCGGCTGCAAAACAAAAAGTGCAGAGTGAATATCCAGAATTTGCAAATATATATATATTGAATGAATATGTGGGAGAAGAAAGAGAAGTACCGTCTGTGTACGGGCGTCCTTTGGAGCAATATGCAGAGATGTTTGAGTTGCTGCAAAAGTATATAAAAAAACTGGCAGAAAAATTAAATCAAGTAAATGAACGTTAATCAAGGGAATACGTGTAATAGAAGAAAAATAGATGTCAAAAAAGGCATCTATTTTTTTGCATTTTAGTGTTGATATTTCTGAATAGCTGGTGTAATATAATCATATACTTAATGTAGTAATGAAAACTACATAAGATAGCTTTGGAGGTGCAGGTTATGAATAAAGAAAATAGACATATTAAAGACCCTGGAAGTGCAATTACTCATTTTGTTGGAATGCTGATGGCAATTTTTGCGGCAATTCCACTCTTGATTCAGGCAGCGAAGGAGAGGGATTCTGTTTATCTGATTTCCCTTACTGTGTATGCAATCAGCATGGTACTCCTGTATGCGGCAAGTACCACGTATCATACATTTGATATTTCCAAAAAGGTAAATACGATCCTTAAAAAGATTGATCACATGATGATATTTGTATTGATTGCCGGAAGTTACACACCGATTTGCCTTCTGGTGTTAGACCGAAATATTGGAATTCCGCTTCTGATGCTGGTATGGGGAATCGCAATTGTCGGGATATTAATAAAAGCATTTTGGGTATACTGTCCGAAATGGGTATCATCCGTACTTTATATTGGAATGGGATGGACTTGCGTATTGGCTTTTGGACAGATGTTAAATGGGTTATCCAGAGCAGAATTCGGATGGCTTTTAGCGGGCGGAATTATTTACACGATAGGTGGAATCATTTACGCATTAAAGCTTCCGATATTCAATATGAAACATAAGAATTTCGGAAGCCATGAAATCTTTCACTTATTTGTAATGGGTGGAAGTGCCTGCCACTTTGTAGTAATGTACTTGCTTGTATAATCGTATGATAATTTTGAAAGCTTGAAAGCTTTTCAATTTTAAAGCTTTCTTCCTAGCATTTCCGGATTGGTTGCATATTTGAGTGCAGTTTCACCGGTAATTCTGTCTTGCTTATAAAGTGCCAGGAGACTGTTATCCATAGAAATCATATCCGGTTTGGCAGCTGAGTAAATCTGGGCATCAATCTGAGGCACCTTATTATCACGAATCATGTTTCGGATTGCGGGTGTCACAGTCATGATTTCCCAGGCAGGAACTACAGTCCCATCTACAGCAGGAACAAGCTGCTGTGAAATAACAGCGGTAAGTACCATAGAAAGTTGTACAGCAATCTGACGCTGCTGGCTGGCAGGAAATACATCAATAATACGGTCAACTGTGTTGGCGGCTCCGATAGTGTGAAGGGTAGATAACAGCAAATGCCCTGTTTCGGAAGCCGTCATTGCTACGTTAATTGTTTCGTAATCACGCATTTCTCCAAGGAGAATGACATCCGGACTCTGACGCAGTGCCGCACGGAGCGCAGAGACATAGTTCTCCGTATCAATCTGAATTTCCCGCTGGCTGACAATGCTTTTCTTGTGTTGATGCAAGTATTCCAAAGGGTCTTCCAAGGTAATGATATGTTTCTTCTGGGTGTTGTTTATTTGATTAATCATACAGGCGAGGGTGGTAGATTTCCCGCTTCCGGCAGGACCAGTTACCAGAATCATACCCTTGGATGTGTCTGTGAGCTGCATTACGTGCTCCGGAATACCGAGCGCAGTATAATCCGGTAAATCAAAAGTAATGATTCGAATTACTGCCGATAAAGAGCCGCGTTGCTTATAGGCGCTGACACGGAAACGGGATAATCCCTGAATGGCGAAGGAAAAATCATCATCGCCCAAGGTGTGAAGGTGTTCCATGCTGCGGTGTCCGGCCAGTTCATAGATATCGTTTAAGAGTGCTTCTGTATGCTGCGGAAACAATTTTTCTTCCGTGACATGGTTAATTGTTCCGTTTGTACGGAAAGACACAGGAAGTCCGGCTACGATAAATACATCAGAAGCATTGTCTTTAATTGCCCGTTCTAAAATTATTTTTAAGTTCATTTCAAGACTCATAGTTTTCCTTCTTTCTACTATTTTTCACTTACTACTGTTTTTCACTTACTTTCCATTCCAATATTTTATAGTAATGTTCTGAACTGGCGGGGTCTGTGACCTGAATTTTTACCGATAAGAACTGATTGTTTTCCATAGGGACTGTGTAGGTAAGGAGAGGAAAATCCTCATCTGCGATTACAGAAATAACGGTATCGTTTATCGTAAAAGCAGTTTGCGAGATTACGGTGCTGAGGTCTGTCTCTAATGCGGAATCTATTTGTGAGAGGATTTCTTCGGCTTTAGAAGAAGCAGTATAATAATCGGTCCGATGACCGGCAAACTTTTCGCTTAAGGTATAATCGCTTTTGGCAGTAGAAAGAGCCAGAAGCGCAAATGTAGTCATACAAACTATCAGAAATATAATCAATAGTGAGGATAAGCCGATATTGGGGAATCCATCTGTATTTTTTTCTTTCTTCATGAGAATTCCTCCTATTCGTGAGAAATAAGTTTCGCAATATGGTGTATTGTCTCCAGTTCGTAAATCACGGATGCATTCGATTCATTGAGTACTTGCATTTGTGCAGTTAACATTTCATTTTTTTCCTGAAGCGTAAGTTGTAGTTCGCAGGCTGCATCTTTTTGTTCACAAGCACGAAAATCTTTATCAAAATAGAAAATGAAATGCATATTATCTGTGTCGGCAGAAGCGGAAATATCTGTGAATGGATATTCCTGTCTAAGCAGTTCCGTGGCCTGAGACAAACTATCCGAAGTCTTGCAGATTTCGGCAATAGTGGAACATTCATTTACTGCATGAGAAAGCTCCTGGGAACGTTGGCTCAGCAAATGAGATTTTACAAAAAATTGCACACAGACTGCACTGGCAATGGAGAAAAATAAAATGGCCAGTATCAATTCCATTAAAAATAAACTGGAAGCTTGAGGTCTGCTTTTACGAATCATAAGACACAATATCCTTTCTTTAAAATCTAATAAGCTTCACTTGCCAATCCGACTACAATGGAGGCAGAGTGTTCATCTTGGTCAATACAGTCAAAACGGAACAGATTTTCATTTACCTGAGTCATAGAAAAAGACTCGATGTCAAGAATCTTTTTGCCATTAGAAGCATCCGCATTTGCCCCGTCTTTGATGAAAAGTTCTTTCAGTGCACCATCGTGGGCATATATATAAGTGGTGTATGTATCACCGTTATAATCCTGTTTTAAAATCATAGCATCACACCCATCGAAGAATCCGAGAGAAATGGAGCCATTCATATCACTTTGATGCATCTTCTCTGAAATATAAGAGAGTGCTGTGCGTGCAGTGTCATTCCGGGAAGAATTTTCTACGGATGACTGATAAATCCGGGCTGCAAGCAACATAACCATTAAGGCAGACAAGGTAAAAACAAAGAAAAGGGCAATTGGAAATAAAACATCTATCATGTGCCGTTTTCGGGTTTGCGATTGCATATTAATTCCTCTTTTCTATAATTGTAACATCCGGCATCAAGTTTGAACCGGTAGTACGGTAGTCAACATAAAATAAATCTTCGTTATAAGTCAGTCCATAATTTTCTTTTAGATATTCCAGACTTTCCGGATAGACACCCTCTACACTGTAACAATAACTGATGCTCTGGGTAATTGCATTTTCCAGAGCTTCTTTCTGCCGGGCGGTAGTGCTCTTTGACAGAGAAGAAACACCGGAAAGAAATAAAAACACAATGAGCAGAAATATGCAGATTGAAATCAGGAGTCTGCCGGGGAAACGGGAATGTTTCTGGTACTCAAAACGATGCATAGTCAGACCTCCTTTATATACCTGACATGATTCCCATAAGTGGAAGCATAACAGATAACAGAATCACACCCACAATTAAGGATAGGGCCACAACCAGAGTAGGCTCCAGAATGGCAAGCGCATTGTTCATCCGTGTGTCGATTTCATCCTGATAAAGGGAAGCAATCTGATTCATAACCTGATCCATTGCACCTGTTTTGGAACCAATGGATGTCATACGTGCATACATGCCTGTGAAAATGCCGGAAGAGAACAGGGCAGGAGCGAGTTCTTCGCCGGAAGTAAGTTTTTCAGTGCAGACATCGAGTTTTTGGAGAAAAAACGGATCATCAATCAAGGTGCGTACCAGTTCTATGCTACGGTCTGGATTTAACCCGCTGCTGAGTGTCAGTGCCATACCACTTGCAAAACGACATGCAGCAATTTCTTCATATATTTTCCGGATTGGGCGGATACCGTAACCCAGTTTTCTGGAAAAAGCCCGTCCGGAAGCAGTACGGACTGTGTAAAATCCAAAGACAACAATTGCTAAGAGTACGATGGATAAGAATACGGCATAGTGATTGATGAGAGTTCCCATGTTCATAAGTCCGCGGGAAACACCTGTCATTTCCGTGCCTAATTGTACAAATACCTGATGAAAAACAGGCATAACTTTGACGAGAAGCACAACGATGACCAATACCATCATGCCAATCATAATCATAGGATAAGTAACTGCGCTTTTGATGGTATGCGCAATATCGGCTTCCCGCTCGTAGTGTGACTGGAGAGCATCCATAACATCATCTAATGTACCGGTTTCTTCGCCGATAGCTGTCATATGTATCATGTAAGAGGGAAACAGCCGGGTAGATTCTAATGCATGAGACAGACTTCCATTTTCATTTATATCGTCAAGAAGGGCATGAAGCACCGCTTTCTCTTCATCGGAAGAAGCGTCCTCCAACATGATGTCTAATCCTTCTGTGACAGAAATCCCGGACTTCAAAATCAAAGCCATCTGCCCACAGAAAGAAGATAATTCCATATTCGAGAAAGGGTTATTAGAAACAAAATTATTACTCATAGAAATCCTCCATTCCATTGCTTGTGTATGTTTAATACGAATATTTCACAATATAGTTGCTGCCGTCACCGACATATTTTTTAACGGAATCCTCATCGTTGCTTGCGGCAAGAGTCGGGTCCATTAAGGACCAGTCTTTTCCGTCAAACTCGATGATGTTATCTACCCATCCCGCTTCGTCCAGATATACACTAATCCATGCGTGATATGCAGTGCCGGAATATCCGACAACAAGTTTGGTTGGAATTCCCTGCGAACGCAGAAGTGCGGACATCAAAGAAGCATAATCAAAGCAAATCCCCTTGTGTGTTCTCATGGTTTCGTTGATATCGGGAATATAATCTGTGGGAATATCCTCAGCAAAATTTGTGTCGTAGGTAATATTTTGAATCACATAATTATAAACCTGTTCAACATAGTTCAAATCATCTGTGGATTGTGCGGAAAGTTCCATTCCATATTGTACTGCTTCACTATCCTGTGTGAACCAGACGTACTGGTTTGGATATAAGAAAGGCTTAAATTCGTCTTCCAATGCCACAGATATAGCCTGTGAATAGGAAAGAGCATATTTATTCTCATAGGCATGTTCATAGACATCGATTTGATAATCGCCATTGCCACCGGATAATGGAAAAGTTTCATAGTCACCCGGAACAAGACAATAGGAATATAAGGTCCCGTCAGGGGTGGTAACCTGAATGCGAGACTTGTCAGCATTACCCTTATAGCACACCATAAAGTATCCTTCTGTAGTGTTAGATGCGTCAATAGAAACAGAATCATTTCCATACACTTCCGCTCCGCTTGCTTGCGGAGAAAGGACCTCAGTAAGGGTGTTGCGTGGATTTTCAGGAGGAGAGGTTTCTGCCGGCTTGGAGGAAGTCTGTTTATTCTGACATCCGGTAAAAGTGGTTCCGGCTAACAGAGAAAAGATGAGAACAACAGCAAATGTATATCGCAAATGTGAAGCAATGGATATCCGGTGCATATTGTGTCGTCTCCTTTCTCATAGGTTCTCATAAGTAAAAATGCTGATAAATGAGAAGCGTCTCAATACACAGCGTCCTGTCGATAAATTAATGTATGTTTAAAATTAAGTGTAAAGTATTACCTGCTTTGTCAGGAACGTAAACATCCAGGTCTGTTTGCCGATAAAGAAAGATAATACAGTCATTTTCTTCGTCATAAGAATATGGTTTCACAGAATTACCATCGGCATCATTTGCAGTAATATGTTCATAGTCAATGCCGGAGATATCATCGCTGACATAAAGGTAAACCCATCGTCCTTTCCATGAACTGGACTTGTATACCGGGCGTTTTGTGTCTATTGTATCTACCTCAAGAGTTTCCGTGTGCACTTGATTATTTATCAAAGTGACCGATATCTGCATAACTCCATTTTCCGTAGGCTCAATAGAAAATGTCTGATTTTCTGTCTGGGAAACGGGTATAGATTTCCCGTTTAATTCGGCCACTACACTTTTGATTGGAAATGGTGTGTCCAGTGCAAAGGTGTAAACCGGAGGATAAGAGGAATCAGCAGTGTTCAATGTTACTGAGAAATCTGGGTAAATAAATAAAAATGGCAGCAATGCAAACAGAATCAGGATTGTAATCAGGACATATTTCTGAAATGCAAAACGTTCTTTTCTGTAATTGCTGTATGAGATTAAAACATCCAAAGGAATAGAACTTGGTTCAGCTTGGCATGCCTCAAAAACATTTTGAAGCATTTGACTTGCTAAATCCTGATTGAGTTCAGGAACCCGGCTTTTTTTTGAAAATGGAAAGTTCATTGGTTGTGGGTGCCTCCTTTAAACATTCATGATCTGGTGCAGCCGTTTTCGCCCGAGGCTTAGATAACGTCTGACAGAACTGCGGCTGATGCGCATCATTCCGGCAATCTCCCGATTTGTCATATGGTCACAGTATTTCATAAGAACAATCTGGGATTCGGTAAAAGGGAGATTGAAAATTCTTCGAATCGTATATTGGTTTCCGTCAATAGATACTAAGGTTGTTTCAAAATCTACGGAGATATTATTTTGTTTTCTATGCATAGAAAAACATGTCTTATATGCAATTTGCTGCAATTGGGCCAGAAAAAGAGTTGGGTCTGGCAATGTACGGATTTCTCGTAGAGATTGTATGTAAGTCTGCTGAAGGGCATCTTGGGCAAGATATTCATCTTCTAAATAGTTGTATGCAAAAGCATACGTTTCCTGATAAGTGGCTGCATACAATTCGGCAAAAGCATCACTGTTGCCGCTCTGTGCCTGAGTTACCAGGCGGGTAATGTATTTGTAATCCAGTTTTGCCATCACTACAACACCTCATTATCTGAATAAGTGGCGGTTTCGTGCGAACCACTTTGATTGATTCTCTTAAAGGACAGTGCAATCAAGTCGGTCACGGTAGGAGCGGTGACACCATCATGGAATGCAATACCGTACTGATACTTAATGGGATAGGTATTAGCTATTGCATTATGTTCGGCAACTTTCTGTTCCACACGGGAAAGAAACATATCAATTCGTTTGCGGTCAGTGTCCTCAAATAAAGCAATAAATTTATTTCCACCATTGCGACCTACAAAGCATAAATTTAAAGAAGTCATCCGTAAAATATTAGAAAAATCACGAATGAGGATATTTCCCTGAATATGTCCATAATCCTTGTTGATTTCTGAAATATTAGTCAGATCAAACATGACACATCCCATATTTTCCGGAAGGGGCTGGTCTAAATATTTTTCGATAATAGCGTCACAGCTGAAGCGATTGGCAATTCCTGCAACCGGGTCAGAATGAACGGCATAATTCAGTTCCCTAAAATCCTTTTTCCAGGATGACAGCAGACTGAAATCCAGGAAAATAAAAAGGAAGGAAATAAAAAGTACCAGCCATAAAAGGCCGCAGATTAAACGTACTCTGGAATCGGCTGCAATCATGTGATACAGTTCCGGATTCAAAAGTATCAGAACGGCACATACAAGTGCTACTATAATAAACACAATCAATTGGATTGTCTTGGCTATATCAAGTTTCTTCATATAATACACTCCTTGCTTGCATCATATTTTGCCACCATTATAGCATAGATTTATTTTAAATCTCAAAAAAATATAGGAATTCATGAAAAAATTACAAAATTTTGGCTAAAAAATATATATGAAAGGGATGTAACCTTGACTTTACAAAAGGGGTAAAGTAGAATTTAATTAAAGCAATGAAGACAGTGGAAAATGAATCATTTACTTATATTATAGAAATATATAAGTAGGAAAGGGATTTTGGAATGGGCAAACGTATGGATGTTCTCAGAGTGTGGATGCTGGGGAAAGAAGAAGTCGCCTATGGGGACAAATTAATTCTATTAGGACGTAATAGCACAACAAAAGCAGCGAAGCTTTTGCTGATTCTCTTGCATAGCGGTGAAGAGGGAATACCCAGAACAAAGCTGATGGAAGATCTCTATGGAAGAGAGAATATGGTGGATGCGGCCAATAATCTGCGTGTTACCGTACACAGACTGAAAAAAGCATTGGCAGAAGAAGGTCTTCCTACATATGATTATATTGTGTCAAAGGGTGGAGTTTACCGATGGGTATCACCTATGAAAACCGAAGTGGATGCATTGGAATTTCGCCGGCTTGTAGAAAAGGCAGAAGCAGAAACGGACGATGATCGAAAGGCGGAGATACTGGAAAAGGCCTGCGACATGTATCAGGGAGAATTCCTGCCGAGACTTTCCAGTGAAGAATGGGTTGTGATTGAAAGCGTGCAGTATAAGAAGTTATATGTACGTTCATTGGAATGGCTTTGTTCCTATTTAAAAGAACGTAAAGAATACGAGAAAGTTATACAATATGTAGATGTTGCGTGCCGTTTGTATCCGTTTGACGAATGGCAGGTGGAGAAAGTGGAATGCTATATTGAACTCGACCGTTATGAAGAAGCCATGAAAGAATATGAGAATACAGCAAAACTGTTGTTTGATGAACTTGGGGTAACACCGTCTGAACGAATGATGAAACAGTTTGATGCTATGAGCGAACACATCAGCAGCAGACCACAGCTTTTGAATGAAATCCAAGAAGGACTTCAGGAATCAGAGGATGATGAAAATGGTGCTTTTTATTGCACGGCACCAAGTTTTCGTGATGCTTATCGGATGATGCGACGAAATATGGAGCGAAACGGGCAGTCAGTATATATTATGCTTTGCAGTATTACAGATGGAAAGGGTCAGTGCATGAAAGAATGCGCCAAGTTGGATCAAATGTCTGAAGTTTTGTTCCAGGCAATTAAAGAATCTTTGCGGAAATGTGATTCATTTACAAAATATAATCCGGCACAGTTCTTAATTATGCTTACAGGAATTAATGAAGAGAATTGTCATCTGGTGGCAGAACGTATTGCAAATTCCTTTGCAAAGGAACATAAGACATGGACGAAACGTCTTACGTGTACGGTTTCTTCTTTATATGAATGCAGTTTAAAATAGTAGAAAAGGGGAAGGGTAATGGAATATCAGGAGTTGCAGTATATGAATCTATCTGCCCCCAATTTAATCGTAGTATGTGTGGACGATACGGATAACGATGATATTGGAGGATGGTTTTATCATTGCTATGGAAAAGAACCGGTAGTATTTGGCAGTATTATAGAACTGATGACAAAAGCAGATCGGTTTTTTGATGAAATTGCTTTTCCGCAGGCTTCAACCCAATCGAGAAGTTTTGTAGAAAAGAAGAAAGAAACAGAAAATAATGTGTATAACAGAAAAAGACCGGAGAAACGGATAGACACGAACGAATTGTTGAGCCACAGAGGAGCGCAGGCAACATTTGCCATCAGTGTCCGATTCCGGCAAAGGTCTACATGGCAGGGAGAGCTGATTTGGCTGGAAAAAGGGAAAAAAGTCCTGTTTACAAATATGCTGGAATTAGTTTCGGAAATTGATAAAATGCTGTTATTAAGAAAAAATACCTGATAATCTTAGAGAAAGATTTCAGGTATTTTTTCTTCTCAAAGTAAAGAATGTGTCGGAAAAGCGTTACAAAGAAGATAAAAAAATAAAAAAAGTTAAAAAAATTAATACAAGAACCGTCGGTGTAATGCTTTTTGTAACAGGAGATATAATATAATAAAGGCACAATAGAAATTGTGTAAATTAATCAATAGATAGATGAGAAAAAATATCCAATGACATCATATAATGAAGGGGATTCTAAGGGAGCGATGTGAACCGTGAGACAGGGAAGAGAAAAGGATACGAATACATTTATTGTTAAGATTGTAAATCGACAAAATGAAACTTGGCAAGGCAGCGTCACTTGGACAGAAAAACAAAAAGTGCAAAATTTTAGAAGTGCACTGGAACTGCTGAAGTTGATAAATGGAGCGCTGGAAGAAAATTCCGGAGCGGAAGGAGGAAACCATGAAAAGTAAAACGTTTAAAAGATGTATCGCTATAATGCTTTGCATGGTCATTGTGTTGAGCGGAAGCGGATATCTGCTGGCAGAAAGTTTACAGGAAGGAACAGTAGAGACTGGAACCGAAGTGCAGCCGGAAGAAGGAACAGCAGTAGAGGAACAGCAAACGACTGATGAAGGAACGGTCGAGGTAGAGGTTCCGAAGGAAGAAGAACAGGAGAATACAGAAGCACCTGCAGAAGAAGAAAAAGAAGAAAAGGCAGAAGCAGAAACTCCGACCACAGAAAACCAGACAGCAGAAAACCAGACAGCAGAGAATGGAACAGAAGAACCGAAAGAAGCAGAGGTTCAGCCGATTCTCCAGCTTACATATGAAGATGATAAGGTAAAAGTAACAGTAGATGCGGTTGAAGCCGGAAATATTCCAGATGGCGCAGCTCTTTCTGTTACGCCAATCGAGAAAAAAGAAATCACAGCATCTATGAGCGCTGATGAAAAAGCGAAGGCAAAAAAAATCAACGAACAGTATGATTTGACAGAACAGAAGCTTCAGGAAAAGGCTGAAAATGAAACCTATGATATTGCCGGATTCCTCGCTTATGACATTACTTTCGCAGATGCAAATGGAAATAAGCTTGAACCAAACGGAGACGTAAAAGTTTCCATGAAATATAAGCAGGCTGAAATCCCGGAAGAAGCGAAGAAAGTTTTAACTGAGAATGACGATTCCACATTAGATGTAACAGTAATGCATCTGGAAGAAGATGAGCAGGGCGAAGTCAAAGAAGTTGTGGATATGGTTGCTGATGAAAATGAGACAGCAGAAGTAGAAACGACATCTGCAATGAAAGTAAAAAAAGCAGAGTTTGTGACGGACAGCTTTTCCGTGTTTACGCTGACCTGGAACAAATCATCTTATAGCAGCACATTATCCATAAAAGTAGTTGACAACAACGGAAAAGAAATTGGTTCCAACAGTTCATATACATTTTCTACTGGCAGTATCACTGAAGATAGATGGTCTTCTTCTGGCGAATCTGAACCATTGGAATTAAGTACTATACAAAACAATGTTAATGTTGCAAATTACACTTATAGTAGAGCAGCCCTTGATTCTGCAAATGGAGCTACAGTTACCTATGTAAAGTGTAAAATGTCTTCTAATTGGAGAGGTACAACATATACTTGGCAGTATTCAGATAATGGCTCTACATGGGTAGATTTGACTGGTCATC
This sequence comes from uncultured Bariatricus sp., assembly GCA_934307065.1. Taxonomy (GTDB): domain Bacteria; phylum Bacillota; class Clostridia; order Lachnospirales; family Lachnospiraceae; genus Allocoprococcus. The sequence goes on along the minus strand of CAKRCD010000004.1, from coordinate 41,146 downwards.
AGATTTATTTTGTGTATACACACAATACGGGTCTTGCTATTACGGATGATATTGTTAATACTGGTGCATTAAAAGCTGAGTATGCAGCAGAAGATGGAAGTACTACTACAATAGTTTCTGCCAAATGGTATAGAAGTGACAGCGAGAATGGCACTTATACAGAAGTAGAAAAAATAAATTATCAGGGAGACAAAACAAATCTTTCTGCAGACGGAATGAATCTGTATCCGGCATTTGATGATGGAGCGCGTAAATGGTATAAAGTAAAAGTTACATTATCTGATGGCACAGAGGTGGAAGCTGCTCCTGTTCAAGTAGTTTATTATAATCAGTTACAGAACGGAAGTTTTGAAACACCAAAGTATGACACAGGAATGAATCAGGTGTCTAATGAATCATATGCTCAAGGAAATGGTGTTTGGCAGACGACAGGAACAGGTGCGGGAGACAAATTAAATAAAGATATAGAAATACTTACAAATGGTAATTATCTTAAACAGTACTATGCATGGGATAAAAGTTCGTATTCAGATGGGCATGATGCAAGTAATGCTGCATATGAAGGAAATCAGTTTGCAGAGTTGAACTGTGAAGCAGCTGGTGCTTTGTATCAGGATGTACTTACCCAGGAAGGGACACCGCTAAACTATTGGCTAGCACATCGTGCAAGGGGTAAAAGTTCAGCAAGTACTTCCCAATATGACACAATGTTCTTGGTAATGATGCCTACGAAGATTGCGGAAGAAAATAAGCTTGACAATCAGGCAAATTTGGAAGCGTATTTGACGAAATTGGGATTGCAGTCTCAGTATAAGACAAAATATAGCGCAGAAGGTCAGGAACAGATTTATTATCAAAATGGTGTTAAGGTTTTAAGAGTAACTAGCAGCAATTGGAATTGGCATTCGCTTTCAGAGACTAATGCTTATACACCGACTTCCAGCCTGACGAGATTCTTCTTTATGTCTGGTGATACAGCAGCGAATGATAACACTGTTGGTAACTTCCTTGACCGTGTGGGATTTTCTCAGGAACTTCCACCGGTAAGTGATGATGAATTTTCTATTCAGATTGAAAAGAAATTCAGGGGTCTTGGAAATGATGATATTTCTAAAATTAAGAACAATATTCAGTTTGAAATTTCTGCAACAAAAGGTGGAAGTGAACTGAGCGAAGAAGAGATTGTGAAACTGTTTGGAATAAAGACTATTTCTGGTGCGAATATGTCGCAGATGGCAGATGGAACGCTTGTATATACAATCGCTAATCGTAAGATAGGAGTAAACGATAAATATCAGGTAACAGTAACTGAGAAAAACGCAGAGGCAGATGGATATAAGTTAGAATCAACAGCGCAAACAAAAGTTCTTGTTGATGGAAAAGAATCTGCTACGATTGATGATTCACAGATTACAGAATTGAAGGGTAAGGTAACAGCAACTGTAACGTTTACAAATAGTTACAAAGCATCAAATTATAAGAAGGTTAATTTTAAAAAGGTATGGGATGATAGCAATAATAAATTTAATACCAGACCGGATAACCTGACAGTAACCTTACATGCAAGCATTGTAGTAGAAGAAAATAGAGAAACAGTTGAAAAATCTTTGGATGAACTGACAAAGACAGCAACATTGACTTCAAAAGATGATTGGGCATGCTCTTGGGATGTACCTGTATATTATGAGTATAATGGAGTTAAAGTTAAGATTAACTACAGTGTAACTGAAGACGAGATTAATAGTGATTACGTATATCAGTCACCGACAGATGGCATTGCTGTTTCCGGGGATGGAACAGATTATAAGTATACGAACTTTGACAATGTAAAAGCAAAAGGAGATGTTGAGAATGCTACAAGAGGTGCAACTGTTAGGAGTAAAGCTTTCAGTCTTTCACTGCAAAATGTGAGTCTCCTTGCAAGCCCATTAGCAACACTGTCTAGTGAAGAAGAGTCATCACTTGGCCAGCCGGCACATAATAAGTATATCGCATATAATGCGAATACAGCAGATTATACCTTAAATCTGGATGTGACAGGTGCAAAAGGAGATACTCCTGGAGTGGATGTTTTATTTGTAATTGATACTTCTGGAAGTATGGATGATGAATATGACTGGTGGGGTCATAAAACTGCGGATGGTTTGCTGACAACACTTAAATCATTGCTTACTGAACAGGATGGAATCATAGATAAGATTTTTGAAAAAACTGGTAATGTCAATTCAGTAGCTTTTGTATCTTTTGCTGGAATGAGCCAAACGAGTGCGACATCTTGGTATCAGACATCTGGAAAAGAATCGTTTAAACAGAAGATTAATGCTTTAAAGGCGACCGGCGGAACGAACTGGACATATGCAATGATGAAAGCATCAGAGGTACTTGGACAGAAGAGTAGTAGTAAAAACGAAAAAGTTGTAGTATTCCTGTCTGACGGTGCACCTACTTTCAGCGTGAATTCACGAGGAAATGAGACTGGTAACGGTAGCGATACGAAAAATAGCTACTACACTGATGCTGCAAATAAGGTAAGCGATTCGAGCTCACTAAAGAATGCTCAAATGTATTCTGTATACTTGACATCAGATACTCAAACGGGAATGAAAACATTTTCTGATAAGCTAAGTAATTCTGAGCTTGTAAACGGAACAAATTTGGCAACAGCGTTGGAAGAAATTTTAAGTAAAGTAATCCCTACCTATAAAAATGTGGTGATTACAGATACACTTAGTGAGTATGTGGATTTCGCAGAAAGCACACCAACGATTACCGTTACTAAGAAGAGCGCAGATGGTGCAGAAACAACATTGAGTTCAAGTGAATATACAGCCAGTGTAAGTGGAAAGACGATAACTGTTCGTTTATTAGGTGGTGCTTCACTAGAAGACGGTGCAAAATATACAGTAAGCTTTAGAGTAAAACCATCAGAGGCTGCAAATAATTATTTCAACACAAATAGTGGTGCATATCCGCATACAGGGGAAGCAGGAACTGGTGTTACAAGTGCAGGACAGAAGGGATTCTATTCTAATAATAGTGCGAACACCAAAGTTTCGTATGAAATAGACGGAACGGAAGGAACCAAGACTGCAACGTATCCAAAGCCAGTTGTTCAGGTAACGAAACATAAGCTTTCGTATGAAAAGATTTGGAATCAGCCAGATGGTATAGACATTCCGGATGGCGATGTAGAATTAACTGTAACTTATACAGATGGAACACAGAAAACAGTCATCTTGAATGAAGCAAATGGTTATAAAATTGAAGAAACAGTGTCCGTGACTAAGAATATTGCTAGTGTAATAGAAAAAGCGATAGATGGTTATACTCCTTCTTACGATATTACAGATAATGGAACAAAGGCAGTAGTAACAAACAGTTACTCGAAAGTAACTTCTGGTTCTATTAAGGTAGTAAAACAGTGGAAAGGCGATGGACCGCAGACTCCAATCAGAGTGAGCTTATGGCAGCAAAACACAAAAGATGGAACAGCAACAAGATATAAAGATATTGTCACGCTCAGTGATAGCAACGAGTGGTCATATGAGTGGACAGATTTGCCAAAAGAACAGGGAACAGGAAACGAAGTAATTCAGTACACATATGCTGTACGAGAGGAAAATATTCCTGCAAACTACACAAGTAATATTACTTACTCATATGGCAAAGATAAAGATAAAACAGTTGCTACGATTACCAATGAATATGATTCAAACTGTGATGATGAGAATTATTACATTGCCAATGTTCTTCAGACAGAGCAGTGGACGATGAATAAGATCTGGCAGGATTCTGTGGATCAGAGTAAACGACCAGATAGCTTGGATGTTACAGTGAATGATATGACTTTCAGATTAACAAAAGATAACTGGACTAAGACTGTAACGGTACTTAAGAAAAAGGATGCAACATATGTGACAAGTGAAGATTTGTCAAATGATTCTTATGAACAGGTCGAAAAAGTTCAGAATGTAACAGAAGCAGGAATGGAAGTTACGTTTGTGAATAAGTTGAAGTTAAAATCTATTACAGTTCACAAGGAATGGAATGATGGCAATATTTCAACGAGACCGGAAAATATTCAGTTTAAACTTCTTTATAGAACAGGAAGTGCCGGTGCCTTCACGCAATATGGAGATGAAATCTACACGATTACAAAAGAAGACAGAGATAACGGTACTCCATGGAGTAAGGTGATTCATGATTTACCAGTTACGTATGAGTATAAAGTGGAAGAAGTTGAAGCAGAAGGAAGAGAGGGATATCTGACAGATGTAACTTCTGATGGTGACACATTTACTATTACTAATACGCTCAAGTGGAGTGCGAAGAAGGTCAGTGAACGGTGGGAAGATGAGACTGTAAAGACTCTGGAAGGCGCTGAATTTGAACTGAAATCAGGTTCAACAGTTGTTGCGACAGGAAAATCTGGAAGCGATGGAACTATTGAATGGACGTTGAAGTCTGGACAGAATGTGGATTTACAAAAACTGGATGGAAGTTTCACGGTTGTTGAAACAAAAGCTCCGGAAGGATATATGATTCATGAAGGCGGATGGACACTTACATTTAACAAGGGCCTTTTGACAACGCTTGATGGAGAAGAAGTGCAGGGAACTGCAACAAATGGTGTTGTAATTGAACTGTCGAATAAACAGTTGTATGAACTTCCAGAAACCGGTGGAACCGGAATCTTCTGGTATACAATCGGTGGTATGCTACTGATGATGGCAGCAGCGCTGATTTTATATAAAAGAAAGTGCAGGGAGGTGCTGGATAGATAGCCTATGAAAAATTCAGCAGCTCAGCTGCAAAAAGAAAAACAAAAGAGAGGTAAACATTGGGGGAACCCAAAGGAAAAGGAGAGAAGATTATGAAAAAATTCAAAAAACTCTTTTCAGTGTTATTAACACTGGCAATGGTGCTCGGAATGAGTATGACAACATTTGCTGCACCAGAAGCTACAGCAAGCATTAAGGTAGACAATTTAACAGCAAATGACAACACAACATTAAAACTTTATCAGGTAGTTAAGTTCAACGATGCAAAAAGCAGTTGGGAAGTAACAGACTGGGTAAAAGAAGCATTAAAGACAGATGGTTCATTGGTAGACCTTACTACAAAACCGGCAACAATTGATTATGCAAAATTAGCTAAAGATTATTTGCCAGCAGACGCAGATCAGACAAAGACTGGCGTAAATGGAACATCATGTGATTTTACAGGTCTTGAAGTCGGAGCATATTTAATTACAGCAGGTGGAAACACAACCAGCTATACAGTAATGGGTGCTGGTACCTATGATTATGACAGTCAATATAATCTGATTGAACCGGTTTCAAAGAAAATCAGTGCAAAAGGTGAAAAGTATACTGTTGTAAAAACTTTAAAGAACACAAATCAGTCATTTGTTATCAAAGGCGAAGAAGTTGAATTTAATATTGATACAGTATTCCCAAGTTATGCAGATGACAACACAAACAGAACATTCAGTATTACAGATACTCCTACAGGTATGAAAGTTACTGGTGTCAGAGTATTAGTTGGTGGAACGCCAGTTGCAGAAGGTACAGATTATACAGTATCCGGATTAAATGTGAAGGATGGGGCTGTAACAGTTACATTTACAAAAGCATTTATTGGAAATAACAATGCACATGCAACAGCGACAGTTACAGTAGAGGTTACAGCAGTAGTAACAAGTGATGATGGATCTTACAGCAACGAAGCAAGAAGTAATTATGACAGTGATCCATCAAGAGTAGATGGAAAGTCTGGTTCTATTAAAATTGCTAAAACAACAGATGAAGAAAACGAAGCAGACAGAAAACCTTTGACTGGAGCAAAATTCTCAGTTAGCAAAGAGGGAGAAGAACTTCAGTTTGTCGAATTAAAAGAAGGCGAATATACTCTTTATACAGAAGATACTGTTATTCCAAGTGGTAAAGAAGCTGTAACAGAAGTTACAGTTGGCAGCGATGGAACAGTCTTATTGAAAGGTCTTGGTGCAGGAACATATGAAATCACTGAAACACTTGCACCGGAAGGATATTCCATCAATAATAATATTCCTGATGCAACAATTGTAGCAGGCAGTGCAGAGAATGTAACAGTTTCTGTTCCGGATAGCCAGCTTTCAGCTCTTCCGGGAACTGGTGGTATCGGTACAACAATCTTCACAATTGGTGGATGCTTAATCATGATTATTGCAGCAGCATTATTCTTCGCAAGCCGCAAAAAACAGCAGCACTAATTACCACTTTATGAATTAGAGAAAATACATAAGTGATAACAATAGTAGTCCTGGGTGGAAGCCCACTCAGGACTACTGTAAAAAAAGAGTAACTACAACAACAAGGAGAGTTCGGATGAAAAAGAAAGCCAGTACAATTATGTTTGTGATGATATTTTTAGCCGGTTTGTCCTTATTGCTGTACCCATTTGTAGCAAATGAATGGAACAATTACAGGCAGAAGCGTCTCATCAGTACCTATGAAAGTCAGGTTTCCGAATTGGAAGCAGAAGGTGCGATTGACTATGAGGCGGAGTGGAAGAGGGCAGAGGCATATAATAAAGCATTGCTTCCAAGTATTTTGCCGGATTCATTTGCTATTGCAAGTGCATCTGATGAACCGGATAAAGAGTATATGTCTTGCCTGAATATCACAGGTGATGGTATGATGGGGATAGTAGAAATTCCGAAGATTAATATCAAGCTTCCGATTTATCATACAACAGATGAGGATGTACTTGTCAAGGCGGCAGGACATTTGGAAGGAAGTTCCCTTCCGGTTGGTGGAGAGAACAGCCATGCAGTGATTTCTGCACACAGAGGACTTCCAAGCGCAGCCTTGTTTACCGATCTTGATAAGCTGAAAGAGGGAGACCATTTTCTGCTTCACATTTTGGATGATACCCTTTGCTATGAGGTAGACCGGATTGAGGTAGTAGAGCCGGAGCAGACAGATAGTCTTGCTGTGGAAGAGGGAGAAGATTTGGTAACACTTCTTACTTGCACACCTTATGGTGTAAATTCACACAGACTTTTGGTAAGAGGACATCGCGTTCCTTATAACCCGGAAGAAATTCAGGAAAAGGAAACTGGAAATACACCGTTTAGTTTCCATACGAATTATCTGTTGTGGGTATTGGTGGGACTTGGTATTACGGGAATATTTATTTTGATTTTATATCGTCGTGAGCGGAAGCTTGTAAAGGCGAAAGAATCGAAGGAGTAAATATGAAGAGAAAGATATCAAGTATCTTATTTGGATTGTTATTCTTAATTGGATTTGGCGTATTGGTTTATCCAACTGTCGCTAATCAGTGGAATACCTATCGTCAGAGCAGGCTGATTAGTCATTACGAGACGGTAGTGGAAGAAATGAGTGAAGAGGATTTTACAGAAGAATGGGAAAAGGCATATGCATTTAATGATACATTGAAACAGAACAATCTTTATGGAGATGTATTTGGCAGCGATGATACCAATCTGGAAGATACGGAATACTGGAACATCCTAAATGTTGCAAATGATGGAATAATGGGATATTTATCCATCCCGAAAATAAATGTGAAACTTGCGATTTACCACGGGGTGGAAGATGATGTGCTGCAAACGGGAGTGGGGCATATGAATGGTACAAAGCTTCCGATAGGTGGAGAAGGTACACACAGTGTACTGGCAGCACACAGGGGTCTGCCGAGTGCCCGTCTCTTTACCGATATAGACCAGTTAGAGACTGGAGATAGATTTTACATTCATGTGCTGGATGAGACCCTTGCATATGAGGTAGACCAGATACTTCCAATGGTTGATAAAGATGATAACGTGACATTGGATAATGCAATGCAGATTGAAGAAGGAAAGGACCAGGTGACATTATTTACCTGTACTCCATATGGTGTTAATTCACACCGGCTCTTAGTGAGAGGAACGAGAGTGCCTTACACTGGAGAAGAAGATGAAGTGAATACACTTTCTCAGTCTATGGTGAAAGCAGTACAGAATTACTACATGCTGTATCTCATCATGGGACTGTCGATAACGTTACTTATTATACTGATAATGAAGGTTGCTTTTGGAAAGAATCGAAACAGGGAGGAGAAGATGCATGATGAATAGGAGAGTAAAAATAGTAGGCGCATGTGTTCTGACGCTGGCAGTTACGCTTTCCGGTCTGGCATTGCCAAGAGCGTATGCAGCGAAGGCTGTAGATGTGAATCGGAAGTGTACGATTGAATTTAATTTACAGAACAATGTATATGATGCAGCAACAGAAAATAAGGAAGGTGAAAAGGCAGAGGATTTCACAGAATTGAATACCCTGCCGGGTGGGGTTCAGGTTCATTTGTATCAGGTGGCTGAGATAAAGGAAACAGGAGCTTATGAAGAAGTTGAAGGATTTGATGATTTAAAGCTTGATGAAATTAGCGATAAGACCACTGCTGAAGAGTGGGCTGACAAGGCTGCTAAGGCCAGAGAGCTGATAGAGAAGGGAACTGAACCGGGCGCTGAGACCTCTGTTACCCTTACAAATGGAACAGGCAAAATAACCGGACTTGCAACTGGAATGTATCTGGTGGTTGCCGATGAAGTGAAATCTTCATATTTCACGTATACCTTCAAAGAAAGTCTGATTTCCCTGCCAAACAACTACTGGTATAATGGTGGTGGTTCCGATGACTGGGTATATGAACTTACCGGAAGCCATGCAATCGGATTAAAACCAGACAGAGAAGAACGCTTAGGCAGTCTGGAAATCAATAAGACCTTGACCTCTTATAATAAGACTGTCGGTGGTGCTACATTTGTATTCCATGTAAAGGTAGAGAAAAGGGACGGAACAGTTACAAATAATGTATATAAGATGGAATTTAACGGAGCTGGAAATGATAAACTTATCATTAACGATTTACCAGCAGGCGCAACCGTCACAGTAACAGAAGAGTACACCGGTGCAAGTTATAGGCTGAGTCCTGACAATGGCCCGCAGGTAACAAAGATTATCGCAGAGGAAGAAGAAGGTAATCCGGTTTCTGTAAGTTTTGTAAATGCATACAATGGCGGACAGAACGGTGGAACAGGTATTGTGAATCGCTTCTATATGAAAGATGGTTCTGTTGACTGTAAAAATGATTTGAAGCCGGAGGTGAACTAAGAGAATGATGAACAAATTAAGTAAGAAAACTATTTGCCTCGCAGCGGCAGCCCTGGCTTTGACCGGAACTTTGGCAGTAGGAAGTGCTTATGCTTATTTCACAACTTACTCCGAGGCGAAAGGCAATGTGGTCTTTGAGTTAGGTGAAACCCGTACAGAGCCACATGAAGAGGTAATAGGTGGAAAGAAAATCGTTTCTATAGAAAATACAGGGGATTATGATTGCTACATCCGTATTCGTGCTTATGCCGGAAACAATTACAAGCTGACTTATGAAGACGGTGGTTCCGGTAAATGGTATGATGGAAAAGACGGTTATTGGTATTACAAAGATATCCTTACTGTAGGAAGTACCAGTAAGACCAGTAAGACGGTAAACGTTATTCTTCCACAGGAACTTTTGAAGGATGTAACCGATGAAAAGGATTTGAATGTTATTGTTATTCAGGAATGTACACCGGTACAGTATCATGACAATGGCGAACCATATGCAGACTGGAATGTAACATTTGAGGACAGCAGGTCTTAGAAAGGAAGTGTGATAGAAAATGAAAAAGAAGAGAAAAAAATTTCCGAAAAAATCTATCCTGCTCCTTTCTGCATCTGCTATCCTTCTTGTAGGAAGTACGGTAGGCAGTACCCGTGCAGCACTTACCTATTATAGTGAAAATTATGTTGCCGGGGTAGAGTTATCCAGTATCGGGGTAAGCCTTCTGGAAAATGGCGAAATCGTCAGCAGCCGGGATTATCTGGATAATGGTAAATGGCAGGGCGAAGCGGAAGGAACTTTGCTGGATGGTTTCGTAGAGAAGAATGGAAAGATTGTTCCGGGAAAGAGATATGATGAAGTTCTGAGTGTAAAGAATTCAGGAAATATCGATTCTTATGTCCGCGTAACTGTAAGAACAAGCTGGAGAGATAAAGAAGGCAAGGATGTTCCGGTAACTACGCTGGATCCGTCATTGATTGATATTCATTTTCTGGAAGAAAATGGATGGGTAGAGGATGCAGATGCTGCGACTGCAGAACGTAGAGTGCTTTATTTAAATCATGTACTTGCAGCAGGTGAGACAGTGGATTTTGCAGATTCGATTCGAATCAAACCGGAAATTCGTAATAAAATGACAGCAAAAACAGAAGTAACAGAGGCTGGTACAACGTATACATATGAATATGAATACGACGGATATACATTCCAGGTATCGGCTGAGGTAGACGCAGTACAGACACACAATGCAGCAGATGCAGTGAAGAGTGCCTGGGGTGTGGATATCTCGAAGCTAGGCTTATAAGGGGAGGTACAAGAATATGAAAAAGAAAGTATTGTGCCTTGTCATGGCAATGGTGCTGGTTGCAGGAAATGGTTTCAGTGCGAAGGCAGAGGATTATCAGGGAAAAGATAACTGGGTTGCTGAGTTTGACGGAAAAGAAATCACAAGTAATTTCAGTTCTGATGATTTGACTGATGAAGCGAAGAATATTCAGCCGGGCGACAGCATCACATTGAAAGTAAAAATCAAGAATTCAGATTCCGGTAAGACAGACTGGTATATGACAAATCAGGCGGTTCAGTCACTGGAGGATGCGAAGGAAAGTGCAAGCGGTGGTGCTTATGAATATCGTCTGGCATACACCGGTGCAAATGGAGAAGAAACAGAACTTTATAACAGTGAAACTGTTGGTGGTGAGAATGCAGCGCAAGACGAAGGATTACATCAGGCAACAAATTCGCTGGCAGATTATTTCTATCTGGATCGTCTGGAAAATGGAGACGAAGGTATCGTTACACTCCAGGTAAGAGTCAATGGCGAGACTATGGGAAATGGTTATCAACAGACACTGGCAAAACTCCAGCAGACATTTGCTGTAGAAAAAGTCACAGAGACAACGGTTATCAATAAGCCGGGAGAAGATAAGCTTATCAAAAACGTGGTAAAAACAGGTGATACTGCAAAGACACTTTTATTCTGTGGCCTGGCACTGGCAAGTGGAATTATTCTCCTGATATTTGGTTTAATGACTTTGAAGAGACGGAAAAATGATAAGAGGGGGGCGTAGCAGTATGAAGAAAATGAAGAAAATATTTGTTGCGCTGCTCAGTTTTTCATTGGTAATGGGAATGAATGTGATGTCTGTTTCTGCAGAGGAATATACCTATACAATTACCTTACACGCTGGTGATAAGGGTGCACTTGACGGAGTAGAAGGCGGCACGGAGGTGTTGACCGGATGCCGTGCAGGTGATCGGGTTTCCTTTGATTTATCAAAAGTGACTGTGACGGATGATAAATATTATATTAAGGGTGTACGTCTCAGTGGACGAGATAATGAGGAAGTTGCACCGGCATTTTATGTAGAAGGTGACGCAGACTATGTAGTCGCCTATGGAATTAAGGGCAACACGGTTGGTTATACGGTAAACTATCAGGATGAAGATGGAAATACATTGGATTCGAGTGCTACATTTTATGGAAATGTAGGTGATAAACCAGTGGTGGCTTACAAATATATTAACGGTTATATTCCACAGGCTCTTGCGCTTACAAAAACCTTGAGTGATAACGAGACAGAGAATGTATTTACCTTTGTATATCATCCGGCAGACCCGGAAACAGTAACTATTATTGGGGAAGGTACCACAACAATTGTTACGATACCGGGAACGGCAGGAACACCTGCGACTCCGGGAACCGGAACAGGTACAGGAACCGGAACGACTACAGAACCGGGTACAACAACGGAGCCGGGTACAACGACGGAACCGGGTACAGATGAAAATGTAGAAGTTACACAGCCGGATGAGCTGGTTGACTTGGACGAAAACCAGACACCGGCATCAAATGTCGATTTAGATAAACAGGATCAGACGAAATCAAAAGGTTTTCCAATGGCGGTTGCGACTGTGATTGGAATAGGAGCACTTGGTGCATTAATAGCTCTGATGCTGATTGTGAGAAAGAGACTGAGAGCATAAATATATACAAGATGGAACGAGGATAGGCGCTGTTTGGGTGTCTGTCCCTTTTCCATGTAAAGGGATACTGTCAGAAAGGACAATATTGTGAGTAATGAGTAAGAAGAATAAAACAGGGAGCGTGGGCAAGTGCAGAAAAAATCTGGTTGGAGTGTTCTGCAGTACGCTGGGAACAATTGTATTGGTTCTTTTAATTTTGGTTTGTGTACCGCTTACGATACCGCGTATGATTGGTTATAATATTTATACAGTAGTAAGTGGAAGTATGGAACCGGCAATTCCAGTGGGAAGCCTGGTTTACATCAATAATATGGCACCGGAGGATGTGCAGGAGAATGATGTGATTGCATTTTACGGAGCTACGGATGGAAGTTCTATTATTACGCATCGTGTGGTAACGAACAGTACCGTTATGGGCGAATTTATTACCAAAGGAGATGCCAATGAAGAGAAGGATATGAATCCCATTCCGTACAGTCATTTTATCGGAAAAGTAGTACTGACAGTGCCGAAAGTGGGAGGGATTGCACAGACATTTACCAGTACAACGGGTAAAATCGCTGCAGCATGCATGATTGCTCTGGCGGTTGTTCTTCATATTATTGCTGCGGTAGTCGGCACAAGAGGGGAGCAGTAAGAATAGTGAAACGAAGATTTTTGGGTAAATACGATGGAAAAAAGGAAGGATGGTTTCGGCAATTTAAAGAATTAATTGTAATTTTTGTGTTGATTGTTCTGGCTTTCCAATTCGTAATCGGCGCGTCTTTCGTAAAAGGCACATCTATGAATCCCACACTTGAAGATAAGAAACTGGTATTTTATCTACGGGTTGTGCCTGAATATAAGCGGGGAGATATTATTTCCGTGCGAATGCCATCAGGAGAGTATTATGTGAAACGAGTCGTTGCGGTTGCCGGAGATGAAGTTGATATTCACGATGGAAAATTTTATCTGAATGGAGTTGAACAGGAGGAAGCTTATAGCGTTGGTATGACGGAAGCGGAAGGAACAACGATTACATATCCTTATGTTGTAGAAGAAGGAAGAGTGTTTGTGATGGGGGATAATCGGGAAGATTCTATGGACTCGAGAACATTTGGGACGGTAAGCCGGAGTCAGATAAAAGGGAAGCTGTTGTTTTATTAAGAAATATTTTGATAAAAGACCGGAAACGGTCTTTTTATTTTTGCCCGTGAATAAATTAAAGTTGAGTAGATGAAAGGGAGGGATGGTTATGAAGGATAAGAAAACACCATGGATTCTGAAATTTTTTCTGCGGGCGGTGTTGGGAGCAGGTATCATTTTGTTTGTAAATCAGGTGCTTACGGATAAAAATATCGGGGTTGCGGTTGCCATTAATATGTTTTCAATTATCATATCCGGAATACTTGGAGTACCGGGGATTTGTGCAATGTATGGACTTTTATTCTATCAAATCATGTAGAAAATAATGTCTGTGATAGTCTTTGTAAGTTTATCACAAAACCGATTTAAAGGGGAATTTAATGCTGGACAAACACCGGCAAAGGTCATATAATCTGTCTTACAAGAAAGACATGTGAGAATCAAAAAACGTTTTTTGTGGCATTATAACAGCAGTCTCTTGCTGGATATGGAGTCACATCTCAGGGAATCAGACGATTCCGGTTTATGCCATTTCGGCAGTGAATTCAAAGAAACTAAGAACAAAATATGTGGACAAGTATGTCGGAAAGGAGCAACAGAAGAATAACAGATGAACTTTTAATTTGCGATTCAGAAGAAGCATATGTGAAAAGACTTGCAGAACTTCTGCTTTTAAAGAAGGAGGTAGCAGCGGGGGTGCGAACCTGCTCGTTACCGGAGAACGTGGAACATTTAACAGAAATAGGTAATGTAAAAGTCTTGTTGATAAGCGAAGAGGTTCCATATCAAGATAGAAAGCGTGTGTTTGCAGGAAAGAGGATTGTTTTAACAAGAGAACATTGTGCTGACTTGGGAATCGAAGAAACAGAATTGAATAAATATCAGTCTGTCAATCATATTGTGAAAATGATTGTACAGATACTTTCGGCAGATTCATCGAGTATTTTAAGGAGAAAATATGGTCGAAAGAAAATAATTGGGGTGTATTCCCCGATACATCGGATTGGAAAAACAACTTTTGCACTGAAAGTTGGAAAAGAACTGGCAGAAAATGAGAATGTTCTGTATTTGAACATAGAAGCATATGCCGGTTTTGGAGGCTATTTTCCGTGGGAGGAAGGACAGGATTTATCGCATCTGCTGTACTATTCCAGACAGGAGAACGATATGCTCTGTGCGCGTATGACATCTATGGTACATAGAATGGGAAGTCTTGATTATGTATTACCAATCAGAGTTACAACAGATTTGCATACAGTTACCACAGAGGAGTGGCAGAATCTTTTCCAGCGTCTGTCGAAAGAAAGTATATATGAAACTCTTCTGCTTGATATCGGCGATTCTGTAGCAGACCTTATGAGTTTGCTGGAAATGTGTGACTGGATTTTTATCCCTTATGCAGAGGATGTCTATGCAAAAGCAAAAATGGAACAATGGCAGTATATGCTGGAAGTGTTAAAGAGGCAACATTTGAATCAAAGTGAAATTCGAATCAATATGGAACAAAACATGAGACAGGCAGTGGCAGAGGCAATCACGGAATTACGGAAGCGGGAAGGCATGAGTTGATGTTAAGAGCAGAAGAATTACATGCACAGATTATTAACAGAATGGATTTATCTACAGAGCCTACCGATGAAAAACTGCAGGAAATCATTCATGAAGTTTTAGAAGAACATTCTCAGGAAGAGTTTATTCCTTTGCGGGAAAAAGCAGTTTTGGGAAAAGAATTGTTTAATGCTTTGCGGAAATTAGATATATTACAAGAATTGTTAGAAGATGAAACTATAACCGAAATAATGATAAATGGGGTTGAAAATATATTTATTGAGCAAAATGGAAACATTTTTATTTCTGAGAAAAGGTTTTTGTCAAAAGGGAAACTGGAAGATATTGTACAACAGATGGTTGCGGAGTGTAATCGGGTTGTCAATGAATCATTACCTATCGTGGATACAAGATTGAAGGATGGTTCCAGAGTGAATGTAGTCCTTCCACCGGTTGCTTTAAATGGTCCGATTGTGACTATTCGAAAGTTCCCAAAAGAACGGATTACAATGCATCAGCTTCTGTCTTATGAAGCAATCAGCAAAGAAGCAGCAGAATTCCTTATAAGACTGGTAAGAGCCAGGTATAACATTTTCATCAGTGGTGGGACGAGTTCTGGAAAAACAACATTTTTGAATGTTTTATCGGATTATATTCCGCAGGAGGAACGAATTATTACGATTGAAGATAACGCAGAACTTCAAATAAAAGGACTGCCAAATCTGGTAAGGTTAGAGGCGAGAAATGCTAATCTTGAAGGAGAAGGAGAAATCAGTATCCGGGATTTGATACGATCTGCATTGCGAATGCGACCGGATAGAATTATCGTGGGAGAGGTCCGTGGAGCGGAAGCAATCGATATGCTGCAGGCGTTTAATACGGGGCATGATGGTTCTATTAGTACAGGACATGCCAATAGTCCGAAGGATATGCTTTGTCGACTGGAGACTATGGTATTGATGGGAATAAATCTACCACTGGAAGCAATTCAGAGACAGATTGCTTCCGGAATTGATATTTTGGTTCACTTGGGGCGAATGAGGGATAAAAGCAGGAAAGTGTTGGAAATCATGGAGGTACTTGGATATGAGAATGGGATTATCCAGATTCAGACATTATATTCCTTTCGTGAAACACGAATGGAAGATGGAAAAATCAAAGGAGAGTGGGTGAAGTGCGCAGACCTTAAGTGCACAGAAAAACTTTTGGCAGCAGGAGATATCTAAAAAAGAATTGTTTCTTTCAGGAGGAAAAGCAGGAATTCTTGTAATGGGAATTGCAATGCTGTTCTATTCAGATTTAAGAATGTCTATCTTTCTTATACCTATAGGTGTTATCTGGTATAGGAACTTGTTGAGAGAGCTGGAACAAAAGAAAATTAGGCAGTTTGAACAACAGTTTCAGAATGCACTTCAAAGTCTGCAGGCACAGCTCAATGTAGGATATTCCATGGAAAATGGCATAAAAGAAGTACAGAGAGAATTGAAACTTCTCTATTCGGAAAAAGCGGTAATTGTCCGAGAATTTACTTATATGACAAGGCAGTTGAATCTTAATATTACCGCAGAACAGGTGTGGACGGAATTTGCCGAACGAGTTGGATTATCACAGGTAGATGGATTTGTTACGGTTTTTGTACAGGCGAAGAGAAGCGGTGGTGATAGTATTTCTATTATCAGAAATGCCGTAAACCATATGCGCGAACGGGCAGAAATACAGCGGGAAATCGAAACGATAATTGCCGCAAAGAAATTGGAATTTCGTATTATGACCTTTATTCCTTTCGGAATTATTGCGTATATGCGGGTAAGTTTTCCGGAATTTATGAATGTACTATATGGAAATCTGCTTGGCAAGTGCTTCATGAGTATCTGTTTAATTGTCTATCTGGCAGCGTGGAAACTAGGACAAAACATTGTGGAGATAGAGGTCTGAAATGATTATTTGTCTGATTTTATATCTGATTTTGTTAATCTTTTATATATCAATAAGAAATAATATTATTTCTATTAAACTAAATAAATATGTTTTTAAAAAGGCGAGTATTGTGTTTCTATGTGTATTGAGCGTGGCATTTCTGGTGGAGTTGTGGAATATGTTTGCGGATAATACAGTGACAAAGATTGAGCGGAATAGTTATGGAGAACGTGCAGAGACAGATACATATAAAGTGGAAATTGACGGTAAAACAGAGGAAATCCTGGATATTCAGGTGGCGCCGCGTTCATACACAGAACAGGAGTTGCAGGGGTTATACCTAAGTGCGACGAAAGTGCTGGAGACATCTTTTCTCGGACAGAATACCAGTGCTGAACATGTCACTGAAAAATTGTCCCTGTCAGATTCTATAGAAGGGTATCCTTTTCGGATTCGCTGGGAAATGAGCCGATACGATGTTGTGGATTCTACAGGACAATTGCATCAGAATGTAATAGAAAAGGTTGATACAGAAAATCGGGGTGTGCCAGTGACATTAACAGCAATTTTGCAGTATGGGTCTAAAAGCTTTTCTTTTTCCGAGGACATCGTGGTATATGCAGAGAAGGAAGAAATTCTTAGTGAAAAAGAAAAACTGGAAAATCTTGTTGCAGACATAGAAGATGAAAGCCGCGAGGATGCATATGTAGAACTTCCGGAAATGCTTGACGGGAAAAAGCTGGTATGGAGAAAAGTGGAGAGTACAAAAACGATTCCCTTGCTTCTTGTTGGAAGTGCAGTAAGTTTCTTTTTTCTCTACTCAGAGATACAGAAAGAACGAAAGGAAAAACAGAAACGGGAAAAGCAGATGTTGTTTGATTATCCGGAAATCGTCAGTCAGTTTACCGTGCTTATAAGTGCGGGAATGAGTACGAAGAATGCATGGAAAAAGATTGTAGAAGATTATCGCAAGCAGAAAGCACGCACAGGCAGAGAACGGTGGGCATACGAAGAAATGTTTACTATTTTACAGGAAATGCAGAGCGGGATTCCGGAAGCAGAATGCTATGCACATTTTGTAGAGCGTGCCAATCTTATGCCATACATGAAGCTTGGAGCATTGCTGTTACAGAATCTAAGGAAAGGAACGAAGGGAATGTGGGCAATGTTGGAGGTAGAAGCATGCCAGTCTCTGGAAGAAAGAAAAAATCAGGTAAAAAAGCTTGGCGAAGAAGCAGGAACGAAGCTGTTACTACCTATGCTGTTAATGCTGATTGTTGTGCTTTTGATTGTGATGGTTCCTGCTTTTGTATCCATACAAATTTAAGTAGAAAGGTTAAGTAGAAAGAGGGGGATACATGTGAAGAATTTAAAGAAAAGCCTGGACAATATCTGGGGAAGGATGAAACAGGCAATTCAGAACAACTATGGAATGTCGGTAGTAGAGCTGATATTGGTATTAGTTGTGATTATAGGACTTGTGTTGATTTTTAAAACACAGTTGACCAATTTGGTTGAAACTATATTTGAAAAAATTACCAGTGAAAGTGCCGGTATCTAGAAAGCGGATATCGGGCACAGATTATATTCCAAAGTAGGTGTGTACAGATATGAAAAAGATGGTGTGCGGCGAACTGACTGTTTTTCTGAGTTTCATCTTTTTTCTGTTATTGGTATTGGTTGGCGCTGTTATCGAGAGTGCATCTATCCAAATTAGAAAGAATGAAAAAAGGGCAGACGCTTCAATGGCGGTTGAGTCAGTATTTGCTGAATATCAAAGAGATTTGCTGGAAAAATATAATATTTTTGCATTAGAAGAAAGCTATGAATCAGGAGAAGTATCCGAAGAACATATTTTAAACCGACTGCGCTATTATGGAGCAGAAAATATAGACATGGATATTACTGCAATGGGGTATCTGACTGATGAACATGGACAGGAGTTTTTCAGACAGGCAGTAGAGTATCAGAAGAAGAAAACTGGATTTTCTTTGGTGGAAAATATAGTGGGAAATTATTCCGTGTGGAAAGAAAAAGAAAAGTTAATAGAAGAATATGGGAAAGAAAACATAAAGACGAGTGAAGAAATGAATCAGGTTCTTCAAGATGAAGAAGAGGCACTTGTGCCGGAACAGAATCCACTGGAATTATTGAAAGAAATGAAATCCGATATATTTTTTAAACTTGTTCTGCCAGAACAGTTTACGTTGTCATCTGAAAAAATCGAAGATGTGGATGTCCCATCAAAACGGAATCTCAGGAAAGGATATGGAACCCTATTTGTCAAAGAGGAAGAACCTCAGGACACCATCTTTTTTAATCTGTATGTCATGGACCACTTTGAAAATGCAGGTAAGCAATTAACGGAAGAGGAGAAGCATAGAGAGGGATTAAAATATGAACTGGAATATTTGCTGGAAGGAAAAGAGAGTGATGCTGCTAATCTGGAGAGTGTGGCAAGAAAAATATGTAATATAAGATTTGCGATTAATTATGCATATCTGCTATCAAGTCAGGAAAAGCAGATGGAAGCAGAAGCTATGGCAGGAACAATCTGTGCGCTCTTTATATCACCGGAAATCGTGCCATTGGTAAAGCATGCTTTATTGCTGACATGGGCTTATGGGGAAGGCATGGCAGATGTTAAGACGTTACTTGACGGAGGAAAAGTGCCGTTGATAAAGAGTGATGAGACATGGCAGTTATCTTTGGAAAATTTGTTTTCCATGAAAGAAACCGGTATTCAAAAAAAAGACACAGCGCAGATAGAGGGAGAAGATTATGAGAGATATTTGCAGATGTTATTGCTTGCAAAACAGAAAAATACAGTGACAATGCGTGCATTAGATCTTGTGGAGCAAAATATAAAAAATATTTATCAGAAAGAATGGTTTCGTGTAGATGCATGTGTAACTGGCGTTGCATTTCATGTGACTTGTCCCATGAGAAGAAATATTACATATCAGTTTCCCGTTGGTTATCAATATCACTAAGTTATTGTGTAACAGAACAATCATTATCAGTGACAGGAGATGAGAAAGGAGGTGGAATCAGATGCCTTTTCCGCAGACAGTCTTTTTTGTTCAAGCATATACAAACATTAACATACATAAGTTTATAGGTTTTTATTTTCTGTGTGATAGGAGGGTAGAGGAGTTTGAATTCTCACGCAATACATATTTCTTTCGGAAGGCGGAGAAGGTATCTGATTCTGCCTCAGAAGGAGCGGTGATGCAAAAAGCAAGCATTACCGTCGAAGCGGTTATATGTATTCCCTTGTTTTTCTATGCTGCTCTTTGCCTGATATGGATGCTAGAAATCAGAACGATTCAGACGGTAATACGCTGTGGAATGCAGGAAACAGGGAAAAAGCTGGCAGAATCTGCTTATCAGTCAGATATCCTGATTTCTTCTCAAATTGAAACGATGTTAGTGTCATCCATAGGAGCGGAAAGACTGGACAGAAGTATTGTAGTTCAGGGGGCAAATGGGCTGCATTGTGAAAAATCGTATTCGATTCATGGAATCGGGATTTATGAACTGTGTGTGGAATATAGGATGAAGCTGCCGTTTCCATTTTTTAAGACAGGTCTTATGACCTATAAGGAAGAGATGAGGATAAAAGGGTGGACTGGATATGCAAAGGAATTGTTTGAAGATAATAGCAGTCAGCAGATGGTGTATATTACAGAGACCGGACTTGTCTATCATCTGGATTATCATTGCAATTATTTAGAACCTTCTATACGAAAGGTAAGTAATGAAGTGCTGGGAGATTTGCGTAATAAGGATGGTGAAAAATATGGGAAATGTCCATTATGCAATAGTAAAAATACATCTTCTATGCAGATTTATATTACAAATTACGGAAACCGCTATCATTATTCTTCGGCGTGTCCGGGACTGAAGCGTAAGATTTATACAGTGCCAATTAGTGAAGTGAAAGGAAAGGCGGCATGTTCAAAATGTGGGAAATAGGGATAGGAGTATTTTTGTTCATGGGGATGTTATGGGATATTAGGAAAAGAGAAGTTCCTATTGTGTATTTATTCATTGGAACTGTTGGAGCAGTCTGGATTCAGCTGTGGGGACGACCGCAGCAGTGGTATGAATGTCTACTTGGAATCGTCATAGGGGTTTTATTCTGTCTCTTATCTAAGGTAACGAAAGAACAGATTGGGTATGGAGACAGTTGGATGATTCTGAATCTGGGAATCTGCTTTGGGGCATGGAAACTTCTGGTAATCTTGACATTAGGTTTCGGGGTATGCAGCCTGATTACGGTAGTAGGAGTTTTACGAAAGAAACTTGGCAGAAAAGAACGGATTCCATTTTACCCATTTTTGATGATCGGGGTGGCAGGAGTAATGCTATGGTAAAAATACGATGTAAGGGGAGTACGGTTGTAGAAATGAGTTATCTTGCACCGGTGGTATTATTGGTGTGGATGGCTGTTATATTTGGATTATTTTATTATCATGATAAAGGCATCTTAACAGGTGCTGCATATGAAACAGCAGTGGTAACAAGTGAGTTGTGGAATGCTGACCCGGAGGAGAAGCAGAGCCGGGCAG
Source organism: uncultured Bariatricus sp. (assembly GCA_934307065.1). Taxonomy (GTDB): domain Bacteria; phylum Bacillota; class Clostridia; order Lachnospirales; family Lachnospiraceae; genus Allocoprococcus. The sequence goes on along the minus strand of CAKRCD010000004.1, from coordinate 19,847 downwards.
AAACTTATTTTGCTCAAAGAATACATGGAAAAACTTTATTCTTTGGAGGTGTGGAGATGGAGTGTATTGTTGATAATGACAAGATTACGATTAAGGCAAATGCAAGAAAGAAAAACCTGTCTGTGAAAGTGGAAGAAAGTGCGGCTGTTATAAAACCGGAAGAAGAAATAAGAAACTTAAAAGTTATAAAAGAAAGAATAGAGGAAAATCGAGAATGAAAGTAGAGTATGAAAGAGAGCTCAGACATACGTGGATGACTGTGGAAGTAGAGCAGGAATATTCGGAAGATTATCAGATGCGGATGATTCAGAATAACCACATTTCCGGACTTTTGGCTATGCACGGACAAGGTGTGGATGAAAAAAGCAGGTATCGCTATGAGATTACCGGAAAGATTAGTATGAAAGCATTGGGTGAACGGGAGGGATGGGGAAGTGCCCGGATGGAGGATTTTATGCGTCAGTTTGTGCAGATGCTTGGAGAACTTGGCGATTATATGTTGAATATCCATTGCCTGATTCTGGAGCCGGAATATATTTACTGGCAGGATGGGAAGTACTATTTCTGCTATTGCCCGGCATTAGAGAAAAATCTGTGGGAAGAATTTCATGTTTTGACGGAATACTTTGTACGGGAAACAGACTATGAAGATAAAGAAGCAATTTATTTTGCCTATGAACTACATAAGTCTTCTATGGAAGAAAATTATAATATTGAAAATGTGCTGGAACAAATCATAGAACGGAAAGAGGAAGAATTAAATCGTGTAAAGAAAAAAGAAATATCTTATGAACTGGAAGAAGACAAGATTCTGGATAACTGGATGGATGAGCAGAACTTCAAAGGAGAAGTGGTCAGAGAACGGATGGGAGTGTGGCAGTATGTAAGCCGCAAATTGAGAAAAGGACTGGAGTAACCATTGTAAATCTATGATAAAATCGCTATACTGTAATCAGAAAGGCGGTGGAGAGGATGGAAGAAATGAATAGTATGGAAACTATGAAAATCTGTGTGGAAGAATTTTCACGGCTGCAGAACTGGATGGGAATGATAGAAAAAGACTCCGATGCGTACAAGTCTATGAAAACACGTTACAGAGACTTGAAAGTGATTTTAAGCGGAATGGGTGTAAATGTAACGGAGTTAGATGTAATTAGAGAATAAGCCGTCCAAATCAAAAAGGTACAGCCAATCCCAATCAGGATATGAGCTGTACCTTTTATATGGTCTTATCTCTGGTAAGCGGAAGGGACTGTCCCTCTTTTGCCTGTCAGGATAAATTAATTCTGTTTTTCAAAAGAGATAAGTAAGTCGCCTGTACTTACACGGTCTTTTTCTTTGACATAAATCTTGTCGATTGTTCCTGCCTGTTTTGCAACGATGGTAGTTTCCATCTTCATTGCTTCGATAACAACGAGTGGCTGGTTCAGTTCAACCTTATCGCCTTCTTTGACAAAGACTTTCTCAATTGTTCCTGGAATAGAAGAACCAACATGAGCCGGATTTGTCTTGTCAGCTTTCAACTTGTTGTCAGCTTTCACGGCACGTTTTTCATCAAGGATAGAAATCTCACGGACAGAACCGTTAACTTCAAATGAAAGTGTGCGGCGGCCTTCTGAGTTTGGCTCAGACATTTCAAGGAACTTGATAATCAAATCTTTACCTTCGTCAATCTTTAAGGTTGTTTCTTCCCCTTTGCGCAGACCATAGAAGTATACATGGCTTTCCAGACGGGTTACGTCATTAAATGACTGGAAGTGCTGGCAGTATTCTTCATAAACCTTTGGATAAAGTGCGTAACTGACTGCCTTGCATTCCATATCCTTTGGCAAGAAACGGCTTAAATCGTAGCTTTCTTTCAAGTGTTTTTCGATTGCTTCAAAGTCTGCCGGTTTAAGCAGAGAACCTGGACGAACTGTAACCGGTTCTGTACCTTTCAGTACAATTTTCTGAAGTTCCGGATTAAATCCACCTTCAGGCTGTCCAATCATACCCTTGAAGTAATCTACTACAGAATCCGGGTAAGATAAATCTTTACCAACTTCAAAAATATTATCTTTTGTAAGACCGTTCTTTAGCATGAAGATGGCCATATCGCCAACAACCTTTGAGGTAGGAGTAACCTTGGTAATATTTCCAAGAAGTTCATTTGCCTGTTTGTAAAGCATCTTAATATCCTCGAACTGGTCTTTCGCTCCCATAGCTTCTACTTGAGCTAACAGGTTAGAGTACTGACCGCCTGGGATTTCGTATTTGTAAATCTCAGTGTTCGGAGCATTCATTTCGCTTTCAAATGACTTGTATACTTTACGTACACGTCCATAGTAGTGGCTTAATTCCTGTAAATCGTCGAAGGCAAGTCCGGTATCTCTTTCGGTACCACGGAGTGCTTCTACTACAGCATTCATGGAAGGCTGGCTGGTAAGAGTACTCATAGATTCAATTGCAAGGTCAACGATATCTACACCGGCTTCGGCTGCCATTAATACAGTGGCAACACCATTTCCTGTAGAATCGTGCGTATGTAAATGAATCGGAATCTTCAGTTCTGACTTTAATGCAGATACCAGTTCTTTTGCTGCATACGGTTTCAGAAGACCTGCCATATCTTTGATTGCAAAGGTATGGATACCAAGGGATTCCAGTTCTTTGGCTTTCTTTACATAGTAGTCAAGGGTATATTTATCTTCTGTTGGATTTAAAATATCTCCGGTATAGCAGATAGAACCTTCTACAATCTTGCCTGTTTTCAGAGCTTCTTCGATTGGCATCTTCATATTTTCAACCCAGTTCAGGGAATCGAAAATACGGAATACATCAATACCATGTTTTGCAGATACACGGATAAATTCCTGAACTACGTTATCCGGGTAGTTGCTGTATCCAACTGCATTGGAAGCACGAAGCAGCATCTGTAATAAGGTGTTAGGCATACGCTGTCTTAAGATGCTCAGACGTTTCCATGGAGATTCCTTTAAGAAACGGTAGCAGGTATCGAAAGTAGCACCGCCCCAGCATTCTACAGAGAATGCGTTCTGCATAAATAAGTTGGTTGCTCTGGCAGCTCCGGCAATATCTTTGGTTCTCATTCGTGTTGCCATTAATGACTGCTGTGCATCACGCATAGTTGTGTCTGTTACATATAATTTCTTTTCATTAAGAATTTTCTGTGTGAAGTCCTTTGCACCCAGTTTCAAAAATTCATCACGGGCACCATAAACCGGTGCGGTTTCATCGTAAACAGGAAGAACACGGTTTTCATAAATCGGTTTCTTGCCTTGCGTTACATTTACGATACGATGTCCAACGAAATCAATCAGTTTCGTAGCGCGGTCCTGGCTGCTTGGAAGTTCAAACAATTGAGGAGTTTCCTCAATAAAAGTTGTGTAGCACTTTCCGGCACGGAATGTTGGATGATTTACTACATTTACAAGGAAAGGTATGTTGGTCTTGATACCACGGATACGCATTTCCTTAAGGGCACGTAATGATTTACGGACTGCTCCGTCAAAAGTACGGTCTGTGGAAATTACTTTTACGAGTAAGCTGTCGTAATATGGAGTAATCTCTGCCCCAACATTTGCATTACCACCGTCAAGACGGATTCCGTTACCGTTGCTTGAACGGTATACCGTAATTTTTCCGGTGTCAGGAAGGAATCCATTGGATGGATCTTCTGAAGTAATACGTGTCTGGATAGAGTATCCGGTACATTTTACGGATTCCTGAGATGGAATATTGATTTCAGGACTGTCAAGCGAATATCCTTCTGCGATTAAAATCTGGGTAGCAACGATGTCCAGTCCGGTAATCTGCTCGGTTACGGTATGCTCTACCTGAATACGAGGGTTCATCTCGATAAAGTAAGGATTACCATTCTGGTCAACAAGGAATTCCAAAGTTCCGGCATTGCGGTAGCCTACGGATTTGGTAAGTCTTACGGCACTGTCGAAGATGATTTTTCTTGTTTCTTCCGGTACGCTGAAAGCAGGAGCATATTCTACTACTTTCTGATGACGACGCTGTACAGAACAGTCACGGTCAAACAGATGAACGACGTTACCGTAGTTGTCAGCTACAACCTGTACCTCAATGTGCTTTGGTCCTTTTAAATATTTCTCCACGAAAATCTGGTCATCACCGAAAGCTTTCTTGGATTCGTTACAGGCTTCACGATAAGCAACAGGCATGTCCTCTGCGCAGTTTACGATACGCATTCCACGTCCGCCACCACCATTCGATGCCTTGAGCATAACAGGGTAGCCAACCATAGCTGCAACTTCCATTACTTCTTCTTCGGTCTTGAGCGCATGGTCCACACCAGGAATGATAGGAACATCTGCCTTGATTGCCATCTGCTTTGATGAAATCTTGTCTCCCATTGCGTTCATCAAATCTTTGCTAGGTCCGATAAAGGTAATCCCATTTGCCTCACATGCGGCTACAAATTCTGGATTTTCAGAAAGAAATCCATATCCCGGATGGATAGCATCTACATTAGCAGATTTGGCAATATTGATGATACCTTCAATGTCCAAATAAGCATCCACAGGTCCTTTGTTTGGATTCAGTGGATAAGATTCATCGGCTTTCGCACGAAACAGTGCGTATTTGTCTTCTTTTGAATAAATACCGACGGTTGTGATGCCAAGTTCGTTCAGTGCCCTGAACACACGAATTGCGATTTCGCCGCGGTTTGCCACTAATACTTTTTTAAATGGCTTAATTTGCATCTGAGTCATTTTACACCTCCATCAAAAACCCCTTGTGGCATTTTTGCATAATACCACTGCGTCTTGAAAAAATATTTATTGCATAATTACTTATATGATAGGATATTGAGACATATTTTGCAAGAGAATTTGGAAAAGTTAGATTTTTCACAAAACAATAAAAATAAACAGGTTCACGTATGATTTATCTTGTGCTATAATGTCGCTTAGCGAGACGACAAGGAGGAAATACAATGGAACAATTAAAATATGTAGACAGGAGAAACACCAACTGTTCCAAATGGGATAATCTTCAGGCACAGTTTGGCAGAACAGACCTTCACGCTATGTGGGTTGCGGATATGGATTTTGAAGTACCGGCATGTGTGAAAGAAGCTCTTCATAAATATGTGGAACAAGGTGTGATAGGATACTATAAAGTTCCAGATTTCTATTATGAAGCATTTATAAACTGGGAAGAGAAGCATCACGGTTTAAAGCCGGAGAGAGAATGGCTTCGTTTTTCACCGGGCGTAGTTGCTGCATTTAACTGGGTAGTGAAATGTATGACGAATCCGGGAGATGCCGTGATTGTGATGACACCGGTATACTATCCGTTCTTTGGTGCGGTAAATAATAATGACAGAAAACTGGTTACCAGTGACCTGATAAATGAAAATGGGATTTATTCCATTGATTATGAAGACTTTGAGCAGAAGATTGTGGATAACAATGTAAAATTATTTATTATGTGTTCTCCGCACAATCCGGTTGGACGTGTATGGAAGAAGGAAGAACTGGAGAAAGTGCTTGATATCTGTAGAAAGCATCGGGTATTTGTCATTTCTGATGAAATCCATCAGGATCTGACCTACGATGGAAATGAAAATATTCCTGCTTACACAATTGGAGATTATCAGGATATGATGATTGTAATTACAGCACCATCCAAGACCTTTAATCTGGCAGGAGGACAGAATTCCATCGTAATGATTGCAGATGAAAAGCTCCGTGAGAAATGGGATAAATTCGTAACAGGAGTCCGCGTGCTTGCCGGAAATCCATTTGGATATATCGCAGCAGAAGCAGCCTATGCAGGCGGCGAGGAATGGTATGAGGCAGTCAAAGAACAGATTTACAAAAATTATTGCTATTTAAGAGATGCATTGAAAGAACAGTTACCGGATGCAGTAGTCTCTCCACTTGAGGGTACTTATCTGACCTGGGTAGACCTTCGCAAGTGTGCAGAACCGTCAGAAGTAAAGGAGATTGTATTGGATAAATGTAAACTGGCAGTAGACTTTGGTGACTGGTTTGGCGGAGAAAGATTTGACGGTTTTATCCGTATTAACCTGGCTACTTCTATGGAAAATGTAGAGATTGCAGTAAAATCATTAATTGAGAATTTCAAATAAGTAAGTATAGAGTAAATGCAGACGAAGAGGGGCAGTGGCATGTCAAATGGAACCAATTGACAGCACTGTCCCTTTTTGGTCAGCGGATCTTTGGTTATTGTTATTATCAATGTATGGAACGATTTATTAAAAAAATCTTGAATCCAATTCCTAGACTTTTTAAAAAGTGCATTTTATAATAAAAACTGAGATGTTAAAGATAAAATTTCCTATTAAAATATCACTATATTAATTAAGGGGGAGGCTTGAAGTATGATTGATGTCAATGCATGTTATAAAATTGCATTTGAAGCATTATTTGAAAACAGAAGTCTTGAAGGCATGACAGAAAAAGTACGTGATTTCATCGGCGCCTCCGTTTTAGTTTTGAATGTCGATGGTGAAATCCCGTTCTATTCCAGTGCAATGCCGGGCAGAAAATTCCAAAAAGTAAGAACAAAGCAATTTACAGCGAAAGCATATGATTATGTGCTGAAGCGCAGAGTAAAGGAAACCCCCGATTTTTATCGGTTTGGCAGACAGCATATGGCAGTGGCAAAACGGATTGAAGTGAATGGAAAATTATGCGGATATAGTGTCATTATTTTCAATGCATTAAGTCCGGATGTCTGGGAGGAGTATGGGACAGTTGCAGATATGCTGGTTCCGATTGTGGCGAATTACTGGACAACTCACGGCTATCAGCCAAAAGGATTACTTCCTATGAGAAAGAGACTGATTACACATGATATTTTCTGTGGCAATGAAGGAATGAATCTGAAATATCTTTCCAATGAAATCAAGAAAGGCTATTTAATGGTTTATTTTCCGGAAAGTGATTTGACAGGTCTGGTGTGTAAAATCCGTGAGATATGGAATAAAGCTTATATCCTGGGGGAAGAAGCAGAAACGTGGGTGCTGTTTTATCAGATAGAGAATAAAAAAGAGGAAAAATTGATTTTGGACCGCCTGAAAAAGGAAGTGCAGGTGCCGTGCTGCGTAAGTATTCTTTTTCAGGATATTGAGAATTGTCACAAGAAAGTAAAATGGCTGAAACGGATAGATTCTCTTGATGAATATGACAAGGCAGATAATATGATGCTGGAAAGTGAATGGAGAGCGGAGACTGTTTACACCTATGCATATCCGGTGCTTGCGGCAGCAGGAATCAAAGATTATTCTCTTCAGATTCTCCAGCAGGAAGATGCAGAAAAAAATACAGAGTTATATGAAACGTTAAAGATGTATTTTTTATGTGCACATAATGTAGTAGAGACTGCGAATGCACTGCATATTCATCGGAATACGCTGATATATAGATTAAAGAAGATTCGGGAGTTGATTGGAGACGATATTGAAGATGTAAAGAAATCAGAGGAGCTTCTGGCTTTAATGATGATGAACAGCTTTGCCCGTACAGATGGAAGAAGGGTTGAATAGATGAAATTAGTTCAGGATTTACCGGAGGTTTTTGAAGAATTCGGTGAGCAACGGAGAAAGGCATTTATTGAAATTAAAGAATATAAGGAAAAGGGTGTGCCGGTGGTTGGAATGTATTGTGCATATTTTCCAACGGAACTGGCAATGGCAGTGGGCGCAATCCCAGTGGGGCTTTGTTCATTTTCCAATGAGACGATTCCAGCGGCTGAGCAGAAGATGCCGAAAAGTATGTGTCCGTTGGTAAAATCAAGCTACGGATTTGCTATATCTGATAAATGTCCTTTTTTTCATTTTTCCGATTTGATTATAGGTGAGACAACCTGTGACGGAAAGAAGAAAATGTATGAGATGCTTGCAGAATTTAAACCGGTATTTGTAATGGAACTTCCTAATTCACAGTCCCAAGTATCGATGGAGTTCTGGAGAAGTGAAGTAATCCGGACGAAAGAATATTTTGAAGATTTCTTTCAGACGATTATCACAGAGGAGAAAATAAAGGAAGCAATCCATCTCGGCAATGAAATCCGAAAGTCACTGCTCAGACTTTGCGAAGTGATGAAACTGGAGCCTGCTCCGGTGCTTGGCGGTGATATTCAAAAAATCGTATCTGGTTCCAAGTACCGGTTTGATTTCAAGACGACTCCGGCAGTTGTGGATGCGATTACGGACCGGATTTTAGAAGAATATCATCAGGGTAAAATGCTAGAGTCAAGACCAAGGATTCTGGTGACAGGGTGTCCGATGGGCGGAGACAGTCTGAAAGTTATTCAGGCCATTGAGGAAAATGGCGGTGTTGTTGTAGCCGTGGAAAACTGTAGTGGGGTCAAGACTTTGGATCGTATGATTGATGAGGATGACCCGGATATTTATGGAGCTATTGCAAGAAGATATTTATCTACAGGCTGTTCCATCATGACTCCGAACGATAACCGTATTGAATTGATAGGAAGAATTATAGATGAGTATCATGTAGATGGTGTAGTGGAGATGATTTTGTCCGGCTGCCATGCTACGGGAGCGGAAGCTGTATATATCCAACAGTTTGTGACAGAGGAAAAGGGACTTCCATATCTTTCCATTGACACGGATTATTCGAAAGAGGATTATGCACAGATTTCTACAAGAGTAGCGGCACTCATCGAGATGATATACGATAATCAGGCAGGAGATGCAAAGATTGATATTAATAACTGTTACAAGATACTGTTTTCCAATCTGGCAACTCCGGCTGATGAGGCTTTGGAACAGTTATATGCTTACACAAAAATACCGATGAAGATTGAAGATGCCTTTGGTAAAGTGCTCTGTATGATTGGCATGGAGAACGTCGAAGGGCATGAAAACAAGCAGGTGCGGTTTGAATTGCCGGAAATCGGAGCAGTCTGTACTGCATTTCCGAAGAATCATCGATTGAGGATGAAAGCAGAACAGATTGCAGAGATTATTGGAAAGTATTGTGCAATTTCTTCTACCAGTTTACAAGCAGCTCCTAAGAGTGAGGAACGCCCGGATTATCTTTGGATTGTACTGAAGGATGATGGAAAATCCAAACCATTCAGAGAAGAATTGCGCCGGAATTTCCGGGTTATGCAGGAAATAGAGGATGGTATCTATCAGCATTATCTGCTTTCGGATATTTCAGGAAAGGAATACCGTGATAACCTGATTGTAAAATGTAAGGATATCTATGAGCAGTTAGACATTGATGTGAAAGTTGCCATTGGAAATGGATTTTCAAAGCTTTCTCAAAAGAGTGAGAATGAGAAAGTAGTACAAATGCTGATGGAAATTGGGGAAGAATGGGAACCGGATACAAATATTTATCAGATAGAATATTTTTATCAGGAGCTTCTGATGACTTCCATGAAAGCAGAAATTGCAGAGATGGACGGGGGAGTGGAAGAGCTCCGGCTTATCCGGGAAGAAGATGAGCAAAAGAAAAGTAATTTATATGAGACGCTTTACTATTATCTTGAAGCAGAGAGAAATACCATGCAGGCAGCAGCCAAGATGAAGATTCACCGGAATACCCTATTATACCGGCTGGCACGGATTAATGAGTTAATTCATTTGGATGAGAAAGGGTACATGGAAAGCCAGCGGTTGCTTCGTGCCATGCAGTTTGAACGGATAGCAGTGAATAAAAATAGATAAGGACCACCTTTAGAAAAGGACCGGGAGAATAATCTTCCGGTTCTTTTCCTATATAGAGGGAAGATTTACAGGAATAGCATTTGCTATAGACAAAATGAATAAATACGATTTACTTATAGAAAATATGCAAATTGTTACATGGCGAAAATTGAATTTGTCATTTTTGTACGATGAAAAAATGGTCGAAAATTGTATGATAAGAATGTTGCAGAAATGATGGAAAAGGGAGGAGCCAAAATGCATGATATAAAAATCCATGATGTTTCGTTTGCTTATACCGGAAGTGATAAGTTGATTCTGAAGGATATCAATGTGGATGTAGAAGGTGGAGAGTTTGTCTGTATCCTGGGACAGTCCGGATGTGGAAAGAGTACGTTACTGCGGTTGATTGCCGGACTGGAAACATGTACAACCGGTGAAATCACAGTGGATGGACAGAAGATAACCGGTGCAAGCTTAGAGCGTGGAGTCGTATTTCAGGATTATGGATTGTTCCCTTGGAAAACAGCAGGTGCAAACATTATGCTGGCACTGAAAAAAAAGTTTCCGGACTGGGATAAGAGTCATCTGAAAGAAAGAACTTTGGAATTACTGAAAGCGGTAGGTCTTGATGAGTCTGTGTATCGCAAATTCCCGAAAGAACTTTCCGGTGGTATGAAACAAAGATGTGCTATAGCAGGTGCTTTCGGAATTGACCCTCCGATCCTTCTCATGGATGAGCCTTTCGGGGCATTGGATGCGGTAACACGTTCCATGCTCCAGGATATGGTGCTTGAACTCTGGGAGAAGCAGGAAGAAAAGAAAACGGTATTTTTTGTAACACACGATGTAGATGAGGCTATGCTTCTGGCGAACCGAATCATTGTGCTTGGACAGTCGCCAAGTAATGTCATCTTTGATGTAAAAATTCCGGATGAGAAACGGACAACAAGAGAAAACCGTTTTGAAGATGCGGATTCTATTAAACTTCGAAATGAATTGCTTCGTTATATCAATAAAGATGTAGAAGCGCATGTACGCAAAGTACAGTAATGAAAAACGTGCAAACATAGAGAAATCTATTTGCAAATAAACTATCAACCAAATCAATATTATTATAAGGAGAAAGATTATGAAAAAGAGAATGCTTGCACTTCTTCTTGTAGCAGCAATGACTTTCAGCCTTGCAGCATGCGGCGGAAGCTCATCTGACGATAAAAAAGAAGAAACAAAAACGGAAACAACAGACAACACAGATAACAAGGAAACTCCGGAAGTGGATACTGTTCACTGGGGAAGAGCAAACAGTGGAAACATCCTTGTTACAATTGCAAAACAGCAGGGCTACTTCGATGAAGTAGGAATCAATGTAGTAGAAGATCCGGTGGAATCTTCAACAGCAGCACTCCAGGCACTCCAGGCCGGACAGCTTGATGTGACTTCAAACCAGGGAACAAACAACCCACTTCAGTTCATTTCCACAGGTTCTGATTTCACAATCGTCGGTGGATATATGCTGAAAGGTATGTATATCATTGGAAAGAAAGATACAAATTATAAAGATGTTACAAGCTTAAAGGGAAGCAAATTCGCATATGCAGGTATCCATCCGGTTGTAGGTATGGCATTACTTGATGCAGGAATTGACCCACAGACAGATGTTGAATGGCTTACATACAGCACAAACAGTGACCGTCTTGCAGCAGTTGTTGCCGGCGAAGCTGATTATGCAGTACTTAGTGGAGACCAGTTATTTACAGTAGGAAATAACGATGAAATCGAAATCAAAGCATGGTTAGATGACCTTGTTCCAAACTATGGATGCTGCCGTATGAACATGAACACAGACTTTGTAAAGAAGAACCCAACTACAGTAAAACTTCTTTTGAAAGCTCTTATTCGTGCAGAACAGTGGTACCTTGCTAACAAAGAAGAATGTGTATCTATTCTTGCAAAAGAAATCGGTGCAGATGAAGACTATGTTGCAGCATATCTGTTAAATGAAAACTATGTTTCAAGTGTAGACCCATGTAAGAATTCTGTAATCAAAACATGGGAAGGCATGATTAAAATGGGATTCATTGACGAAAATGATGCAAAAGGCATTAACATTGAAGACCACATTAATACAGAACTTTACAAAGAAGCTCTTGATGAATGTGTAGCTGAATATCGTGATGAAGATCCGGATTTCTACGATGGAAGAGTTAAATTCTTCGAAGAAAACGACCAATAATCAGTAACAGGATAAAAACTCAGTTCCGCCGTTTACGCTGCGGAATTGGGTTTTTTATGAGAATGTATTTTAAATGGAGGTATCTATGCAAAAAGTTTTAAAATTTATTAAAGATTATTGGATAACGGTTTGTATTTATTTAGCTATGTTTTTAGGGTATAAATATATCGCAGATAACCAGCTTTTTGGTGGATATCTCTTTCCATCAGTAAGTAAAGTGGCCGGCTCATTCCGGGATAACATAGGAACCCTTTTCTTAAATATGTTTTATTCCTTCCAACTTATGATTCCGGCAATTGTCATTGCAGCAGCCATTGCCATTGTAGGCGGAACGATTCTTGGTATGCATAAGAAAATCCGGAAGGTTGTATATCCGGTTGTATATTCCATCAGTGTCATTCCTTCGATTCTGATGTCACCATTTGCACTGCTTATGGCACCGAACTTCAGAACAGCTTCTTTGTTCCTGGTGGTATATAATACAATCTGGGCAACATTATTTGCCACAATCACTGGTATTATGACGATTGATAAGGTGTTTCTTGATAAAGCGAAAACGTTGGAATTAAATCCGGTTGAAAAAATGTTTCAGGTAATCCTACCTGCGGCTATGCCGTCTATTATGTCAGGATTTATCAACTCACTCAGAGGTTCTTTCGTAGTACTTGTATATGCAGAAATGTATGGTGCGAAGTATGGCATGGGCTACTATGTAAAGAAATTCGCTGAATATGGACTTTACAGTGAAGCATGGAGCGGATTTATTTTCATGGTTGTAGTATTGGTTATTGTAATGCAGTTATTTGAAAAAGTGAAAAACCGCATTCTGAGATGGACTTTGAATTAACAGAAAATGATGGAGGCAAGACGATAATGAAGATTACAAAAGTAGATGTTATGATTATGGATTTAAAGCCGGAAGACAATAAGACATGGAAGCCGGTTTTATGCCGTGTATACACAGATGCAGGAATCTACGGCGATGGAGAAGCTGCAATGGCTTATGGCAGTGGTTCCACAGGTGCATTCAGTACAATTGTAGATTTTGCGCATAAGATTGTAGGAATGGACCCGCTTCAGACAGAATTCATCTGGGAAACGTTATATAAAGAAACATTCTGGGGACAGAATGGCGGCCCTGTTATTTTCTCAGCAATTTCAGCACTTGATGTTGCTCTGTGGGATATCAAAGGGAAATATTTCAATGTTCCGCTCTATCAGTTACTTGGCGGAAAGGTTCGCGATCAATTAAGATGTTATGCCAGCCAGCTTCAGTTTGGATGGGGAGAAAAGAAGACTCCAGCCATTACGATTGAAGATTATGTAAATAATGCGAAAAAAGCAGTTGCGGAAGGTTACGATGCGATTAAGATTGATTTCTTCACATTTGACGAAGAAGGAAGAAGACTGAACCATGAAGATACCACAAGACTGCTTCCTCCAAAGTATGTAAATATGGTAATTAACCGTCTTGCAGCAGTCCGTGAGGCAGTAGGACCGGATGTAGATATTATTATGGAAAATCATTCTTACATTGATGCACAGGTAGCTGTTCAGCTTGGATGTCTTGCAGAAAAATATAACATTTTCTGCTTTGAAGAACCATGTACACCGAATCCGAAGATGAACAAGTATGTACACGATCATCTGAATATGCCAATCGCCCAGGGCGAGCGTATTTACACAAGATGGGGATATGCTCCATATTTTGAAGATGGCTCCATCCAGATGATTCAGCCGGACATCGGAAACTGCGGTGGAATTACAGAGACAAAGAAAGTGTGTGACCTTGCTCATATTTATGATGTAGGGGTACAGATTCATGTATGCTCAAGCCCGCTTCTTACAGCAGCATCCCTGCATCTGGAAGCAGCAATTCCGAATTTTACCATACATGAACATCATGTGTACAATCGTTATGATTATAATAAACGCTTATGCAAATACGATTATCAGCCGGTAGACGGATACTTTACCGTTCCGGAACTTCCGGGAATCGGAAACGAATTCAGTGATTTCGTATTTGAAAACGCAACAATGAAAACAACGGTTACGTTGTAGAAGATAATTAATGGGGCTGGTACTTTAAGATTTTATTTGTTAAAGTATCAGCCCTTGTTTTTCTATAGTGCTTTAAAGTTTGAACCTAGGGAAAAGCCCCAATTAATAGATATTATTCACCTAAAATTTCTTTCACTTGTTCCAATGGTAAGTCACAGGCAGTGGAAATCTCTTCCAGCGTCTTTCCGGCTAATTTTAATCGAACAATCTTGCCGGCCATAGCCAAACCTTCATCAAATCCGACTTTCGTTGCCCAGTTAAGTTTGGCTCTGTCATCTCTGATTGCCTTTTCCCTTGCTTCGTAGTCCACTCGTTTTTGTTCGTCTGCACTCAGCTTAAATAAGGTATTTACAGCTTCTTCCATATATTCATCCTGTTTTGCCATAGTTTCAAAATCCTCCTGTGTCTTACAACTAAAGAATTCCATCCACTGAAGAACCATCTCATCATCGGAAACCATTTCGCCTTTCTTAGTTCTGCGAGCGATATTGTTATATTTATCATACCACATATTTATGGGTTTTAACAGCTCCAAATGCCCGCGAATCTTTTGTTAGAACATTGATTTTGGCAAGCATACCACAATTCTTTTGGCTTGTGTGAATTACGATAAATTCCGATATTTTTCGAGAAAAATAAATAAAAGGCTGTGAATAGCACAACACTCATAGAAAAAATAAATAAATAGGATAATATATAGATAATAGCGATTATGCGAGATGGGGATAAAATGGTATAATTATATAGAATATCTATACTAATTAAGGAACGAAAAATGGAGAAAATTAAAGTTTTTACATTAAATGAGATATGTGAATATTTGAAGAAGGAAAGACCTGATTCAACGGAAAAAGTCAGATTTCAGAGAGAAGGTTTCCGATGTTATGGTGCGGGAGAACGTGGTATGGGTGGATTGTCCAGAACGGCAAAGTTTGTTCCTGAATCGATACACATTATAGTGGCACCGCTTGCATGTGTCAGACATTGTGATTTTGACTTAAAATTAAATGGATATACTGAAAATGTCTACAGTCTGTTTTTGACAGAAAAAGAAATTGTAGGAGGTAAGGTTGCAGATGTATTGAAAGAATGTATTGTGAATTTGTTGGAGAATCAGAAGACGATGCCAAAGGTGCTTACAATTACGGTTACCTGCGTAGACAGTCTGATTCATTCGGATTATACAGCCCTTAAGAAATGGCTGAAGAAACAATATGGGATTCGGTTTGGTGTTGTGGAAATGTTTCCGATACTTGCGGATAATACGATAAAGCATACAGATATGTTTGTGGAAATGGTGTATAGTCTGATTGAAGCAGACGTAAATAAACCGAAAAAGAAATTAATCAATTTACTCGGAAGAATAGAGATTCCAGACAGTACCACAGATTTTTACAATGTGCTGCGAAAGGCCGGTTATGAGGTGCGAGAGATCAGAGAGTGTAAAAGCTTGAGTGATTTTGATGAAATGGGAGAAGCGTGTCTGAATATTGTTCTTAGTGAATTTAATCTATATGCAGCAAAGATGATGGAGAAGAAGTATGGAATTCCTTATTTCTTTTGGAATGAGTGCATGAATCCCGATTCAATTAAGAACAATTATGAGGAACTGGAACGAAGATTGAATTGCAATTTGGATATAGAAGAGTTATATCAGGAAGCATTAAAGAAGGCTGCTGAGGTTCGAAAGGCAGCAGAAGGTAAGAGCTTTGCGATTGGACAGAGGTTGGATTATGTTCCGATTAAGGCTGCATGCGATTTAGCAGCATTGGGGATTGAGGTAAAATATGTGTTTGTGGATAAGTTCCAGAAAGCAGATTTGCTATATTATGAGGAGATGTTAAAAAACAGTCCAACTACTCATGTATATCTGGCACCTGATATTAGTATGCGGAATTTTATACAGAATCCGGAAGTGGCAGATGTTTTATTGTGCGGAAGTTTTTCCTTTGTTAAAAATGTGGAAGGAATTTTGCTGGTAAATTTGTCGGAAGAACCTTATGATTTTCTGACTTTTAAGAAAGTTGCAGATCAGTTGTTATTGCAGCTGCAAGGTAAGAATAGTGGTACGGCACAAAGGCAGAATCAGAAGAAAGAGGAAAATATGGTATTTGAAAGAAGTTGGAAAACTTATCCGAAGGAGGTATAGAAGTGGCACGGCTATTTCAAAAGATTGGTTCATTTGCAGGGGACTATTCTGGTGCTGCGGGGGTTTTGCATGAACTGGATGGAATGATAATTTTTTGTGATGCAGGGGCTTGTATGGCAGGTTTTTTGTTTGGGGAAGAACCAAAGGGCGGTAATGAAGACAGAAAAATCTTCTCGGCATCTTTACGTGAAAAACAAGTTGTCATGGGAATTGACCGAAAACTGAAGAAAGATGCATTAAGAACATATGAAGAGACTGGTGGTAAATTTATTGGATTAATTGGAACGCCAGTTGCGGCAGTGATTGGTTCTGATTTGAATGGTATTGGCAGGGAAATTGCTGCTGATATTTATAAGAATGGGTTAAGTGCTCATCTTCTTCCAGCGTTGGGAGTAGAAACCAATGGATGGGAGCATTACGATGCAGGGCAGGAGAAAGCTTATAAAGCTTTGATTGATACATTTGTGGATGAGGATGCTCATACAATTGGAGATGTAAATGTTATTGGTGCAACATCCATTGATATGTGGGATTATCATCAAATCGACGATTGTATCAAGTTATTAAAGGAGGCCGGGGTCAAGAAGCCTGTTGTGTGGGGTGCTAACGGAAGACTGGAAGAGATTGCAGGTGCTGCAGGTGCAAAGCTGAATATCGCAGTTTCTGTATCTGCAATTAAAGCGGTGAAAGAGTTACATAAACGGTATGGAACACCGTATATTATTGGATATCCTATTGGAAAAATGCAGACCAACAAATGGTTGAATAGGATAAAGAGTATTTTAAATGGAAAAAGCGATTCTATTTGTATTTATGAAGGTTCGCAAGGAGATAAAGAAGGGAAAAAAGCACTTGTAATTGGGGAGCAGATGACAGCATGTTCTTTAAGGCAGGTATTGGAAGAAGAGTTTCAATATGGGAAAGTTGATGTGGCATCTTTCTTTAAAATGGACAAGTTGTTAAAAGCAGAAGGAGATTTTGAAATAAGTGAAGAAGCTGTTCTGGTAGAGCTACTGAAAAAACGGGAGCAATATGATTTGGTAATAGCGGACCCACTGTGTTTTCAGTTGTTTCCGTATGAACCGAAAAATAAAGTAGAATTTCCACATATCGCAGTATCCAGTTTATTGTATTTGACACAAAGCAAGAATTTATTTGCTGAAAAAGGCAGCATGTATTTAAAATCAGTTTTAAAGGAGACGAGTTAAAATGAAAAAATATGCAATATATGGAAAAGGCGGAATTGGAAAATCAACCATAACCAGTTCATTGGCTGCGGCTATAGCAGGAATGGGATATAAGGTAATGCAAATAGGGTGTGACCCCAAAGCAGATTCTACTTCGAATTTGCTAGACGGAGAGCTAGTTACATCGGTTATGTCTTATTTAAATGAAAATGAAGAGCCACCAGAACTGGAAGACATTGTAAAGCAGGGATTTAATGGAGTTTATTGCGTAGAAGCCGGAGGACCAACGCCAGGAATTGGATGTGCAGGACGTGGAATCATTGCAACTCTGAATTTATTGGAAGAGTTGGACGCTTTTGAGATATATAAACCGGATTTTGTATTGTTTGACGTATTGGGAGATGTGGTGTGTGGAGGATTTTCTGCTCCGATTAGGGATGGTTATGCGGATGAAGTTTTGATTGTCACTTCAGGAGAAAAGATGGCATTATTTGCAGCAAGAAATATCTGTATGGCAGTAGATAATTTTAAAGACAGAGGTTATGCTTCGGTGAAAGGGATTATTATGAACCGGAGAAATGCGGAAAATGAAGCAGAATTGGTGCGTAAGATGGCAGAAGAAGCAGATCTTGATATTATAGGAGATGTGCCACGAGACCCGGCAGTACAGTTTTATGAGAATCAGAATCAGACAGTGATTCAGGGAAATCCAGAACTTCCAATTTCAAAAACAATTATGGAAATTGCCAGAAAGCTGGTAGAAGAATAGAAAAGAGAGGGAAAAAATAATGTTTGGTGAAGAAAACAAATATCAGATGAAAGTACTAAGTTCATTGGAGAAGGTTTTTGCAGATGAAGAGCCTATATATAGACCAGAATGCGTAAAACTTAGTGGACTGTGGGGAGAGACTGTATCTTATCAGGTGGCATATACTGGTAAACATTTTATGCGGGAACGTGTGGATGTGAAAGTGGTATCACCGATTGCGGATCATATTCGCGTCAGAATGGTGGAAGAAGTTCCGGTGGGACGTGCAACAAATGGAATTGTGGATGACAATTATTTGAAGACTACAGCAGGGTTGTATCCTGATTTATTACGGGATTTAAAGGATAATAAAGTGATTATCCGTTCTCATCAGTGGAGCAGTTTGTGGGTGGATGTAAAGTTGACAGAAGAGATTCCGGCAGGAGAATATGAGATTGAGATACAACTTGTAAAAGAGGAAGAGGTAATTTGTTCTGCAGCCAGAAAAATTATAGTTATTGGCTATACGCTTCCGAAACAAAAAATTATGCATACAGAATGGTTTCATGCAGACTGTTTGGCTGATTATTACAAGGTGGATGTATTTTCAGAGGAGCATTGGACATTGCTGGAAAATTATTTCCACGAATATGTAGACAGAGGTTGCAATATGATGCTTGTTCCACTTTTCACCTATCCTCTTGATATGGCTTTAGGAAATGATCGAACAACCACACAGCTTATTGATGTAGAAGTGAAAGGTGGAGAGTACTATTTTGGCTTTGATAAAATGAAGCGTTGGATTGATTTGTGTAAAGCTTGTGGAATCGAATACTATGAAATGTCTCATCTGTTTTCACAGTGGGGTGCTAAGTATGCTCCAAAAGTTGTAGCTATGGTAGATGGTAAAGAGGAAAGGATTTTTGGATGGCATACACCGGCAGTAGGAGAATATACAAAGTTTTTGGAAGCGTTCCTGCCGAAACTGGTAGAAAAATTGAAAGAATGGGAAATAGCGGATGTTACATATTTCCATATTTCGGATGAACCAAGAGAAGTGCATTTAGAAACCTTTAAGGCTGCGAAAGAATCTTTGGGCAATATGCTGGATGGATTCCATACGTTTGATGCACTTTCCAGCTATGAATTTTATAAGCATGGATTGATAAGTAAGCCAATTCCTGGCAATAACGAAATTGAAGAATTTTTGGAGCATGGACTGACAGAAATGTGGACCTATTATTGTACAGGCCAGTTCTATGAGGTAAGTAATCGGTTTATGTCAATGCCGTCAGCAAGAAACCGTATTTATGGTGTACAGCTTTATAAATATGATATTATAGGTATTTTGCATTGGGGCTATAATTTCTACAATACACAGCATTCCTATGAACATATTAACCCGTATCAGGTAACGGATGCAGGAAATGGTTTCCCGGCAGGTGATCCATTCCTTGTGTATCCGGGAGCGGATGGACATCCGGAAGAATCCATTCGTATGATGGTTCATTATGAGGCGCTGACAGATTTACGTGCGTTAGAGTTATTAGAAAGTCTGACAAGTAAAGAACATGTTATGGAATTAATAGAAGGAGATTTGGATGAACCATTGACATTCAAGCGTTATCCAAAATCTGATATGTACTTAATAAATCTTCGAAATCGAGTGAATAAAGAAATTCAGAAATTAGTAACGGAAAAGTAATAAAAGAAAAGGGGCTGTCGCTTTAACGATTTCTAAATCGTGAAGCGGCAGCTTCCTTTTTTCTGATTTTCTCTATATAATT